>CALXLH010000001.1 GCA_944389145.1 uncultured Spirochaetaceae bacterium
TTCATGAAAGCCTCTATCCCTACAAGAAGAACACGATCGTTCAGGTTGCGTCCGGACGCTTCGGCGTCCATGAGACCTACCTCAACGCTGCCGCAGCCATCGAGATAAAGATCGGGCAGGGAGCGAAGCCCGGTATCGGAGGGCACCTTACGGGAAGGAAGATCATCGGGGACGTGTCGAAGACGAGGATGGTTCCAGAAGGGCTGGATGCCATAAGCCCCGCTCCCCACCATGACATCTACTCGATAGAGGATCTGGCCCAGCTCGTCATGTCGATAAAGGAAGCGACGGACTACCGTAAGCCGGTAATCGTCAAGGTTGCCGCGGTGCATAATATCGCGCCTATCGCATCAGGAATCGCCAGAAGCGGCGCGGACATCATCTCGATAGACGGATACAGAGGCGGGACAGGAGCTGCGCCGAAGCGCATCCGCGACAACGTCGGTATCCCGATAGAGCTTGCGATAGCCGCAGTCGACCAGAGGCTGAGGGAAGAGAGGATAAGGGACCGCGTGAGCGTCATCGCCTCAGGAGGAATAAGGAACTCCGCCGATGCGGTGAAGGCAATAGCCCTCGGTGCAGACGCTGTCTCGATAGGCACTGCCGCGCTCTGTGCCCTCGGCTGTCATATCTGCGCATCGTGCCACACGGGAAGATGTGCCTGGGGACTGGCCACACAGGACCCCGCGCTGACGGCAAGGCTCGATCCGGAAGATGGCGCAAGGAAGCTCGTCAATCTCGTCAATGCCTGGACAAGGGAGATCATGGAGATCATGGGAGGAATGGGCATAAACAGCATCGAGGCATTGAGAGGGAACCGCAGGGCCTTGAAAGGCGTGGATCTCAACGTCAAGGAGCTTGAGATACTCGGAATCGGATATGCAGGAGAGTGACATGAGGGAATTGGATATAAGACGCGATGGCATGGAAGCGATCAGGAAGCATGGAAGCGAGGAGATAACGATAACAGGATGCCTTGGTGAGCGATACATCGGCTGCGGAATGAGGTCCGGCACGCTCCACGTGAAGGGGACGCCGGGCAACGCGCTCGCATCCTATCTCGACGGCGGATCGGTCTATGTGGACGGCAATGCCCAGGATGCCGCGGCAGACACCATGAACAGCGGTCTGGTTGCCATAAGGGGATGCGCGGGAGACGCGCTGGCATATGGTATGCGAGGAGGGCGTGTCTATGTCCTAGGAGACGCAGGATACAGGGCAGGCGTGCATATGAAAGCCTATGAGGAGAATAGGAGCATACTCGTGATCGGCGGCAGGACAGGCTCCTTCCTCGGCGAGTACCTTGCTGGCGGGATCATCATAGTGCTTGGGCTCGGCGATGAGGGTGAGGATATCACGGGATACTTCTGCGGGAACGGCATGTATGCCGGCACCATCTACCTCAGGACGGAAAGGATACCGCCCAATCTTTCCGATAAGCTCATACGGCGGAACGTGGAGGAAGAGGAGAAGGAGGACGTGCTGCGTCCGATCATCACTGATTTCGCGTCGGTATTCTCCATCTCCGCCGATCAATGCCTATCAGGCAGCTTCATCGCGATCGAAGCTGATAAGTCTAAGTCATATAGCCAGCTATACGCTGCGGTCTGAGGTCATATGTGTACGATATTCGCATATAGCGGGAGGCGGCTCAGTCTCCAGGATATTAAGGAGATACTGAAGAGGACGGAGCGGAGGGGCCCCGATGCGACGAGGATAATCACGCCGAAGGAAGGCCTTTTTCTCGCGTTCCAGCGGCTTTCCATCATGGGTATCGATGAAAGAGGGATGCAGCCCTTCTGCCATGAAGGAAGGTACAGCATCACCAACGGGGAGATCTACGGCTTCAGGAAGATAAGGAGGGAACTTGAGGACGCAGGTTATGCATTCCGCTCCGATTCCGACTGCGAAACGCTCCTCTATCTGTACGATAAGCACCGCGAGAGGATGTTCCCGATGCTCGACGCGGAGTATGCCACGGTCATATATGATGAGGCAGAGGGCTTCATAGCGGCCCGTGATCCGATAGGCATACGTCCCCTGTTCTACGGCTATGACAGCGACGGGATGATCGCCTTCGCAAGCGAGGCCTGCCTGCTGATGCCATTCTGCAGCCGCGTCCTCCCCTTCCCTCCGGGACACTACTACAAAGATGGGCGATTCATCTGCTATCGAGATATATCAGAGGTAAGGGAATACACGCGCGGAAGCATCGAGGAAATCACGGCAGGGATAAGGGACAGGCTCATCAAGGCTGTCGAGAAGCGTCTCGACTCCGATACTCCGGTTGCCTTCCTCCTCTCAGGTGGTCTGGACAGCTCGCTCGTCTGCTCGATAGCATCACGCCTGCTGGAGCGTCCTATCCGCACGTTCTCGATCGGTATGGATACCGACCCGATAGATTCGAAGTATGCCGCGCGAACGGCGGATTTCCTCGGATCAGTCCATACGAACGTCACTATGACGGAGAAGGACGTAATCGGGATCCTGCCAGAGGTAATTGAATCCCTCGCCACCTACGACATAACGACCATCAGGGCGAGCATAGGCATGTACCTTCTCTGCAGGTATATTCACGAGAACACCGACACGAGGGTACTGCTTACCGGAGAGGTATCCGATGAGCTTTTCGGCTATAAGTACACCGATTTCGCCCCAGATCCCGAGGCCTTCGAACGCGAGAGCCAGAAGCGCGTCCATGAGCTGTATGCGTATGACGTGCTGAGGGCGGACAGGTGCATCGCGGACAACAGCCTTGAGGCTAGGGTACCGTTCGGAGATCTGGACTTCGCCTCATATGTCCTTTCAATCGATCCGGAGATGAAGATGAACCATTCAGGCCACGGCAAATACCTCCTTAGGAAGGCCTTTGAGAAAGGAGGATGGCTTCCGGATGACATCCTATGGAGGGATAAGGCGGCATTCAGCGATGCAGTGGGGCACAGCATGGTCGACATACTCAAGGCGCATGCGGCAGCGCTCTATGAGGGCAAGGACCTTGAGAAGGAGTACCTGAGGTATCCGGAGCAGGGGCGGCCATTCACGCCTGAGTCACTGCTCTACAGGGAGATCTTCGAAAGCTTCTACCCTGGACAGTACAGGATGATACCTGGATTCTGGATGCCTAACCGGAGCTGGCAGGGATGCGACGTGGATGATCCTTCGGCAAGGGTGCTATCGAACTACGGCAAGAGCGGGGAATGAGAGAAGCGCAGGAAAAATGATTTCCGGAGGGGCTTTCAATATTTATCATCCGGTCTTACTATCCATAGCTAAGGGCTATGAATACAGAGACAGTAGACGAGAAATACAGGAAGATGACGGAAACCCCTGTCAAGGGCCTGATACTGCGGCTTTCGGTACCGACGGTGATCAGCAATCTGATATCGACGCTATACAACGCTGCGGATACGTTCTTCGTTGGCCAGATATCAACGAGCGCATCGGCAGCTGTCGGCGTCGCGCTATCGCTTCAAGCCGTGATACAGGCCATAGGCTTCTTCTTCGGACAGGGAAGCGGAAACAACATGTCAAGGCGTCTTGGAGCGCATGATGAGAAGACCGCGGAGATACTTGCATCAACCGGCTTCATATCATCGCTCATACTCTCAGTGGCGGTATCGGTGCTTGGCCTCATCTTCCTCCGTCCGATGTCCATATTCCTCGGTTCCTCGGAAACGATACTGCCATACGCGATGGACTACATGTTCTGGATCCTTATCGCGGCTCCCTTCATGGCATCCTCGCTGGTGCTGAACAACCAGCTGAGGTTCGAAGGGAACTCGTTCTACTCCATGATCGGACTCACGACAGGCGGCATACTCAACCTGTTCCTTGATCCGCTGTTCATCTTCGGCTTCGATATGGGGATATCAGGAGCTGCCCTTGCAACCGCGATAAGCCAGTTCGTAAGCTTCATCATATTATTCATACTCTCCGAGCGCATAGGCACTGTAAAGATCAGGCTACGCTCATTCAAGCCATCGCTGAAGCTTCTGGGAATGATCACGAACGGAGGACTGCCATCACTCTGCCGCCAGAGCGTCACATCGGTCGCCATGATATGCCTGAACAACGCGGCCCTTCCCTTCGGCGATGCCGCGATAGCCGCCATGGCAATCGTGAATAAGATAGGAAACTTCACCAACTCGGTCCTGATCGGAGTCGGCCAGGGCTTCCAGCCGGTATGCGGCTACAACTATGGAGCCGGACTCTATAGGCGGGTCAAGGAAGGATTCTGGTTCTGCGTAAAGCTTATGTCAGCAGTCCTTCTGGTCCTCGCGGTCATAGAGTACATCTGGGCCTCCCCGATAGTAGGCTTCTTCCGGCGAGGGGATGCGGAGGTCATAGAGATCGGAGACATAGCGCTGAGGCTCAGATGCTTCACGCTCGTATTCTCATCATGGATCACTATAAGCAACATGCTGCTGCAGACGACAGGGAAGATGTGGCGAGCCTCGATACTGGGCTTTGCCCGCCAGGGGATCATACTCATACCGATAGTCTGGATACTGCCTCCCCTCATCGGCATCTGGGGCATACAGATAGCCCAGCCGCTTGCAGACCTCGTGACATTCCTCATGTCTGTACCGATGACCATGGGAGTCATAAGGGCGATGAATGAGGGAGTGAAGCAGGAAGAAGGCATATTCAGGAAAGCCTGAAAGTGCATCACATCATCATACCGCGGACATAGAACAACAAAACCTGATTACGAACCGGCATAAACGCATGCAACCACTGACTACGCTCAGCCATCGCATCATATTGAAGGCCGCCGCAGAATTAGCGACGGCCTCAACAGAATAATAAGTCAAGCTGACAATGAGATTATTCTATTGCTTCCGCAATCCTATCGGAAAGTCCTTCAGACAACTCAGGAAATGACGCTATAGCCTTTACTGCAGCATCAGCCATTGCAACCTTGTCGGACTCTGATGGATAAATGAATGTAACACCTTCAGACGTCATCTTGTCGATATACTCCTGCTGAAGCTCAAGCCCTTTCTCTGCATAAAGCCGGCTATACTTCTCAAATGTTTCCACGAGTATCTTCTGATTTTCCTCAGAAAGGCTATTCCATACAGCCGAACTCATAGACCATACAGCAGGAGCAAGCGAATGCTCAGACATGAATACATATTTTCCGACTTCTTGAAGAGAATACGAATACAGCCCAGATATGCCAGCCTCTGCCCCATCAATCATACCTTGCTGCATACTCGTATAGACATCCGAGAAGGCCATTGACATCGTAGATGCATCAAGAGCAGAAAAGAATGCATCCATTGCAGCTCCGGGTATCCTGATCTTGAATCCCGAAAGGTCTTCAACACTATTTATCGGCTTTATCGATATGATATCTCTAGGAGTAGAACACCATCCGATATTAAACAGCTTAAGTCCCGATTCAGCCTCAATCGCATCCGCCCATTCCTTGAATAGATCAGAACTGTTAAGGTTTTCACATTCATCGGCGGTCTTTATGACATAAGGCAGGGCCGTTGCCATGATGTCCGGAGCTCCATAAGAAGCATAGAAATCACCAGAAGTTCCAGAGATGATATTCGCACCGATCTTAGTCTGCTCGACAACATCACCCAATGACCCAAGCTCGTTCGAGCAATAAAGCTCAAACTTAAGTTCTCCTCCGCTGAGTTCCTCCATCTCCTTTATCATATCGTTTATGAGCTGGGCCTTGATATCTGCAGGAGTCTCTGAGATAGAGATCTTAAGAGTCGTGACCTTAGGGCCATCTCCTTCTGCAGAACCACTTGCGAATGCAATACTCACAAACATCATGAGTACTGCCAAGACAGTAAGCACTTTCTTCATTTCTTTCTCCTTTTTTCGAATATCCTGTTGATACAGGATGCTTTATACCTTCTTACGACATCCATCTATCTGGATTACCTGCCCTGTAATATATCCAGCCTGATTACTTGCAAGAAAGCAGATCAACCCACTGACATCCTCTGGACGACAGGAATGCGGTATGAATGAAAGATCCTCTCTCTCATGCTCCTTCGAACCATCGCTGTTAACATTTCCAGGAGCAACTGCATTGACTGTGACCCCAAAGGCAGCAACCTCCTTGGCAACAGCCTTCGTAAAGCTGTCTATAGCTCCTTTGGTCATCGAATAATCTGACATGTAAGGAATACCATATATTCCTGCAACGGATGACACATTGATTATCCGCCCCCAGCCTCTATCGGTCATTCCTCTTAACGCAGCATGAGTACAATACATGGTCCCTAGGATGTTAACACCTATCTTCCTTTTCCAATTATAGGAATCGGAATATATGAACTCAGCATTACCGGTCCGCCAGATTGCTGCATTATTCACAAGTATATCGACAGATATTGACTTCTCCCTGATATCACAGAATACTCTCCTTACTGAATCCTCATCGCTTATATCACAGCGATATGCCTTAGCTGCATCCCCAGAAGGATCTATCGCTTCCGCCGCAGCTTCAGCCATAGATTCATCTATATCAATCAGCATGACATGTGCGCCGAAATCAAAGAGCATCCTTGCAGTAGCAAGTCCTATACCGGCAGCAGCTCCAGTTATCACCGCAGTCTTATCTGTAAATCCATCCAATTATTTCTCCTTCACGACAAGTACGACCTTACCGACATTCTCGCCACGCTGGAGGATTGCCTGGGCTTCCTCTGCCTGTTCAATAGGGAATGTCTTATAGATTGTTGGCATAACTTCACCCCTTACTACCTTAGGCCAAACATCACGAACAAGAGCTGAGAGTATTCTAGCCTTCATCGCAGGAGTCCTAGCCCTAAGAGTATTTCCAATGATCCGCAATGAATGCTTATACATAAGCTTCATATCAATCAGGGCCTCATCACCAGCCAATGTCGCTATGATTATCCATCTACCATCTCTTTCCATATAAGGAAGACACTCCGAGACAGCGGGACCTCCTAGACAATCAATCGCAATATCTATACCATGGCCAGCCGCTAGTTCTCTCTTCATGACATCTGCTATGCTTTCCTTCTCCGTCACTATGACACGGTCGGCATTAAGATGTCCGAGGGAATCAGCAATCTTCTGTGTAAGTACAGTGGTGATCACTCTCAATCCAAAAGCCTTTGCCATAGGGATCAGGACACTGGCAAGACCACTTGCTCCAGCATTCATCAGCAATGTTTCGCCATCTTTTGCATTACCCTCGATAAACAAGTTCAAATAAGACGTGGCAAAAGCTTCAGGAATAGCAGCCGCCTGTATCATAGAACAGTTCGAAGGAACAGGCATGGCCATGTCATATCTGACAGCGACATATTCAGCGTATCCTCCACCACCAAGTAAGGCACATACTTTATCGCCGATCTTCCATTGTGACTCCGATTCAGCCACATCACCTATTGCAACGACTACCCCCGAGACTTCCAGTCCCATCCATTCAGGACATCCTTCAGGAGGAGGATAATCACCAGCTCGCTGCATCAAATCAGCCCTGTTCAATGCTGCAGCATGTATCTCAATGAGTATCTCGTCAGACCCGATACATGGATCAGGAACATTCGTCCATATAAGGCTCCGCCTCTCATCATCCTTTATAAGAATCGCTTTCATAACACTCTCCTAATCAAACAGATCCATAGACCAGCTTCGGTATAATCAACGTAAGATCCGGGAATATCGTGATGAGCAACAGTACGATCACACATATGATTATGAATGGGACAAGCTGCTTGCATACCTCAGCTGTCCTTACCTTGATAGCCCCGGACACAAGGAATATGTAAGTACCAAACGGCGGAGTTATTGCGCCGATTGCCGTACACAGGCACATCACAATACCGAAATGAATTAGATTCACACCCAAGGCTGTCGCTACAGGAGCAAGCAGAGGAGCAACAATCATCATGCAAGCCATGCCATCAAGGAACATGCCGAGGATTAACATCATTGCATCGATTATCAGAAGAAACAAGATCCTATTTGCACTCAAATCTGCAACAGCCGCCGTAATAGCCTGCGGTACACGTTCCCAGCTAAGATAATAACTGAATACGTTTGCTCCGCAGAGTACGAGCATAACGGGGCCGATGGAAAGTACAGATTCAAACATTATTTTTGGCAAATCCCTGAATCTCAGCTCCTTATAGATGAATTTGCCGACAAATACGGAATAAATGGCGATTATCGCACCGCCTTCAACAGCAGTAAATGCTCCAGCTCTGAGTCCTAATATAAGAACGAATGGGATAACCAAGGCCCATGCAGATTCCTTCAAGGCCTTCCAAATCTCTTTCTTATCAGCAATCCTGTCCCTCGTCTTCTGAATGCCATTCTTCTTTGCCCAGATACCATTCCAGATCATCATGCCGATACACATCATTATCCCAGGGACATACCCACTGCAGAAAAGCTTACCAACAGAGACCTCGCAAAGAGCTGCGAATATGACAAGCCCGACGCCTGGGGGTATTATCGGGGTTATCACCGCAGAAGCAGCTGTAACAGCCGCGCTGTAGGCTTTGGGGTATCCACGCTTAGACATCTCCGGGACCAATATCTTGCAATCTGATGCTGCATCAGCAGCTCCGGAACCAGATATTCCTCCCATCATGGTAGACAAGAGTATATTGACATGGCCAAGTCCACCTCTGAGACTTCCAACGAAACAATCAGCTAGATCCATCAGGCGACTCGTCACCCCGCTCTGGCTCATGATGGATCCCGCGATTATGAACATCGGGGCAGCCATCATCGAAGGATTCTCTACATTGGCAACCATCCTCTGGATAATCACGGTTGCTGAAATATAAGGATCAGATAAGAAGTATCCTATCAGGCACATGACTAGGGCAATTGCTACAGGAACGCCAGCTCCGAATAAGAGGAATAACAAAATAACAGGATATAATGTCATGAGTTGCCTCCATTAATGCTTTCCATATGATCCTCCTCATAAGCAGCAATGTACCTAGCTGCAAATCTTTCCGGATGCGTAAAGGATTCTATAAAGTACAGAATCGAATAGATCTCCATGCTCAGGAAACCAACTATCGCTGCCAAATCGATATATTTATAGCTAAGACGGAAGAAAATAGTTGTTTTCGTAACCTGACCGATGAAAAGAATGGACAGATATAATAGGAAGGCGAAGAAAAAGATAGAGATAAATACGATTATCCGCCTAAGTAGGATCTTCGACTTCATCGGAAGCCTATCGACAAGGAAATCCATGCCATAATGCATATTCTTCTTATAGGCCGCGGCGGCAGACGTGAATGTCGCCCATACCAAACAGATACATTCAAGTTCCTCAGCCCATGTGAATGGATAATTAAGAATATATCTTGTAAAAACATTGAATATGGCGGTAAGAACCATCACAGAGAGAAATATCGCAGCAAGAATATCCTCCCAATTCCTTATTAGAAAAACTAGCTTCTTCTTCATTCTCAGCTCCTTTTCACTCATCCCTGTACATACTCCAGTTCGTATTGGAAAGAACGGCCCTCATAGCTCGAACAGTAGGCTGCCACCTAGATGTTATATCCGCATATTTCGGAACACTTAGTACAATCGAGGAACCATACATATATCCCGTGATACGCTGTATACGGCAACATTTCCCACAGGAAAGGAATAGGAATGGAATATCAAGCCTCTCTTTCAGATGCACGGACGTCCTAAGATTCTCCAAAAGCTCATCATAGTCATCTGCCCATGTCACGACCTTGGATATATCCGCCCCCCTGCTGGCTTGAGCCAAGGCAAACTCAATGACCTTTGCTTCTTCAAGAAAGGTTTTTGCATGAGATGACATCAACACTTCTCCGCCCCTCTCATGTATCAGATCAATCAGCTTCATCTGCCTTTCTACAGCTTTTTCATCAAAGCTCAACTCAAGTGGGTGCGGGTCATACAGATCTCCCATGACATCAATCAAAGTCGCCCCAGCTTCCAGGGCAACCAATAATTCAGCCACAAGCTCTTCATCGGTTTTTCCAGAATTTTTATTTTGCCGATAATTCGTAACATATATCGGCTTTCTTCCTGCGAAGGAAAAGATGTACCTCAATTTTGAAAGAGTCTTATCATCATCATTCATGTGATCCATTTCGATGGCAAAGGCATCTGCGCCATCATCAAATGAATTGCACATATCTGATATTATGGATTCTGGATCACTGCATTCGGTTATCGCACATAATATAGGATTCTGCTGGTTAAGGAATGTCGGCTTCACTTCCATGTCTTACCCCTTCTTTATCCTCATGATGTTTCTGCCACCATCAATCAGATAATTCGTACCTGTGATGAATGCGCCCTTCTCAGAAGCAACATACAAGATTAAGTCGACTATCTCCTGTGGATCTGCAGCACGGCCAACAAGCGTAGACATATTGCTCATTGCGGCTCTGGTCAGGACAGGGCCAGGGGATACGCAGCAGACTCTTATGCCATATTGCGCCCCATACAAGGCCAGTGATTTCGTCATGCCATACATAACTCCGCTTTTTGCTGCAGAATAATCTATGGCGGAGGGACATCCTTCCTCGCCCGTGATTGATCCAATATTCACGATCACTCCACTTTTTTGCGCAACCATTTGCTTCATCATTGCATGAGCAACATAAAAGGGACCTTTGAGATTAACATCAATACCCCAATCAAAAACCTCAATTGGAACATTGATAAATTCATCATCACATTTCCAAATTCGCTTTGATGAACCACCGGCACAGTTGACAACGATATCAATGCTTCCAAATTCATTAATTATCTTTTCCCTGGCTTCTACAATCTGACCATAATTCCTGATATCGACAGCAACACCAATGGCATCATAACTAAGAGCTCTCAGCTCATTAACTTTATTACCCAAATTTTCAGTATTTACATCAAGCATCGCAATATTTGCACCATTTTCTGCGAAATTCTTAGAGCATAAAAAGCCTATTCCCGATGCTGCTCCCGTAATAACAACAGTCTTTCTGAGAAAATCCATCTTTATCACCTGCTGATTACATTATTTGTTTGCAAGAAACGGGCTGTCAATTTAGATTACAGATGGTTTATTGTTATTTTCGATACTTTATTAATTTGAAATTTTTATCGATTTTGTTAAATACTCTAAAAAATGTTAAATGCCTTTCATGCCATACTGCTCATAATACTCAGTGGCAGTACAGCCAACTATGTCCTTGAAACAACGGCAAAAATGATGAACGCTTGCGAAGCCGCAAGCTGCAGATATATCCTGAATCGATGGCCTGTTTGCGTTAAGTAGCTGCTTTGCTCTTTTTATCCTTATATCAATCAAATACTTCCTAGGAGAAGTTCCATATACGTTTTCGAATCGCCTGCGGAAATATGCCACGCTCATGCCGGATATGCTAGCCATCTTCTCAACAGATAACATTGGATCGGAAAAATTCTCTTCCATATAGCGGATTCCTGGCAGTATTGAAAGATATTCCTTGCTGTGATAATCCGCAACGGTGAGATTACTAAGCATATCATACATAGCACCGAGAGCCTTGAAACGAAAATCCTCCTTTTTGAAAAGGAATAACTTCTGAAGGTATTCATAGGCATTCATGAAAATGCCCATCGACTCAACCTCGCACGGTATAAATTCATCTATACTGCAAGGCTCAGTACAAGTGAAATTAATTACAGGAAAAAGCCCAGGACTTATTTCATGGATCGTATATGACATATCCTTAGGAAGTATCATAACATGACTGGAATCCGAAACAAATCGTCTACCATCATGATCATATATGATCTCTCCGTCGTTACAGAACGATAATCCATAAACATTTCTTGTAATATGGCGTTTCTTATTGCCACCAAGGATGTTGACCATCATCACGTCCGTGATATCTGTAACAACTATATCCTTAAGCCTAGGATCCAATTATGCCTCCAATACAGATAATGATATAACATAGGCAACAGCAAGGCAAATCTTGCCACAAAATCATAATATTTTGTAATTCACATTTATACTTGCTTATATAAGCAATACTTGCGGACTTCCAGATGAACGACATAGCATAGAACATATCTATTCGAATATGGCCATCGATACCTTCCAAAGAAATCTGGATTCAACGCTTAAAATCTCCTCGCCTTCTTATCGGAAAGAAGGATTGGAGAATTCCGTTCCGACTCTCAAGATGCAGTTCAGCAATAGCAAGGGGCAGATAGCCCCTCACCTATCGCCGTCTCCAGATACCGTCACTCATCCTCTGCCATGCCGATGAGATCGAACTTCTCCGTGCTTACCACGATATCGAAATCCCGGGACTCAGGCATTGCGGACTTAACCATTATCGTCCGGTCTGAGAGGTTGTAGAACCAGCCCTCGTCAGCTTCGTCATAAGCATCACGGACAATGAAGCGCGGAAGCTTCCTGCCATCAACCGTCACCCAGAAAGCACCCTTCTCCGGACTTACGACACGGAGGGTGAGACGCTCGACCGTAGGCTCGAAGCTTCCTTCCCTGCGGAATGAGATCACCTTGCGGTCCCCTGCCTTCACGGTGATATCCGTAAGGGCATAGGCTCCCTTCTCAAAATCCTTGGAGTGACCATCATCATCATAGAATATCGCCGAAGCGTCGCAGTCAGCGGATACGATCATGTCGAGCGTCCTGACATGGTCAGTACCTGCCTGATGTATATCCTCCGATGTAAAATAGACGGAACCGCCCCGGAGGAACATCGGAATCGATGAGATATCCACAGGAATCTCGATTGCCTGTCCGCCCTCATAACGTCTCATATTGTCATTCATGTCATACCAGCAGGCACCTTCAGGAAGATATATCTCCCTTGTCTCCGCACCTTCCTCAACGACATTGGCAACGAGCACGGCAGGGCCGAACATGAACGTCAGGAGCTTATCGCCATAGCACTTCCTGTCATGCGGGAACTCAAGGAACAGCGGCCTCATGGCAGGAATGCCTGTCATATGGGCCTGGTACATCAGCGAATACAGATACGGAATCATCCTGTAGCGCTGGGCAAATGCCGCCTGCACATGGGGAAGCATCTCATCATACATCCACGGCTGGGTAACGGTGTTGTCGTTATTCGCCGAGTTGATGCAGAAGCGCGGCTGGAATATGCCATTCTGTATCCACCTGACAAGCATCTCAGGTCCGGGAGCCGGACCGGCGAATCCGCCGATATCACAGCCCATGTCCGGGCATCCGGAAAGCCCCATGCCGAGGATCGTCGCTATATTGAACTTCACCGTCCGCCAGTCAGTGAGGTTATCGCCGCCCCAGACCTGCGCATAGCGCTGGATGCCGGCATACCCTGCCCTGTTGATGATGTACGGACGTTCATTCGGATAGACCTCCGCGATAGCCTCCTTGGCAAGATAGGCCATCATATTGGAATGGATGATCTTCAGCTCCGCCATATCGCCACCCATGCCCTCCTTGCTGCATCGGGCGGTCCGGTCCTCGACCCCATCCATCTCGCAGTTATCATTCCATACCGTCTTCGTCCCCATCTCAAGGATATTCTCCTTCAGAAGCGACTTCCAGCACTCCCTGGCGCTGGGGCTGGTGAAGTCGACGAAGCGCCCCGTTCCTCCCCACCAGCGACCGTAGTAATCATCCTTGCCGTCAGGTGTCTTTATGAACGCATCCGCAGCCTTGAACCTGTCCATATAAGGATGATGCTTCAATATCCCAGGCTTGAGATTCGGTATCACGTTGATGTCCATGGCGTTCATCTTATCGAAGAATCCCTTAGGATCGGGGAAGCGGCGCTTGTTCCAGTTGAAGACATACCTGAGATTATCCTCCTCTCCAGAGGAATAGCCGCTGGCAAGCCAGAAGTTATCAAGATAGATCCTCTCGTCCCTATGCTTCTGTATTACCTTATATATCTCCTGGTCGCAGTCCTTCTCCAGCTCAGCATAGTACATCGTGCTCGCGGTGAATCCGATGGCCTGCTTAGTAGGCATTGCCGGACGTCCCGTAAGCATCGTATAGCGGTCGACGACATCCCTCATCTCAGGGCCGTTTATGAGGAACAGGTCTATATCACCGCCATCGGCCTGGTAGAAGGAATAGCGTTCCCAGTAGCCGCTGATCTCCGCGCACATATCGAAGACGGCGTCGTAGCTGTTGTTGTAGAAGAGCCCTACCGCCTTCTGCTGGTCCTCATTCACGCGGATATAGAACGGGATATGCTTATACATAGGATCGCCGGTCTCCGGATCATGGCCGATGGCATCCTTAGGAGACATCCTCATATGGCGTCCCTTCTTATCGAGATGCCCGGTCTTCTCGCCGAATCCGTAGAAATGATCCTTCTCCCTATCCACCCTGGAGTAATGAGAGAGGCGCCCGAGCTGGTCACGGTCATAGGCCCTTTCGGGAAGATCGGAATAGAGAAGATCTCCGGACTTATCATATAAGCGGAAATGGAACGGGGCCTTGTTCAGCACAAGCACCAGCGAGGCTGTGGTGAACACGAGCTCCCTTCCCCTATCCTCACAGGGGACATCGATCGCCTTGATGCGTGTCCTCTCGTCCTTAAGCAGCTCATCCAGGTCATCATCCCATGCGGTGGTGACAAGGGCATATGACGACTCCCGGAAGACTCCGTCGAAGCTCACCCTTATCCTGATGATATCATCGGACAGGAATATCAGCTTCACGGAAGCAGAATCGCCTTTTATCATATAGCCGTTATCGATCGCCTCTATAGACTCGAACCTTCTTAAGAGCATATATTCCTCCATCCATATGCCGATGCCCAGGCAGGATCACGCGCAGCCTCGATCCTTGCTCCAGAGGGGCATGCATCATCGATTATACGTGGTTAGCGGATTAAACTCCATCAAATATTGGTTTTTCACTGCATGCTGCGGAAGAGATCGCCTGTCCTACGGGGAAATGGTATCTTAGGCATGCGTGAACAGTAGTGGTACGATAGCAGAGGAAGGAGTCCTGATCTGAAACAGCTGATTTCAAGGCAGGAGCAGAGCGTACGGACGCATTCGCAGGTAGCGATGATAGAAGGATCATATGATCCGCAGGCTGAGGAGGATGCGCTGGGAACACCTTGGCTACATTCATTGGATGATTGTCTCCTGCATCAATGCTAGAATATCTAGCAGACAAGGAGAATGATATGCTTGAATACTCGATGCTCTATCCTTCGAACACTCCTACGAGGATAGCCATGAGGCTCGATGGAATGTGGAAGTTCCATCTTGACGAGGAAGGATGCGGAAGCGAAAGCGGATGGGCTGCAGGAATACCGGGCAGCGAGATGATTCCCGTACCGGCAAGCTTCCAGGACTTCTATACCGATAAGGAGACACGGGAGTTTACCGGCGATGCGTGGTACGAGACAGGAATCGTCATCCCTGCAGCGATGAAGGGAGAGCGCGTATTCCTGCGCTTCGGGGCAGCCACCCACAGGGCCGAGGTATTCCTCAACGGAAGGAAGGTCGGTGAGCACGAGGGCGGATTCCTGCCATTCCTCGTCGATATAACCGGTACGGCGGCATATGGGGATATGAACAGGATCGTCGTGAAGGTCAACAACGAGCTGAATGAGACGAACATTCCCTGCGGACGTACGATAACCCTGCGTAACGGCAGGAAGATGACGAAGCCATACTTCGACTTCTATAACTACTCAGGGCTCCAGCGCTCGGTATATCTTCTTTCGGTCCCTGAGAGAAGCATCTTCGACGTGGATCTCGATTACTCCATATGCGGCAATGATGCAGAGATACGCTATGCAGTCAGGACCACTGGAGAGGGAGATGTCCGAATAGGGCTGATCGACGAGGGGGGCGTCATGGTCGCCGAGGCTAAGGGCAAGGCCGGCGTCATAAGGCTGAAGGACGCACATCTCTGGCAGGTCAGGAACGCCTATCTCTATACGATGAGGATCACGCTCTCCGATGGAAGCGCAGTGGTCGACAGCTATGATATGGAGATCGGCATAAGGGATGTGAGGATATCGGGCAAGGACATACTCATAAACGGCTCTCCGGTATATCTCAAGGGATTCGGCAAGCATGAGGACAGCGATATCGTCGGCAGGGGATTCAACATCGGAGTGATGAAGAGGGACTTCGAGCTGATGAAGTGGATCGGAGCCAATTCATTCAGGACCTCGCACTATCCATACGATGAGGAGATCTACAGGATGGCAGACAGGGAAGGATTCCTCATCATAGACGAAGTTCCTGCCGTAGGGCTATTCGAGAGCCTCGTGAACTTCCTGGATGCAGGTACCGGCAAGGGCGCGTCCTCGTTCTTCGCGAAACCGACTACGCCTCAGCTGCTAAAAGCCCATCTGAAGGCAGTCGAGGAGATGATAGCCCGTGACAAGAACCATCCGTCGGTCATCGCATGGAGCCTGCTGAACGAACCAGAGTCGAAGGATGAGCATAGCCTCCCCTATTTCACCGCAGTCTTCGAGAAGGCCCGGGAGCTCGATCCACAGAAGAGGCCAAGGACATTCGCGATGGAAGTAAGCTCCGGTCCCGATACATGCAGATGCTACCAGCTGTGCGACTTCCTGGAGCTTAACAGGTACTATGGCTGGTATATCAAGGGCGGCTATGAGATATCGGATGCGGAAGCGGCCTTCAGGGAGGAGATGGACAGATGGAAGGCAAAGGGACTCGACAAGCCGTTCATATTCACCGAGTATGGCGGAGATACCCTTGCGTCGGAGCATAAGCTGCCATCGGTTATGTGGTCACAGGAGTATCAGGATGAGGTCCTGGAGATGCAGCACCGCGTGTTCGATTCATATGACTTCGTGCGCGGGGAGCAGATCTGGAACTTCGCTGACTTCCAGACAACGGAAGGCCTTATGAGGGTCGATGGAAACAAGAAGGGCGTATTCACGAGGCAGAGGCAGCCTAAGAGCGTGGCCTACCTGCTTAAGAAACGCTGGGAAAGCCTGCCTCTGGACTATAAGGGATGAATGAAGGCGGGCCTGTCCAGAGAGATGGCAGGCCTGCCGTACCCAGAGAGATCATAGCCCTGAAGGCCCCTTCGCTATCCGGATTGTCTGATTCTCCGCATATTGTTATCTTAGGGAAAACTATGAACGAGAAGAACATGATGAACAATGCCGAAGAGCAGCTTCCAAGGAGGGCGATAGTACTGCCTCTCCTTGAGCGTCCGCTCTTTCCGGAGACATTCACGACACTGATGATCGGCCGTCCATCGGACGTGCAGATCATAACCAAGGCCATAAATGGGGATGGATACTTCGTCGCGCTGATGCAGGAGGAAGGCTCTGGCTACAAGAACGTAGGGACTCTTGCCAGGGCCTCTCGCTTCATCAGGCTGCCGAATAACTGTATCCATGTATTCATATCCACGATAGAGAGGGTCAAGGTAGAGAAGTTCTCCACCGAAGGCTCGCTGATCTATGCCGACTTCGTATCGCTGCCGGATGAGGCGAGGCAGGAGAAGGCTGTGGCTTCGTACGTGCGCGTGCTGCGCGACACGATAACAGGCCTGAGCCAGTCCACGAACATGTTCTCATTCGCGTCGGATGTGAATGTCACCAATATCGACGATCCGTCCCTGCTCTCCTTCTACGCCGCATCCGCGATCAACGCGCCAGGGGCGTTCCTGCAGGATGTGCTAGAGACGCGCTCTCCACGGCAGAGGATCGAGAAGCTCCTGACATTCATTGCCACCGAGAAGGAGATCATCGACAAGGAGAACGCTATACGCCAGGATATCTACCAGAGGATCAAGGACCGCAACCGCGAGCAGATACTCAGGGAGCAGATAAAGGCGCTCAACGGCGAGCTAGCAGAGCTTACCGGGCGTCCTCGCAGCGGCAAGGGCAAGGATGAGGATCTCTATACCAAGGCCGCCAACGCCAAGCTTCCCCCCGCCTACAGGGCCGTAGTGGACAAGGAGCTGGATAAGCTCTCAGGCCTTGAGACGATGAATCCTGAGTATGCAATGACGAAGCTGTATATCGAGACGCTCCTGGCCCTGCCGTTCTCATTCGAGGAGAAGGCTCCAAGCTATTCCATCGCCAAGGTGAAGAGCGTGCTAGAGCATGATCACTACGGGATGAAGGAGGTCAAGGAGCGCATACTCGAGTTCCTGGCTTCCAGGCTCAAGGCGAAGAACGGCAAGGGAGCTATCATATGCCTTGCAGGCCCTCCGGGGGTCGGCAAGACCTCCGTAGGCTATTCGATAGCAAAGGCGCTGGGAAAGAAGTTCTATCGCTTCAGCGTCGGAGGCATGAGGGACGAGGCAGAGATCAAGGGTCACAGACGTACCTATGTCGGAGCGATGCCTGGGAAGATCATACAGGCCATGAAGAGCGTGGGAGTTCCTGATCCCGTCATACTCATCGATGAGATAGACAAGATGGGAGAATCATTCCAGGGAGATCCTGCCTCCGCGCTTCTGGAAGTGCTCGATCCTGAGCAGAACACGGGATTCCAGGACTTCTATGTGGATATCCCGTACGATCTCTCGGACGTGCTATTCATCGTTACGGCCAATGATACATCACATATCCCGGAGCCTCTGTATGACAGGATGGAGATCATAGAGCTTTCCGGATACACGCCGGAGGAGAAGCTGAATATCGGCAAGGATTACCTCGTGCCTAGGCTGCTGAAGAAGAACGGGCTGACACGAAAGGAGATCCGCTTCGATAAGGCGGCCCTCTCGCTAGTGGCCACGGAGTACGCCCGCGAGGCCGGGGTCAGGAACTATGAGAAGAGCCTTGACAAGATAATGAGGAAGGTGGCGCTTCAGATACTCTCCGAACCGGAGACGCACCTTCCCGTATCGATCAAGGGCAGCGGGGTCGAGAAATACCTCGGGAAGCCTGTGTTCCCCGCCGATGAGATAGTCAAGGCCGACAAGATCGGAACGGCCATAGGGCTTGCCTGGACGAGCATGGGCGGCGACGTGCTTCTCATAGAGGCTGAATCGCTGCCGATGAAGGGAGAGCTGAAGGTAACAGGCCAGCTAGGCTCCGTGATGCAGGAATCGGTATCGATCGCCTGGTCCTCGCTGAAGAAGGAAGCCTACCTAAGAGGCCTGGACCTCTCATTCTTCGAGGATACGACCGTACATCTTCACATACCGGAGGGGGCTGTGCCGAAGGATGGTCCGAGCGCAGGAATAACGCTCTTCACGGCACTCTGGTCGATGTACCGCGAGGAGACGATAAAGGAAGGCCTGGCAATGACGGGCGAACTGACGCTTACCGGTTCGGTGATGCCTATCGGCGGACTCAAGGAGAAGGTGCTTGCGGCAAGGCGGAACATGATCAAGGAGATAATCATCCCTGATAAGAACATCAGGGATCTGGAGAAGCTCGATCCAGAGGTAAAGGGTGATGTCATCTTCCATCCCGTCTCAGATATCTCACAGGTCATAGAGATCGCATTCCCGAACGAGGACTCCAAGCGTCTTGAGCGGTCGATCCTCCGCACGCTCGAGGAAGAGAGGAAAAGGCGTGAGGAAAAGGCAAGGGAGAGAAGCATCGAGCAACCCCATGAGAAGGCGGTGCTATGGCAATAGAGCTGCTATCTCCAGCGGGGAACTACGAGAAGCTTGAGACGGCATTCAGCTATGGCGCGGATGCCGCCTATATGGGACTTACCGACTTTTCCCTGCGCAAGAACGCTGGGAACTTCGATGAGGATGAGCTGGCGAAGGTCCGCGCCCTCAAGGAAAGGACAGGAAAGCGCATATACTGCACGATGAACATCATCTTCCATGAGGGACAGATCGAGAAGCTTCACCAGATGAAGGATGAGATCGCGCTCTGGCCATTCGACGCGTTCATCGTCTCTGATATCGGTACGGTCCCATTCCTGCAGAAGGAGTTTCCAGACAGGGAACTCCACCTCTCGACACAGGCATCATGCATGAACTCCGAGGCGGTGAAGGTCTATAGGGATATGGGATTCAGCCGCATCATACTCGGCAGGGAGGCTTCGCTTGATGATATCAGGAGGATAAGGGACGCCGTTCCCGACATGGAGCTGGAGGCATTCGTCCATGGAGCGATGTGCATGGCATACTCCGGAAGATGCCTGCTATCCGCATACCTTGCAGGACGGAGCGGCAATCAGGGCGACTGTGCCCATACCTGCCGCTGGAAATACCGGATGGCGCTTGAGGAAGAGGAGCGCCCGGGACTCTACTATCCGATAGAAGAGGAAGGTGGCTACACCACGATACTCTCCTCCAAGGATCTCTGCATGATAGATCATGTGAAGGAACTTGAGGAGGCAGGGCTCTCATCGCTCAAGATCGAGGGAAGGATGAAGTCCGTATACTATGTCGCGGTCACGACCAGGGCCTACCGCAAGGCCATAGACGGGAATCCCGACCTAGACAGATACCGCAGGGATCTATTCGATGTATCCCACAGGGAATTCACCACCGGCTTCTTCTTCTCCTCCGGTCCGATCGACGGCACTGCTGACGTATCGAGGCCGACAAGCTATGGATACGAGAGGAACTACATGTTCCTTGGAACAGTTCTGAGCGACAGGGGAAACGGCATATATGAGCTTGATGTGAGGAATCAGATCAGGAAGGAAGATGCGCTTGAATTCATAGGTCCGGATGTACCGCTGCTCAAGGCAGAGGGCTTCTCGCTGCTGGATGGAGACGGGAACGAGGTGGAGAAGCTTGACCATGGCAAGGCTGGATTCATAAGGACGGGACTGGAGCTGAAGCCCGGATACATAATGCGCAAGGAAGCGGAGGAGAAGCATATCAGATGAGAAGGACGCTGTTGACCATACTGCTTATGATGGCCTTGCTTATGCCGCTTGCCGCATTCACAGACTCCTTTGCATCCACTGCGGCAGATCCGGCCTTCATGGCACTGATCGATGCGATCAAGAACGTAGAGGATGAGGCGGCCGTGACCGATCTCTATGAGCAATACATAGCCACCGATATCACGATGACGGAGCGCTCGAGGATAGAGTATCATATGGCAAGATACTTCAAGGACATGGGTGCAGAGGAAAAGGCCAGGCACCATGTCGATCTGGAGAAGGCCTACCTTGACCAGATTCCGGAGGAAGAAGGCGAGCTGCAGCGGCGCGTTGCCGAGATGGAAGCCGTATCAGCGGATTACTATGTCAACGGCGGGCTGGGCAAGGGAATGGAAAGCTCCTCGCTGACGAAGGAACTGTATAAGGACTATCCCGATGAATACTATGTGGCTCTCCAGGAGGCATTCCGCCTTGTCTATACCCCGCCGATCGCAGGGGGATCTCCAGCAAAGGCCCTGAGGATCTTCAGCGCCATAGAGGAGGAAAGCGAGGGAATGAGCAAGCTTGACCGCTTTTCCCTCCTTGCCGGAAAGGGCATAGCATTAGCTGAGCGCGACGAGTATGATGAGAGTGAGAAGTATCTTGATGAGGCTGAATCGATCTACGGCGGTGATCCCGCGATAGAGGCAGCCCGCAGGGATAACGCCAGGACACGAAGGAACGATAGGAACCGCTGATGAGTACATACCTCGCGATATATGCGATGCTGATGGCTGTGATCGGCATATATGCGATGCTGACTACCCTGCTGAACCTTAGGCATTTCAGGAAGCTCGGAAACGTCAAGGACCATACCGATGGCCCTCTCATCTCCATCATCATACCTGCGCGCGATGAGGAGGCCTCGATAGGCCGCCTGCTGGATTCGCTGTCGAAGCAGACATACAGGAACATCGAGATACTGGTCATGAATGACCAGAGCTCGGACAGGACCAGGGAGATCGTGCTTGAGCATGAGAAGACAGATCAGCGGATCAGATGCTATGACTCGGAGGCGGGAAGGAATCTCCATAGCAATGGCAAGATAAACGCCCTCCTGCAGCTTATTCCGCATGCGAAGGGTGAATACATACTCGCGACCGACGCGGACACATATCATGCCTCGGACTGCATCGCGCACGCCTATTCGATAATGAAGGAGCATGATCTGGATATCATTTCAGGATTCCCTACAGAGCTGTGCCCTTCATTCGCAGGTACCGTGAACATTTCGGCGATGATGCTGACAAACACCCTTATCCCGCACTTCCTCGTGTATCATATCCCGCTTCCAAGCGCGACATTCGCCATCGGGCAGTTCATCATGATGAGGCGAAGTGCCTATGAGGAGACCGGAGGATACTCAAGGATAAAGGGCCATATGGATGATGTCGGCATTGCCCGCCTCTTCGTCAGGGAGAGGAAAAGCTTTGCCTTCATATCGATCTCGGAGTACGTGGCATGCTATATGTATACCAATGCCCATGATGCGTTTGCAGGCATAGAGCGCTCAATCGCCGGCATCTTCCCTCCGAAGATAGTGTCGATACTGCCGATTGCCGCTGTGATTATCCTGCTGCTTCATATCGCATTCTCCCCCATAGCCGCCATAGCGGAGTTCTTGGCCCTCGGGCCAACGAGGACCTCGCTGACGATGATCCTCGGAGTCTGCCTCTTCTTCGTCTCATGGTATCTGGCGTGCAGGAAGGCCGGCTGGCGCAAGCTGATATCGATATCGGCACCGCTCTCGCTCATCCAGATATGCACGATGTATGTACATGGGCTATACAACCGCTTGACGGGAAAGGGGTTCATCTGGAAGGGCCGCAAGATCGATTAAGAAAAACCGATACCCCAAAATCCAACTGTGCAATTATTTTTGTCCTATTTTCTTGCATTGGGAAAATTGTGTGTTAGTATTTCATAAATATTGGAGGTAAATATGACGATTCATGAGGAACTGATTGCTCAGTTCGAAATCTACGTAGCAGAAAGCACTCGTTTCGAACAGAAGGGCATAAAGGCATCTGCGGCAAGGGCTCGCAAGGCGCTGGCCGAGATATCCAAGCTCTGCAAGGAAAGAAGGAAGGAGATACAGGATCAGAAGACCTCCGAGGAGTGAGCTCCGATAACCTACATGCCTTGATACCGCTGTTTTCAGCCGATTTTACATTAGGCTGTTGAAATTGTCAGCAAAATCCGTTATCGTTCCCCTGTTGACGCCTCCTTAGCTCAGTTGGCCAGAGCACGTGACTTGTAATCTCGGGGTCGTTGGTTCGAATCCGACAGGGGGCTTTATTAACAAAGCGACAGAGCCTTGCAGATAGAAATGCAAGGCTTTATTTCTTCAAGAGCATATTTCAGCTGAATGATATCCCAAGGATTCTCTTCAAGCCAACATCCCGCAGGCAAGGTTAACAGGCTCGCAATATAGCATACGAATAAATTACTGAAATTTAATGATAATCCTCCTTCAAGTTAATCGACAGTAAGTACAAATTACCTGGGGTTAACCCCTAAGGAGTTCGAAATGATGAAGAAGGTTCTCATGGTAATGCTTGTATCGATGCTTGCGGTTACCACTATCTTCGCCAACGGTTCATCGGAACAGGCAGGCAGCGCAGACTCGGAGAAGATGACGCTTCGCTTCTTCTTCCCTATCGGAACAGCAGGAGATCTGGCAACTATCATGACAGGGCTTTGTGACGAATACTCGGCACAGAATCCAGAAGTGGAGATAGAGGCCATCTATGCCGGAGACTATGTACAGACGTTCCAGAGGACGCTTACGAGCAGCAGAGCGGGCAATCCGCCAGATGTCGCGGTTCTGACGAACGCTGACGTATGGACAGCCGTTGATGAAGGCATCGCGCTTCCGCTCCAGTCCTTCATCGATGCAGAAGGGCCGGACTTCCTCGATAGGTTCTTCCCTGCGATGCTCGATGACTGCAAGGTAGCAGGCGAATATGTTGCCATACCGTTCCAGAAGTCCACACATGTCCTTTATTACAACAAGGATATGTTCAGGGCAGCTGGACTTGATCCGGAAAAAGGTCCTGAGACCTGGGATGAGCTCGTTGAATACTGCAAGCTTCTGACCGTTCCAGGAGAGGTATATGGAGTCGAGATTCCTATTGACTTCTACTACTTGGCCGTATTCATCCTGCAGAACGGAGGAACAATCAACAACCTTGAAGGTACAGAGACTTATCTTGATTCTCCAGAGGCTATAGAAACGGTAAGGTTCCTGAGATCGCTGGTCGAAGCAGGCTACGCTCCGGCAAAAAGGCTCTACGGAGATTCATCCAGTGATTTCGTGGCAGGAAAAGCCGCAATGATGTACAACTCGTCAGGAAGCCTGGCATTCGTGCGTGATAGCTGCGCCTTTGACTGGGGAGTCTGCTATCTCCCAGCAGGAAAGGAGCGTGTCGCTCCTACAGGTGGCGGACAGTTCGTCATCTGCCAGGGTACTTCTCCTGAAAGGCAGCAGGCAGCATGGGAATTCATCAAGTGGATGACAGAGCCAGAGCAGGCTGCAGAGTGGAGCATAGGATCAGGATTCATCGCAGTAAATCCTGGAGCCTTTGATCTTCCTGTGATGATCGAGTACAACGAGAGCCTTCCACAGGCCGTCGTTGCCAGGAATCAGCTTGAGTACGCCATGGGTGAATATCCAAAGACGCATGACGCAAGGCAGATAGCACAGACCATGTCAACGGCATTTGAGAGCATCATGGCAGGAATCGTCGATCCGGAGACTGCTATGAGAGAACTTCAGGCGGACTGCGATTCGATCCTGAGCAAATACCGCTAAGCTTATCTTCGGCTACCATCCGCTATAGGGTGGTAGCCTTTCCATACGGAGACAATTCAGTTGAATCGACGAAGAATTAAGAAATACGCCACAGCGTATATTTTGCTAGCACCTAGCCTGATTTTCCTGTGTATATTCACGTTCTATCCGATAGCATATTCCCTCTGGACAAGCATGTTCACGAGGATCTCCGGGCAGTCATCATTCGCAGGCCTGGAAAACTATATCTCCATGTTCAGGAGCCGTGAATTCATCGAAGTACTGAAGAATAACCTGATTTACGCTGTGTTCAGCACCATACCTGCCGTGATATTCGGCCTGATACTGGCAATAGCGCTCAACACCAGGATCAGAGGGCGTTCATTCTATAGATTCGCGGTATTCTACCCCACTATCCTACCGATTGCCACAGCTTCGATGATATGGGTGTTCCTGCTATCTCAATCAATAGGACTGGTAAACCATATCCTTGATTTGCTTGGTATCACATCAGGTATTGACTGGGTGAATACATCGCCTTACGCGATGATATCTATCATCATCGTCTATATATGGAAATACTCAGGCTATTATATGCTGCTTTTCCTTTCGGGGTTGCAATCGATAGACAAGAGCCTGTATGAGGAGGCATATCTTGAAGGAGCGTCTACGCTTTCAAGGATACGCAGGATCACGCTGCCGCTTCTCTCGCCGACGACATTCTTCGTGGTACTTCTGGCGATAGTGAATTCCTTTCAGGCTGTGGATCAGATATACGTAATGACAAAGGGAGGTCCTCACAACTCAACGAATGTCCTCCTTTATTACATATATGAATACGGATTCGTTTACTGGGATACAGGCAAGGCAAGCAGCGCATCTACCATCTTGTTCCTGATACTTCTGATCACGACATTCTTCTATTATTTCGGCCTGCAGAAATCGGTCAACTATGAGAGGTAGGAAATGATAAGACAGAAAATGACATTTGGCCTCATCGTGAAATATGCCATCCTGATCATAACGTCATTGATAGTATTATTCCCGCTTTTGTGGATGGTATCTGTCTCCTTCAAGACAAAGCTCGAGCTATTCTCGGCCCCATACAGCCTGCTTCCAAGCCAGATCAGCCTCGATAACTACATAACAGCATGGGGTTATGCTCCTTTCGGCAGCTACTATATAAACACGATCGTTATCACGTTCGGTCTTCTATTCATTCAGATGATAACGGTAACGATGGCTGCATTTGCATTTGCCAGGATGGAATTTCCCGGTAAGAACCTCCTGTTCATGCTCTTTCTGACACAGCTTATGATTACGGCACAAAGCACCATCTACCCCAACTATATGACAATCAGCAGGCTGGGATTGCTCAATACCAGGATAGGCGTGATGCTTCCGTACATCGCTTCAGCCATGGGGACATTCCTTCTAAGGCAGGCATTCATGGCCCTGCCGACAGCCCTGGAAGACGCTGGAAAGATTGATGGATGCAATGTGGCACAGATGATCATCCATGTATTCCTGCCACAGGTACAGTCAGCAATGCTGGCATTCGCGATAATGAGCGTAACAAACCATTGGAATGAGTTTCTCTGGCCTCTTCTCGTAACAGAGGATGCAGGCAGCCGGCCTCTTACCGTCGGACTGGCGATATTCGCCCAGCAGGCTGAAGGAGGAGCAGAATGGAGTCTCCTGATGGCAGCTACGCTTATGGTTTCGCTCCCGCTGCTGCTTGCATTCCTGATTTTCCAGAAGATGTTCGTAGAGGCATTTATCTCATCAGGACTAAAGGGGTAAGGACATGAAGCTCCGGATCGCATTGATATCAGACATACATCACAATAAGAAGACGATCGAATACAGGCCCGGAAATGAAGCTATGAAGCTGATTCCCACATTTATAGAAGAAGCACGGATGCAGAAGGCAGATGTCATCGTAGAGCTTGGAGATCGCATCGGAAATGCAAGCCATGATGAAGATATGGTGCACCTGCAAGACGTCGCATCCGCTTTCAGGAAAGCTGACATGCCCGTACTTCATGCACTTGGCAATCATGACCTGCACTTCCTCTCCGAGGCAGAGAATATCGATATCCTAGGAATGGAATCTTCTTATTATGCTATATCCGCAAATGGCTACAGGCTGATTATCCTGAATACTGCAGAAGCGACAGGCAGTAATTCGATAATGCCGAGCGATACGCAGATCGAATGGCTATCAGATGAGATAGAGGCCGCTACGGAAAAAGTAATAGTAATCAGCCATCATCCATTGACCAAGCAGGATCAGGAAGGCAATCCATTCTTCGTGGACAACCCAGAAGGATACAAGGTAACGGATGAATCTAGGCTGCAGGATTTAATGCTTGGCAATCCGAAGGTCATCGCATCAATCAATGGCCATGTGCATTGGAGCTATTGTACGGAAAATGATGGAATACCTTTCATATCAGTCCCATCATTGATTGAAAGCTATCCAGAGACGATCAATGCCCCAGGGAGCTATATGATAGCAGAGATCTGCGATGAATACATTGACGTAAGCCTAGGCACCTTGGTGCCCAAAAGGACAGTAGGAAGGATCGTACTGCCTGTATTATCATAAGATAACCTGATGGTAATGATGGAGATGATATATGATTATCACGATCTGCCTGAGCCCGGCGTTCCAGAGGACGATGGAATTCAGCAAGCTGACGATCAGCAAGGTAAACAGAAGCATAGCAGCACACGAAGGCGCTGGGGGAAAAGGAATCAATGCGGCTAGGGCTGCAGCCAGGGAATATGATGAGGTGATGGCGCTCACGATCCTGGGAGGACCACGCATACAGCAGTTCATCGGATACTGCGAGGCAGATGGATTCAGGATCAGATACGCAAAGTCCCCTTCTCACACCAGGACATGCTGTACCCTGCTTGACCTTAACGAGATGACATGCACAGAGCTTGTAGAGGAAAGTCCGGAAGTGACGATGGAGACGCTTGATGAATTCTCATCCCTCTTCTCTGATGCCATCGGAAATGACGGATCGGATCTGCTGCTCTTCTCAGGTTCCATCCCCAAAGGCGTTCCTGCCAGATTCATCCCATCGCTCGTTGAAGAAGGGACTAGGAATGGCTCGACGATCATGCTTGATATGACAGGACAGCTGTTGCTTGATTCCATGAAGGCAGGAGCAGGATTCATCAAGATAAACGAGCAGGAGTTCGTATCGACGTTCCTGCCTGCGGATACCGCCGCCGGTTTCGATATCATAAAAGCAAAGGAAAGCTCCCGAAGGATATTCGAGGAGACAGGATATAAGGCAATCATAACGAGAGGGGCAGAGGATACATGGGCATTCGATGGCTATGAAATGCTTTCGATTCCGAATAGGAAGATAAAAGGACTGAACACGACCGGGTGCGGAGACACGTTCGCAGGTGCATTCCTAGGGGCATTGGCCAACGGGACTTCGTATATCGATTCATTGGATAACGCTCAGGTAGCTGCAATCAGGAAAGCGACAGAGGATATCCACTAGGAAGCAGCATAGCGGCACCATGCATTGGCATGATATCATCATGGCATGAGGCTTTTCGTTACAGGAGGAGCAGGTTTCATCGGATCTGCGTTCGTGCGCCGCATGATGGAACGTGATGATGTCGAGGCATTGATGGTATTCGATGCGCTGACCTATGCCGCAGATATGGCGAGGCTTGAGAGCGTACGGGACGATAAGCGCTTCACGTTCTTCAAAGGTGATATAAGAAGCAGAAGAGATGTCGGCAACGCCCTATCATCACTGCATCCTGATATCATCGTGAACTTCGCAGCGGAAAGCCACGTCGACAGATCGATAGCCTCCCCTTCCATCTTCATCGAGACGAACGTGCTGGGAACGGGAGTGCTCATGGACGCCGCGCTTGAGGCAGGCGTAAGGCGCTTCCATCAGGTATCGACGGATGAGGTATACGGTGACCTTCCGATCGATAGCGATGAACGGTTCAGCGAAGGATCTCCCCTGCAGCCAAGCTCCCCGTATAGCGCATCAAAGGCATCGGCAGACCTGCTCGTGCTCTCATATGTGAGGACCTATGGCCTCGACGCGACGATCTCAAGATGCACTAACAACTATGGGCCATGGCAGCATGAGGAAAAGCTGATACCTCTGACGGTATCGAGGGCATTGAAAGGGGAATGCATACCGGTCTATGGCGATGGGAGCAACGTGCGGGAATGGATACATGCGGATGATCACTCGGCAGCGCTTGAGGCAATCATAAGGAGAGGACGGAAAGGAGAGATCTACAACATAGGCAGCGGGATGGAGATATCGAATATCGCGCTAATACGCATGATCCTCCGCATGCTAGGCAGGAGCGAGGAGCTGATCAGCTTCGTTCCTGACAGGCCAGGCCATGACAGGCGCTATGCCCTTGATTCAGGAAAGCTGCAGCAGGAACTCGGGATATCGTTCAGTGGATGTGATTTCGATAAGAGGCTCCGTGAGGCAATCAGCAGCTGCTCTTGCAAAACATCCCCTACTTCGCTCTAATTCCAGTCATGGATCTCTATTTTGACAATGCTGCCACGACACGGCTCTCCGAGGCCGCACTCAAGGCATATATCGATACCGAAAGGGAATTCTTCGCCAACCCCTCATCAATACACCGGGAAGGGATGAAGGCGCATAAGGAGCTTGAAAGGCTGAGAGGAAGCATGGCATCGCTGCTCTCCGTCCCATCTTCATCGCTTTTCTTCACATCCGGAGCCACAGAGTCAATCGCCGCGGTCTTCTCCTCGCTTCTCATGCAGGATCCGGGCAAGGTAATCATATCCGCGATCGAGCATGAGGCCGTATCATCATGGCTGCGCGTCCTTGAGGCGCACGGCTGGAAGACGGCACGGCTCAAGGCCAAGGGAGGCTTCGTCCGCAGGGAGGATCTGGAAGCAGAGCTCACGCCCGATACCAAGCTTGTCGCGATAATGGCAGTGAACAACGTCACTGGCGCTATCGAGGATATCAAAGGGCTTGAAGAGGCTGTAAGGGAATATGAGGCAAGAGGCCGGAGAAGGATATTCTTCTTCTCGGATTCCGTGCAGGCTCTCGGGAAGATTCCCTATGACATAGCAGGGCTGGGCATAGATGGCGCATCGTTCTCCGCACATAAGATCAACGGACCAAGAGGCATCGGAATGCTATACCTCAGGCGGCCTGAGGCATTCAGCGCCCTGTCCTCAGCAGGCGGGCAGGAAAGAGGAAAGCGCGGCGGAACGGAGAATCTTCCGGCAATCGCAGGATTCGACGCAGCTCTGGGCGAATGGCTCTCAAGGGCAGAGGATAACCGTAAGAGGATCCAGACGCTCAGCCTGAAGATCAGGCATACCCTTGAGCAGCTCGGCTTCCAGCTATTCTCTCCGGAAGATCACGCCTCGCCATATATCATATCATTTGCATCCCCTCTGCCTTCCGAGGTATATACAAGGATGCTTTCAGATAAGGGCATCGCGGTATCATCAGGATCAGCCTGCTCCAACAATTCCAAGGGCGAGGGAGAAAGGATACTCCTCGCCATGGGCTTCAGGAGCGAGGCTGCAAGGAGGGCCGTGAGGATATCGCTGTCGAACGGGAGCGATGAGGAAGGCGTGGATGCGCTATTGAAGGCAATCAAGGAGATCGGCAATGGCTGACAGGCTCTATCTTATAAAAGAGGGTGAGATATCCCTCAAAGGCGGCAACAGGAACCTCTTCGAGAAGAGGCTCAGGCATAACATAAAGGACAAGCTGCGTCCATATCATTCGGAGATCGATAAGCAGAAGGGACGGCTCTACGCGTATATTGAGGAGAGCGCGCCGAAGGAGCTTGTGGAAAAAGCCCTCGCGACCACCAGCGGCATAACGGGATTCGCAGAGGCCCACAGGACGGAGAAGGACATGGCTGCGATCGAGGAGACGGCAAGGAAGATCCTCCCTGGCGCATTCTCGCCCAGCGGCAGCTTCCGCATAACGGTGAAGCGCGAGGATAAGGCATTCCCATTCTCCTCCAAGGATATCGCGATACGCCTCGCGGAAGTCGTGCATGAGCTCTATCCAGAGCTTACGGTCAACCTAGATGATCCAGACAACACCCTGACCTGCGAGATAAGGAATGAGGCATACCTCTATACAGGGGAAAGCCGTTCAGTCGGAGGGCTCCCTGTCGGCACCGCAGGCAAGGGAATGCTGCTCCTGTCGGGAGGAATCGATAGCCCGGTCGCAGGAGCGATGATGGCAAAGCGAGGCATGAAGGCAGATGCGATCTACTTCCATGCCTATCCATATACGTCGGAGATGGCGCTGGAGAAGGTACGGACGCTCGCATCCCTCATAGCGCCGTACATGCAGGGACTCAGGCTATTCGTCGTCCCATTCACCGACGGACAGGTATACATCCGCGATAACGGCTACGAGGAGGAAGCGACGCTAATGTTCCGCGCCTCGATGATGCAGACTGCTGAGAGGATAGCGAAGGAATACGGAGCAACGGCGCTCATAACCGGAGAGGCTCTGTCACAGGTGGCATCGCAGACGCTGGACGCGATGTCGTTCACCGATAGCATGACGGACCTCCTGGTACTCCGTCCCCTCCTGGGAATGGACAAGGAGGAGATCATCATCAGGGCGCGGGGTATCGGGACCTATGACACATCCATCCTCCCCTATGAGGACTGCTGCGTGGTATTCTCCCCGAAGCATCCGATAACCCGTCCCATCAAGGAGGTGGCCAGAAGGCACTTCGAGGAGCTTGGCATGGCACCATTCATCGAGAAGGCCGTAAGGGAGACGATCATCTATTCCTATGACGCGATGGGCAGGGAGTCAAAGGATGAATAGGATCGGAGGCTATCTCAGGAGCCATTGGTACCTTCCCCTATCCATCCTGCTGGCACTCATCGGAATCGCCATGCGGATGCCGCAGGGTGAGGATATAGTGGGACTGGGATGGGATGTGTTCTTCACATTCCCCCTCATATACGTCTCATATGCCGGCCTTAGAAGGGAAAAGGCATTCTCTCTGATGAGATCATTCCTCTCGATGATACGGTTCTCCTATGCGGTACTGCTCTTCATAGGGCTCTTCTCATACGCCCTTGGAGCGCTCATCACATCATACGCCGCGGTCCTTGTGATGGTCCCTATGGCGATAAGCACGCTTAAGGGAGCGGAACGGGAGCGATACATTCCTTCCACCGTTGCGCTGGTAGTGCTTTCAGCCTCGCTTGGATCGATGCTCCTTCCATCCGGAAGCCTTGCGAATCTCTATATAGCGCCTAGGCTTGGAGAGGCTGGCACGATGATAATGACGATGCTCCCGCTCTCGCTTGCGGGCCTTGCGTTCGTCCTTATCCTGCCGCTCGCAGTGCTGGGAAGGGATGTACGCGACGAGATCTTCCTCCATGAGGAGATAGACACGGAAGGCTCGAAATCGATGAGGATGCTCTATGTATGCATGATGATCATAGCTGTGCTGACCGCGGCAGGGACATTCTTCTGGATGGATATATTCATCCTATTCATGGCCGTGCTGCTGATCTTCGACAGGAAGGCGCTGCTATCGGTGAACTGGGCGATCCCGGCCTCCTTCATGCTGCTGTCTCTATTCGCGTCATCGATCGATCTGGATACGGTAGGCATGGCTTCTGAGATCGGAATCACGGAGATCATAGGATCTACCCTCTCCTCCCTGCTGCTTCTTCCGTCATCTGACCCCGCCAGGCTCCTGCGCTCGGTGAATATCGGAAGCCTTGGACTGATGACGAGTATGGCTGCATTCCCTGCGTTCATGATGATGGGAAAGGAGAGAGGAAGATTCGCGATCCGCTATCTCCTGATGTCGCTTCCCATAGCCTCAGCGCTTGCCCTGATAGCCCTATCAATCTGATGAGCGTCTCCCTATATCCTTGATTCGCTATAAGTTAGACCAACTGCCGCTTATGGCTATCAAGGGGTCAGGAGGCTTGCTCATTTTCCCCGATTCATATAACTTCATAGCGTATGCTGAAAATCGGAATAGATGTAGGGTCGACAACGATGAAGACCGTTGCGATGGACGAGGATAACAAGCTCGTCTATAGCGACTACCAGCGCCATTATTCACAGATAATAGAGAAAGGCAAGGAAATGCTGACAGCCGCCATGGCTGCCATAGGAGATGAGGAAGTCACCATCTCGCTCTCAGGCTCGGCAGGCATGGGGCTTGCTGAAGCCGCTGATATACCATTCGTGCAGGAGGTATATGCGACACGCGTGGCCGCCCGCACCTTCATACCTGATACCGACACCATCATAGAGCTAGGAGGAGAGGATGCGAAGATCCTCTTCCTGAAGAACGGGCTGGAGGTAAGGATGAATGGCACCTGCGCGGGAGGCACCGGTGCGTTCATCGACCAGATGGCGACGCTTCTGGGCATAAGCCGCGATGACATAGACAGGCTTGCAGAGAAATCAACGGAGATATACACGATCGCATCACGCTGCGGGGTATTCGCCAAGTCCGATATCCAGCCGCTGATCAATCAGGGAGCAAGGACGGAGGATATCGCGGCATCGATACTCGTTGCTGTGGTGAACCAGACGATCGCTGGCCTTGCGCAAGGCCGGAAGATAGAGGGCAAGGTAATCTACCTCGGAGGCCCTCTGACATTCATCAGGCACCTCAGGATATTCTTCGACAAGGCTCTCGGCACGACCGGGATCTGCCCGGAGAACTCGCTGTATTATGTCGCGATGGGCTCAGCCCTCTCTCCGGGAGGGAAGAGGATGAGGCTCTCGGACATAATCAAGGCGCTCGAAAGCTACAGGGGCAAGGGAAGCTTCACCAAGCTCGAGCCGCTCTTCGACGGGGAGAGCGACTACAAGGCGTTCATCGAGAGGCATCAGAAGGCGACGGTACCGCTCCGTGACCCTTCCACTTACTCAGGAAGGGCATATCTCGGCATCGATGCCGGATCAACGACGATAAAGACCTGCCTGCTTGCGGAGAATGGAGATCTACTGCTTTCAAGGTACAGCCCGAACAACGGCAATCCCGTACAGGCGATCCATTCATTCCTCTCCACGCTCTATGACACCTATCCTGACATCACGATAGCCGCATCGGCTTCCACAGGATACGGCGAGGATCTGATGAGATCGGCATTCAACCTTGATTTCTCGCTCGTTGAGACGGAGGCGCACTTCCTCGGGGCAAGGCATTTCATGAACGATGTGGACTTCATCATCGACATCGGAGGGCAGGATATAAAGTGCTTCCGCATCCGCGACGGCGTCATTGATGACATCTTCCTCAATGAGGCCTGCTCGTCAGGCTGCGGATCGTTCCTGCAGACCTTCGCCAATGCGCTGGGGCAGAGCGCCACGGACTTCGCCCACCTCGCCATAACATCCAAGAATCCGGTAGATCTCGGCTCCAGATGCACGGTCTTCATGAACTCATCAGTCAAGCAGGCCCAGAAGGATGGAGCCTCGATCAATGATATCTCCGCAGGCCTTGCGATAAGCGTCGTCAAGAACGCGCTGTATAAGGTCATAAGGACCTCGAATCCAGATGAGCTTGGGCACAGGATCGTCACACAGGGGGGAAC
>CALXLH010000002.1 GCA_944389145.1 uncultured Spirochaetaceae bacterium
GAGGAGGCGCAGAGGCTTGGCAGGATCCTCAGGCCGAAGGAGAAGGACAGCCATTTCTACACCCTGGTCACGGAGTATTCCAAGGAGGAGGAGTTCGCCGAGAACAGGCAGAAATTCCTCTCGGAGCAGGGATATGGCTATACGATAGACAGGATATGATGTACCCGGACCAGGAAGGCAGGCTCGATCTGTATGTAAGGAAGAACAAGGATGCGATCGCCGCTGCGATAAGCGATGGCGATGGCGCCATGCTCTCAAAGATCAGGCTGACCGGCTCCTGGGAAGGATGCGAAGAGAGGAAGGCATCGTTGCTTGACAGGGGGCTTGCAAGGGATGACAGCGGCACAATCTCCCTCTCAGAGGCCGCGGAGAAGGCCGTATCGCTGTATCCCCTCCTGGGCGATGGAACGCGCGGGGAGACCTACCCAGAGCATTTCCATCAGATGATTCTCTCCTGCCTTGCCTTCCCTTCCTCGCAAAGGCATCTGCGGCTATCGCTCACGGCAGCAGCAAGGCTCTGCTTCCCTTCCATAGGCAAGGAGGGTGCAGAACGCCTCGTATCGCTGACGCTTGACGCATTCATCGCCCTTGGCATCATCCGCCAGGAGCGTAGCTCCTTCATGCTTGAGAGAGGCAGCGCCGACCGCTTCCTCTCGCTTTCCCTGTGCTCAAGGATGTCATATATCATCGACAGCGGAGAGGATGAGGGAAGGAGAAAGGCCCTGGTGAAGGCACTGTCCCTGCTGTCGGAGATAGCAGGCCTTCCGGACAGCGAGCTCGGGAACACGCTCTCAATGATCTCCAGGGCATCCGGATATGATCTGCCGCCCCAGGGCAGGCTCGAGGACCTGCAGCTTCTATGCCATATGAACGGAAAGGCCTATGGGCGCAGGGCAGACAGGACAGGAAGCTCCCTCGTGATCTCGTCGGACTTCTCCGTCATGGCAAGCGGGAGGATATCGATTCCGCTGTATCTCATGGCAGATCCTGTCAGGTCAGGCATAGTATCCGAATGGGTGCTCTCGAAGGATTCGATACGCAAGGCCGTGCAGAACGGGCTTACGGGTGAGGATATCATAACGCTTCTCAAGGAACACAGCGGGGAGGCCCTCCCAGATTCCGTCGCATCGCGCATCCTATCCTGGGAGGAGATGCTCTCATCAGCCAGGGCCGAGCGCTGCATCATGCTGAGCCTCAGCGAACGCACGTCACGCATAGTCGCCGCACTCATGCCTGAGCTGGGTGAATACGTAATCGCGAAGCCCTCTCCCACGCTGCTTCTGATGGACGGCAGGCATGCCAGATCATGGAGCGCGATGCTCCAGGAGGCCGGCGTCGACATACTCGGGGACATAGCCGAGGATGATGAGGGACTTCCGGAACGCACGTTCATGGATGAGGAGCCCACTGCCCTCCTTCCTCCAAGGCGTCCCATCGCCTTCGATGAGGAGCTGAGAAGGAGGCTGCTGGAAGGTGCGGATGCGTACAGGAGGGCACTGGTGATGTCAGGGTTCATCTATCGCGAGGATCAGGATACGCCAGAGCTTGAAGGGATCGTCCTCGGGCTGGACTATCAGGAGAAGAGGCGCATGATAGCAGACGCATGTGCCCATGGAAGAAAGATATACGCAGAATTCGTGGATGGCAGCGTGATCATATCATCGGTATCGAGGAGCGAGACGGAAGGCCATGTGATCATGGGAGGGCGCGAGATAGACATAGCCAAGATATGGAAGACGGCGCAGCTTCCCGCCTCCGTCGAATCCGTCACGCTTCCGTGATCCGCGGATAATGGTAGCCAGTGAACAGCTCGAACTGCAGCTTGCCCTGCTCAAGGAGCATCTCCTCTCCGTAATGCAGGGTACATCCGGCCTTCTGTGCCTCTGATAAGAGCTTCGTCATCCTCGGCTTGTAGATGATATCATAGACGATCTCCCGGCCGGTGAAGCGGAAGCCCTCGATAGGATTGAGATCGAAATCAGGGTAAAGTCCCACGGATGTCGTCTGAACGACCATATCCACCTGGCCCTCATACTTCCTCGCATTCTCCAGCGTATCGAACTCGCAGAGGTTCAGTGCCGCGATATCCGCAGCGCGGGAGAGGGTACGGTTCAGGATCGTGACCTTCACTCCCCTGTTCCGCAGCGCCCATACGATGGCCTTCGATGCACCTCCGGCACCGATGACGAGAGCGCTCCGCACCCTGCCGCTCTCTATATCCTTCAGGATCGGGGCAAGAAAGCCATAGTAATCCGTATTCATGCCCTTCCACATGCCGGGAACCCTGATGACGGTGTTGCACGATCCGATCTGCTTGACCTCCCTCGAGATATTCCCCAGGAACATAAGGACAGATGTCTTATGCGGGATGGTGACGGAGAAGCCGCGCATATGCAGGTACTCAGCCAGGGAGAAGAATGAACGGACGCTGTCTACCTGGAAAGGCAGGTAGATCGCATCGTAGTTTATCGCCCTGAATCCGGGATTGTGGATCTGCGGGCTCGTGGAATGCATCACAGGATTGCCTATGATGCCATAGATGGCAGTCTTGCCGCTGACCTCGTCAGCATGGTAGAGCGTCTTCAGGTCCCTGGCCGTGATCTGCCCGGGAGCAACGGCATCGGCGGCGGAAGCGAACGTAAGCAGGGAGCCCACGCGGCGGTACAGGATACGCGTCGGTATACCCCAGTCCCCCATGCCGATGATGATCTTATCGACACCCTTCAGCTCATCGCTGATGCGGAAGAGCGTAAGCACGTCGGAAATCGAATGAGGCGTCACCGCGGCCTTGGCTATATCACCACGCTCCGAGAGCCGGTAGATCCGTGAATAGATATCCTCCGGCATTCCCTCGAAGTCATGGAATGAGCGGATGATCTTGACGCCACGCTCACGCGCGGCCGTCTCGACCTCGTTGCGCTTTATATCCTCCTCGATATCTACATAGGCGAATCCGCCTTCAAGCGCTGACAGGAGAAGCTGCCTCCTCTGTCTCTCAGAAAGCGAGCACCGCCCGCCATCCTGGACACGGCGGAGCGTAAGGATCACGGGGATATCGACCATGGAGGGAAAGAGCGATGCCCTCTCCTGCTCCTTCTCGTCAAGGAGATCCACGCGTAGCTCTGCGATATCGATATATCCCCTGTTGGCCCTTACAAGCTCGGCATTGCCTTCGAGTGTGGATGCGGACAGCGTTAGACAGATCACTTATTTCTCCTTGATGAATAGGGCTTTTCCTGATATTTTCCAATGATAGCCCTAAAGACAGATGAGGGGCAAGCGCACTGATATGAGAACACTGCAGGTACAGGATATTTCCCTCTCCTTCGGAGACAGGGAGCTTTTGAAGGATGTCGGCTTCACGCTATCGGAGAAGTCCAGGGCCGCGCTTGCCGGAGCGAACGGATCGGGAAAGTCAACGCTGCTGAAGATCATCGCCGGAGATATCAAGCCGGATTCGATGAGCATGTCGCTTACCCGTACCGCCCGTGTCTCATACCTCCCGCAGTCAGATATCGTGATGCCCGACAGCACCGTCTACGATGCGGCAGAGGAAGGCTTCAGCCGCTTCGACTCCATCCTGGAGGAGATGCGCAGGCTCGAGGAGCGCACCGAGGCAGGAGGGAGAGAGGCGATGAATGCCGCAGAGCGCCTTTCCGAGTGCCATGAGATCCTCATCGATTCCGGGTACTATGACAGGAAGCAGAGGATAGAGTCGATACTCTTCGGACTGGGCTTCACGCGCACCGACCTCGAACGTAGCGCAAGGACCTTCAGCGGAGGCTATCAGATGAGGATAGCCCTCGCCCGCATACTCGTGGAGAATCCTGACTTCCTCCTGCTGGACGAGCCCACGAACTATCTCGATATCGAGGCGATGGTATGGCTTGAGGAGTACCTCAGGTCATTCGATGGCGGCCTGCTGCTGGTCTCGCACGACCAAGGCTTCCTGGATGACATGGTGACGGAGGTCTATGAGCTCTTCAACGGCCACCTCACGCGCTATGCTGGCAATTACACCGAATACACCAGGAGGCGCGAGGAAGAGCTGAAGGAGCTGGAGAAGAGAGCCAGGAGGCAGCAGGAGGAGATCGAGAAGACAGAGGAGTTCATCGAGCGCTTCCGCTACAAGGCCACGAAGAGCCGGCAGGTGCAGTCAAGGATAAAGGCGCTGGAGAAGATCGAGCTCGTCGAGATACCTCCCCACCTTCGTAAGCTCTCCTTCTCATTCCCACCTGCCCCTCATTCAGGCAATGATGCGCTGGCAGTCGAGCATCTATCCAAGTCCTATGGTGATAACAAGATATATACGGACTTATCCTTCCTCGTGAGAAAGGGGGAACGCCTTGCGATAACAGGACGCAACGGAGCCGGCAAGTCTACCCTGCTGCGCATGATCGCAGGTGTTGATAAGGACTACTCCGGAACCATCAAGGACGGGGCAGGAATCAAGAAGGCCTATTTCGCTCAGGACACGGAGAACACCCTCGACCCAGCCCTTTCGGTGCTTGAGGAGGCAGAGGGCAATGCCGATACCAAGGATATACCGGGAGTCCGCAATCTCCTGGGAGCCTTCCTCTTCTCGGATGACGATGTCTTCAAGAAGGTATCGGTACTGTCAGGAGGAGAGAAGTCAAGGCTCGCGCTGCTGAAGATCCTCCTGCATCCTTCCAACCTGCTTCTTCTCGACGAGCCCACGAATCATCTTGATATCAACGCCAAGGAGATGCTTGAGAACGCGATCAAGGCATATGGGGGAACTGTCATATTCGTCAGCCATGACCGCCACTTCATCAAAGGCCTTGCCACCCGCATACTCTACCTCTCGGAAGATGGGCCTGAGTTCTTCAACGGCGACTACGACTACTTCGAATGGAAGCTTGAGGAGAAGGAAGCACGATTCAAGGTCGAGAAGACGAGGAAGGGAGCAGAGGATAAGCCCAAGGCCTCGCTCTCCCATGATGAATCGAAGCAGAGGCGCAACCGCTTGAAGAACCTTGAGAGGGAGAGCGAGCGGCTGATGGCAGAGATCGATGAGCTTGCCAGGAAGAAGGATGAGCTTGACGAGGATATCGCAAGGCCGGAGAACTACAGCGATGCCAGGAAGATATCAGCGCTCATCGCAGAGAAGGAAGCGGTCGAGAAGGAGATCGCGGAGAAAGAGGAGCGCTGGATGGAGATATCAGAGGAGATCGAGGATGGAAAGGATAGCTGAGCCAGATGAGCTGATGCTTCGCTTCGGAAGGACGATCCCATCCCTGACGCTTGCCTCCTCCTCCCCTAACCGCAAGGCCCTCCTCGAAGGCTGCGGCTGCCACGTCAGGATATGCGCGCCAGAGGCAGATGAGACGAGGAACGGCAGCAGCCCGGAGGAGATCGTCACATCGATCGCAGGCCGCAAGATGGAGGCATACCTTGGATCAGGGTCATATGACAGGGACTCCATCGCCGTGGCGGCAGACACGCTGGTCCTCATCGATGGCAGGCTGCTGGGCAAGCCGGAAGATGAGGAAGATGCGAGGAGGATGCTCCATTCCCTCTCTGGCCATGAGCAGATAGTCTTATCTGCTGCAGCAATAAAAATACCGAATAAAGAACCTTATATCATTCTAGATAAGGCAAGCGTAATCTTCCGCACGCTCTCTGATGATGATATAGAAAGGTATATAGCCACAGGAGAAAGCAAGGGAGCCGCAGGGGCATACAGGCTTCAGAAGACAGGCTATACCCTCGTTGACAGGATAATCGGCGACTGGACGACCGTCGTGGGCTTGCCTCTCAGGGCAATCCTTGATTCAATATAGCTGTCAGGGAGGCAATCATGAGTGATTTCGAGTTCTATATGATGGTCGCAGCCATCATCGCCATCTGCGTAGTAATCTTCCTTATTCTCCGTGTATTCTTCTGCTGGTACTAGAAGATCAACAAGAGGGTCCGCCTTATGGAAGAGCAGAACGCGCTCCTTCGTGAGATCGTTGATCAGCTAAGATCTAATAATCATATCTGATCCATAGCTTATCAATCTAAGATCAGATAATCTCGATATGATTTATATATCATATTGATTTGTTATCATGACATAATAAATGATTTCCATCATTTTTAATATCATTCATTATGATATTACGATTCAATCGATATTGAATCAGATGCATCTTAATCATATGCGCCCCATGATATGCAGGGGCGCAATGGATAATCTAGGCAACATCGAAGGCCTGCCTTGCTGCGGCAGCCTTCATCACACTCCGCGAAAAGCGGCTGAAGATACCCGGAGGCATCACCTATTCATTGTGCTTCTTATAGAATTCCTTAAGCGCGAACCTTATGCCAGCTGCCCAGCCAAGCCCCATATCGCGGAAGAGATCCTCCAGCTCGGCCTTGAACGTCGGTTCGATGGAGAAGGTCGTAAGTATCTTCTTCTCCTTGCCAGAGAATACCTGCCTGGCCTTTGCCTCGCTCGGGCTTTCCATGATCTCTTCCTTTCCTTCAGTCTTCCTAAGTGCCATCTCCTTACCCCTATATCCAAATTTCCTTGTCCAGCTCCCTGATTGCCTCTACCGTAGCCGGCTTGAGACCTCGGCCCCTCACCTTGAAGAGCTGGGGTGCCTTGCCGGCTTCCTGTGCCTTGCGGAACAGGGGATCGACAGGGATGCGATAGACTGTGAATCGTCCCGTAGACTCCGCGACCTTGTAGATATCCCTATGCTGCCTGATCCTCTCATCGTAGGAATTTATTATTATCCTTGAATGGCGGACAGCAGAACGCATGTTCTTCTTCAGCTTCTGCAGCTCATCTATGAATATCTCAAGGCCGTCAAGGCTGAAAACCTCCGGCGTCATCGGCGTGATTATCTCATCGCTGGCAATCAGGGCCGAACGCTCAAGCCGTCCAAGCCCCGGAGAGAGATCCAGCACGATGCGGCTGTAATCTCCAGAAACATCATTCACCAGATCCTGTATGACAAAGGGCTCTTCGCTCAGCTTCGTCTCGCTGTAGTTCTTCAGCGTGCCGCCTATCCCAAAGGTCGGGAGGATAAACAGGTTATCCACATCGGGGGCAGGAAGGATCGCATCGGAGACGAAGCACCTTCCCTGAAGCACATCGGAAAGCTCGAATCTAGGAGTACTCTTCAAGAACCAAGAAGAGAGGTTTCCCTGGGGATCGCAGTCTATGACGAGGGTCTTCTCTCCGCCAAGGGCAGACTGGCACGCCAGGGTGCCGGAAATGGTGGTCTTTCCGACCCCACCCTTCTGCAGATGGAAAGCAATCGTCTTTGACATTCATCCTCCGAAACTGATTCGCATTATATGACATACCAGGCATTACTACAATCTCGAAATCAGAATCCTAAGGAAAAATATGCTTATTAACGTAAAGCATATTGCATTAATATATATCCATATAAATAGTATATTACAAATATTGAATTTCTGTTTATTTATGATTTGAACATGGCACCGTCATCACCCTTCTGCTACAATGGCAGCATGAGACTGATGGGATGGAACGTGAACGGCCTGCGCAGCTGCATGAGGAAGGGATTTTCCGAGACAGTCACATCCCTATCCCCTGATATCCTCTCCGTGCAGGAGGTGAAGGGATCAGAGGAGATGGAGAGGATAGAGATTCCCGGATACGGCTCTGTATACAGCCATGCCGACAGGAAGGGATACAGCGGCACGGCAGTCTTCTTCCGCGAGGAGCCGCTGGATGTCTCAGCAGGGCTGGAGGAGGATGAGCTCTCGCATGAGGGCCGGGTCATAACGCTGGAGTATCCTGACTGGTATCTTGTCAATGTCTATGTCCCGAACAGCCAGGATGAGCTTAGGCGCATAGGCTTCCGCCTGGCTTTCGATGAGGCGCTGCGACGCCATATAGCGAGGCTCAGAAGCAGGAAGGGCGTCATAGCCACAGGAGACTTCAATGTGGCGCACAGGCCGATAGACCTGAAGAACCCTAAGTCGAATGAGGGACATGCGGGATACTCCGCAGAGGAGAGGGAAAGCTTCCAGCGCCTTCTCGATACCGGCATGATCGATTCCTTCAGATATTACTATCCCGATCTTGAAGGGGCCTATTCCTGGTGGTCATACATGTTCCATGCGAGGGAGCGTAACGCAGGTTGGCGCATCGATTACTTCCTGGTATCGGAGGAGCTGAAGGACAGGATGAGAGGCGCAGGCATCCTCTCCGAGGTCATGGGATCGGATCACGCACCTGTCTTCCTGGATATCACCTGAGAAGGTATGAAGGAATCTCTCCGCGAGAGTAGAGGATCTTCCTCTGCTGCGTGTCCAGGACCTTCTTGCACATCCTCACAGACTGCGGAGTGACCTCTACAAGCTCATCATCCTTGATGAACTGTATGGCCTGCTCAAGCGAGGGCTTTGCTACCGGCGTAAGCGTCACGGCCTCATCATGGCCCGACGCGCGGAGGTTCGTCAGCTTCTTCGTCCGCGTAGGATTGAGCATCAGATCACCCTCCCTGTTACGCTCACCGACGACCTCACCCTCATAGACAGGATCTCCGGGGATGATGAAGAAGCGTCCGCGGTCCTCAAGCTCCCAGAGCCCATAGGCGACAGCCTCGCCGCCACGATCGCAGACGAGCGAGCCGGTAAGGCGCTCCGGAAAATCGCCGCGATAGGCCTCATAGCCCTTGAGATAGCTGTTCATGATGCCGAATCCCTTGGTGTCGGTAAGGAACTCATCACGGAAGCCTATCAGGCCACGGGAAGGAATATCGAAGCGCATCTTCACCCTGCTGCCCGAGGTATATGTTATATCGCTCATGATCGCCTTGCGCCTGCCTAGCTTCTCCATGACCGTGCCGGAGAACTCCTCAGGACAGTCCACCAGCAGGACCTCGATAGGCTCCGTCTTGTTGCCGTTCTCATCCTTATGGAATATGACATGAGGGCGACCTACGCAGAACTCAAAGCCCTCACGCCTCATCTCCTCTGCGATTATGGCCATCTGGAACTCACCGCGGCCCTTCACCGTGAATGTGTCATCAGGATTCTTCTCAACGCGGATCGAGACATTGCGAAGCGCCTCCTTCTGCAGCCTCTCCCAGATCTTGGCACCGGTGACAGCCTTTCCCTCACGGCCCGCAAGCGGGGAGATATTCTTTGAGAAAAGCATTGAGACGGTAGGCTCATCTACCTCTATGCGAGGCAGTGCCTTGATCTCGTCACGCGTACATATCGTATCACCGATAGCCACGTCATTGACGCCAGCCAGCACTATGATATCCCCGCTCTCAGCCTTGGGAACATCGGAGAAGACAGGGCCGTCATAGGCCTGTATGCGCGTGACACGCAGGGGCTCCACGCCATTCTCCTTGACGCATACAAGCGAATCGTTGGTGACAGCAGAGCCATTGATTACCTTGCCAACGGCAAGACGGCCTAGGAAATCAGAGTATGAGAGATCGGATACGAGCATCTGGAACGGTTCCTCGTCATCATACGAAGGAGCCGGGATCTCAGTGAGTATCGCATCGAGAAGGGAATGCATATTATCCTCAACCGCATCCAGGGAGCGTCCGCAGCGGCCATCACGGCCGTTGGCATAGAACACGGGAACCTCAAGCATCCTCTCATCAGGGGAAAGTTCGAGAAGGAGATCATAGACCTCGTTCAGGACCTCATCCGCACGCGCATCGGACCTGTCGATCTTGTTTATCACGACGATGAGTGGAAGAGAGCGCATAAGCGCCTTCTCAAGCACGAAGCGCGTCTGTGGCAGGGGGCCTTCAGCCGCATCGACAAGCAGGATCGCTCCATCGACCATGCTCAGTCCCCTTTCCACCTCTCCTCCGAAATCCGCATGTCCCGGAGTATCTATGATATTGATCTTCACTCCCTTCCAGCGTATGGCGCAGTTCTTGGCGCTGATCGTTATCCCGCGCTCCCGCTCGATAGCGCCGCTATCCATTATCCTGTCGCCATCCAAACCCTTTCCAGCAAGCCCGCTCTGGCGGAAAAGAGCATCGACAAGCGTCGTCTTACCGTGATCTACATGGGCTATTATCGCAATGTTCCTGATATTCTCATTCCTGACTGTCATACCAAAGGGAATATACAACTATTGGGGAATTTACTCCATATATCCGAGTAATTTTTTTCCCTGCAAAAAGTACTTATAAAGCCAAGAAAAAACAGCACCCTTGTGGAAGGGTGCTGGGGAAATACAAATAAACCTGGCGGCGACCTACTCTCCCGCGAGACGCAGTACCATCGGCGCTAGGGCGTTTTACTTCCGTGTTCGGGAT
>CALXLH010000003.1 GCA_944389145.1 uncultured Spirochaetaceae bacterium
GTCGGATCGATTGACAGCGGCATAAGAAGCCTCATCGGCGGAAGGTGGACGCTGGGAGTGCTAAACGGCCAGCTCATCACATTCCCCAAGCTGATCATCCCGGCAGTCATCGCGATCATAGTTGCCTGGATCATCTGGAACAAGACGACCTTCGGAAAGAACATGTACGCAGTCGGAGGAAACGCAGAGGCCGCGGCAGTCTCCGGCATATCGGTGTTCTGGGTCACGCTCGGCGTGTTCATCATGGCCGGTGTGTTCTACGGCTGCGGCTCGTTCCTCGAGGCGTTCAGGGCGAATGCCAGCGCGGGAACAGGGCAGGGCTATGAGATGGATGCCATCGCGGCTTGTGTCGTCGGAGGCATATCATTCAATGGCGGTATAGGAAAGATCGGAGGAGCGGCGCTGGGCGTTGTCATCTTCACTTCCCTTACATACTGCCTCACGTTCCTTGGAATCGACACGAATCTCCAGTTCGTGTTCAAGGGCTTCATCATCCTTGCTGCGGTCTCTCTCGACAGCATCAAGTATCTGAAGAAGAAATGAGATGATAAGGAATCCTTTCAGGGCTGGGCTTCGGTCCAGCCCTTTCCTTTACCTATACATCTCCAGTATTCCGGAGAGCATGTCCACGAGCTTGTCCCTATAGCTCTCAGGTTCTATTACCTTTACGCTCCGGCCGCACTGTATGATCCTGAGCATCAGCTCTATCGAGTTCTCTGCCTCGAAGCGGCAGATATAGCTTCCATCCTCAAGCCTTGACAGCATCGGCTTGCCATGCACGAGAGTGGAGAAGGAGTTCAGCGCGCTCTTCTCCTTTATCCTCAGCGTCAGCGGAATCATATCGATCGCATCGTATGACTCTGCCTCCTTATGGGAGAACGGCTTGAGGTTATCCGGGATGGTATAGGTCTCATCGAGCATCGAGGCGCTTGTAATAGAGGATATGTCGAGGGTGATGATATCCTTCGTGTGCCTCAGCCTTCCCGTGACGGTTATGGGACGGCGGCCCTCCGTATCTTCCTTGAATCCGATGAAGTAGGGGGCTATCTCTATCTCCTCGTTATCCGGGATATCCGTACAGATGCGTGCGAGCCTTCCGGATATCCAGCAATCAATGAGTACCTCAAGGACCTGGTTGTGCTTATCTACGGCGCTGCGGTTCTCCTGTATCGCCTTGTCAACCTGCTCTGCGATCCTGAGCGCGCTCTCGCTGATCTTCGGTGCGTATGTACGCATGTTCATCGCAAGCTTGCGGAGGGCTGATGCCAGATGAGGATTGGCGAATTCCTCTGTCGAGGCCAGTGCTTCCGCTCCCATATTGAATGCAAGGCTTTCATAGACCGACAGCTCCATAGGCGATGACTCTGAGTCGCTCTCCCTGAGCTTTATGAGATTATTCTCCTCGTATATGTCGATATGCTTGCCAAGATCCTCGACATATCTTGAGATCGTCGAGCGATGTACTCCCAGCCTTCTGGCTATCTCTGCCCGCCTTATACCCTCTGGATGCGAGCGGAGAAGAAGCTCAAGCTGGGCGATGCGTTCACCTTTCATAGCAAGGATTATAACGTAAAGAGATGGACTGTCACACTCTTTTCGACTTGCATTTGGAGCAGGGGGAATATAGACTCATGCCCATGGAAGAGCTAGAAAGGCTTGAGATAAAGGCAAGCTATCTTGAGGATACGGTTGCCAAGCTGAACGAGGTAGTGATCGACCAGGAGAGGACGATCGGTTCGCTCCTGATGCGTATCGAGTCTCTTGAGAAGAAGGTGGAAGACCTGATTGAGGTATCAAGCGAGGCGAGGCCTAACAGGAGGCCTCCGCATTACTGATCCTTCTTCCTCCATCTGGTATTGGCCTCGAATACGATCGTGCCGTCATCCTTCCTGATGCAGTGGACGAGCCTTGCCTCACTGCCATCATTGGAGACGACGCCTGTCTCCACATGGATCTTGTCGCCTCGGAAGGTCTGATGTTCCCATTGCACGTCGACGACCGCTGGCTCGTAGGACTTCAGGAACTCCTCATCCATCGCAGACACCATCCAACGGACATATACCACGTTATTGATGTGCCTGTTGTAGTCGATATCGAAATACGTAGGGACGGGAGTATGGACAGGCCATCGCTCCGTTATGGCGGCATCATCGAACCTTTCGATCTTTCCGATATCAGGATCCATCCAGTGCTTATCCTCAGGCGGTATCCTGAAGCTGGATTCGAGCTCCGATGGCCGCAGGGGCCTGTTCCTGCTAAGGTCTATAAGGGCCCAGAGCGTCATCGCCTCGAATGACAGGCTCCCATCCTTTCCATAGCCGTTGACGACACGGGGGCAGTATAGCTTATATCCCTTCTGCGGCCAGCTTTCCAGGCGTACCGTATCCTGCCACATGTCGAGATGATGGAAGATGGCACGTGTGCGCGTTATCACCCACGTCCAGTTCCTCTCCCTCATCAGGTCCGCGATCGCGACACCCATCCTCTCTGCGTGCTCGCCTCCCATCTCCTGCATCGCATCGAAGTAGAAGGGGAGGGCCGCGCTGTAGAACATATCGGTATCGCTTGCCCTTACGAAGTACTCATCATAAGCTACGTTGTCATTGTCGATCTGCATATCATTCCTCGCTATCGGGTCTGTAGAACAGGAGGATGCTCCTGCCGTATTTCCGCTCATCCGTGAGCCTGAGGCTGCCGATCCTCTCAGCCCAGAGCTTCCTTTCCTCTCTTGGAAGATGAATGATGAACAGACCTCCGTCCTTGACCACGGAATGCTCTGATACGAGCTCTGCGATCCGTGTCTTATCTTCCATCGGAAATGGAGGGTCGGCGTAAACGACGCTATAGCGCATCGGCGAGGATGCGAGGAAGCGCAGGGCATCCATCGTGAATATCCTCCAGTCTTCCTCTACGAATGAGAGGTTCTTCTCCATCGTGGGCTTCTTGCCCTTATCCATCTCTACCATATGGATAGGGGAGGCACCTCTGGAGGCAGCCTCTATGGCTACGCATCCTGATCCTGAGAAGATATCCAGGAACGATGCGCCCTCCAGGTCTCCCAGGATGGCAAACATCGATTCCCTCATCATATCCATCGCCGGTCTTATCTCTCCGGGAGGGCAGGCTACCTGCCGTCTAAGATATTTTCCGCCAGTGATCCGCATGACCTAAGCTTACACAAATCCAGAAGATCAGGAAAGCCTTGCAAGCTGCAGCGAGTCAGCTGCCTGATAGCCGGTCTGTGTTCCGGTGATTATGACGGCAATGTCTCCTTTCCTGACGATTCCTGTCTTCTTCGCAAGCACGTTGGCAAGCTCCGCAAGCTCATCCCTGTCCTCCGTGTAAGGTGCTGCGATAGGGTATACGCCATAATCGAGCCTCAGCTGCCTTAATGCCTTGCTATCCGTGACGCACGCGATTATAGGCGCAGAAGGATGGTATGAGGATGTCATCCTGGCTGAGCGGCCCTTTGCCGTCATGCAGATTATCGCCTTTGCGCCAAGGGAGAATGAGGCATCTACGGCAGCGCTTGCGATCGTGTTCGGTATGTCAGTGATCGTTGATAGCTGCCTGTCAAAGTACTTCTTCCTGTAGTCTATCTGATTCTCCGTGTACTCTGCGATCTCAGCCATCGTCCTTACCGCTTCTATAGGATACTTCCCCGCCGCGGTCTCCCCAGAGAGCATCGTGCAGGTGGTACCATCGTATATCGCATTCGCCACATCAGACACCTCCGCCCTTGTCGGCCTTGAGTGTTCCGTCATCGATTCAAGCATCTGTGTCGCCGTCACGACGATCTTTCCGCTCTCATAGCATTTCTGGATGATGCTCTTCTGGATTGCCGGCAGCTCCTTGAATGGGATCTCTACGCCGAGATCTCCCCTTGCTACCATGACGCCATCGGATTCCCTGATGATTGCGTCGAGGTTGTCTATGCCGCTCTTGCTCTCTATCTTCGAGATGATCCTGATCGAATCGGCGCCATTGACGGAAAGGAGCTTCCTTATCCTCCTCACATCCTCTGCGCTCCTGACGAATGAGGCTGCGATGAAGTCGACATCCATCTCTATGCCGAAGAGGATATCCGATCTGTCCGTGTCGGAGATGAATGGCATGTCTATATCGACGCCGGGAACGTTTATCGACTTATGGTTCGATATCCTCGCGCTGTTGAGGACACGGCATATGACGTTTCCGTCGCGTATCTCTTCGACCGAGAGCGCGCATAGCCCGTCATCTATGAGTATGCGGGTGCCTTTCTCCACATCCTCCGCCAGGTATGGATAGGTGATGACGACTCCATTCTCATCGCCTTCCTCCTCTCCGCGTGCATACAAGGTGAACGATGAGCCTTCCTGAAGCATCGCCGCTCCATCCTTGAATACTGTCGTACGGATCTCAGGTCCCTTCGTGTCGAGGATTATCGGTATAGAGACGCCGAGCTTCTCGGAGATGCGCCTGATCCTCTCGATCCTCACCCTATGCTCCTCATGGGAGCCATGGGAGAAGTTCATCCTTGCCGCATCCATGCCGCCCTTGATGAGGGCTTCGATCATCTCTTCGCTTTCGACAGCAGGGCCTATGGTGCATATTATCTTTGTCTTGCGCATCCTACTCCTCCGGCCAGAGGCCAAGCTGAGGCGCGACCTTTGTCATCCCGTCTATCGTGGTCTGTATGATCTCGGAGATATCGAGGCCAAGCATCTCGGCCCCGCTTGAGATGAGATCCCTGTTCACGCCGGCAGCGAAGGACTTATCCTTCCACTTCTTCTTGATGGATTTTACGGATATCCCCTTCATCTTCTCCGGTCTCATCAGTGCCGTTGCCGTCACGAGCCCGGTAAGCTCATCGATCGTGTATAGCACCTTCTCCATATAGCGCTCAGGCTTCACATCCGTGACAAGTCCATATCCGTGGCTGCAGATGGCATGGGTCATATCGTCGGGCATATTTATCTCAGCAAGGAGTTCCGGAGCCTTCCTGCAATGCTCCTCCGGGAACATCTCCCAGTCTATGTCATGGAGGAATCCCACGATGCCCCAGTATTCCGGATCTTCTCCGTTCTTCTCTGCGAACTCCCTCATCACAGCCTCGACTGAGAGCGCGTGGTGATAGAGGCTTTCCGTCTTGTTGTACTTCCTGAAGAGCCCTTCGGCCTGTTCTCTGCTTGGTTTCATGCCGTGATTATACTTGAAAAGAGAAAATTAGACACTCCTGAAAGTATGGGAAGATATGCTAATCCTGCAGTGATTTCCTCAGCACTGCATTCTCAGCCTTCAGAAGGCCCCTGTCCTCTGTGATTATCGCTTCTGCCTCTGTCCTGGCAAGCTCTACTAGCTCCGGGCTTTCCGTTATCGAGGCAAATCGCAGCCTCAGGAATCCTGACTGCCTGTCTCCCGCGATCTCTCCCGGGCCCCTTATCTCAAGATCCTTCTCCGCGATCCTGAAGCCGTCATTCGTGTCTCTCATGACGCGCAGGCGGGCCTTTGCATCCTCTGAGAGGCTGCGGCCATATACGAGGAAGCAGTAGGAAGGGAGCGTGCTTCTGCCGACACGGCCTCTGAGCTGGTGAAGGGCTGCCAGGCCGAACCTGTCCGCATGCTCTATGACCATGCAGGTCGCGTTAGGGATATCTATGCCGACCTCTACGACCGATGTTGCCACCAGATAGCTTATCCTTCCGCTGCGGAAATCCCTCAGTATCCTCATCTTCTCATCCTCATCCAGCCTGGAGTGGATAAGGGCCGAGGGGACGCCGGGGAATACGGCCTTCAGGTTGTCATACATCGTAGTGACATCCCTCAGGTCGCTCTCTCCATCATCACCGATACGGGGATAGACGAAGTAGGCCTGATGGCCACGGCGGAACTCCACGCTTATCGCGCTGAACATCTTTTCACGGCTGTCTTCCTTTACCAGATAGGTTGTTATAGGTATCCTGCCGGAAGGCATCGTATGGATCGTGGATACATCCAGATCGGCGAAGAGCGTGAGCGCGAGCGTCCGCGGGATAGGCGTTGCTGACATGGATAGCACGTCAGGATCCATTCCCTTGCCTCTGAGGGCTTCCCTCTGCTGCACTCCGAAGCGGTGCTGCTCATCGATGATGGCGTATCGCAGGGCATGGAATTCCACATCCTCTGAGAAGAGCGCGTGAGTACCTATCACGAGATCGGTCGTTCCTTCCTTGAGGGAACGAAGCAGCAGCCTGCGTCCTTCTCCCCTGACGCTTCCTGTCAGGAAGGCTATCCTCACGCCCTGAGGGGCAAGGAGCTCGGCTGCTCCTTCTGCGTGCTGCCTAGCCAGAAGCTCCGTAGGAGCCATGAATGCGACCTGTCCGCCGCTATCTATCACATGCAGGGCGCTGAGCCAGGCAACGAGCGTCTTCCCTGAGCCTACGTCTCCCTGAAGAAGCCGTGACATCGGGGCAGGGGAGTCGAGATCCTCCCTTATCTGCTGCAGGCAGCTTTCCTGGTCCGGGGTGAGCGAGAATGGCAGGCTTGATATAAGCGCCTTTTCCCTTCTCGATGGAAGGCTCCTGGCTCTCTGCCTGGGAGATTTATCACGCAGGGCCTTTATCTCAAGGAGAAGCAGCTCGGTAAACGATAAGGTCCTCTTGGCTTCCGACGCTTCCTCGAGGCTCTCCGGATAATGGATTGCCCTGTATGCCCTGTCATGATGCATGAGGCCAAGCCTGTCGTAGAGCTGGGACGGAAGCTCATCAGGAAGGGGAGAGAGCATGGTGAGCGCGAATGATGATGCCCTTCGCATCATCTTCTCCGTAAGCTCTCCTGAGAGAGGGTAGACCGGGAGTATCCTGCCTATGCCGGCCTCTTCCCTTGTCTTCTTGAGCTCGAATGATGCGGCCGAATACATACCCTTATAGCGCTCTACCGTCGCGACTATATACCATGAAGAGCCTATCGTCAGCTGTGATTTGAGGAAAGGCCTGTTGAAGCATAGCAGCTGCAGCCTTGTGCCATCCTCATCGATGGCGGTCACCTTCAGCGTCCGTCCTCGCCTGGAAGGGAATTCGGAGTGTGACAATACCGTTATGCGGCAGGAGATCGTGGCATCCTCCTGGCTCGTCATCCTGAGCGTGCGCTCCTCTCTCCTGTCATCATAGCCGCGAGGAGCGAAGAGGATCATATCATGCAGCGTTGAGATGCCAAGGCGGGCGAATTCGGTCCCTAGCTTGGGACCGACTCCCGGAACCATGGTGATCTTTTCGCTGCTGCCCATCTCAGAATGGTATTCTCAAGGCGTATGCGGCAAGCATCCCGAACACCCTCTTGAGGACGAAGTAGAGCATGATGGCAACGATAAGCGATACGATGTTCAGCGTTCTGTCCTTGACGATACGCGGACCGAAGCAGCGCCGGACGAATGAGATTATCGGGTTGGTCATCATTCCCATGTTCTGCTGCATGTTGTAGAAGGCAGGGTTGGAGGAGAATGACGCGATGGTGCGGAAGATCAGCATGATTATCGAGATCCAGAGGAATATCGATACGCCATAGCCCCAGAATGCCGCGATTATCTGTGCCAGGATTATCCCGAATGTCACATAGCCGTTGTAGCCGAATACGTTGAGTATGGACTCCGCGACGGACAGCACTCCCACGGCGATGACCGGGGAGAAGTCCAGCATCCCTATGCGGGCCTTCGAGGAGCGGAACGCGGAAAGGAACGGATCCACTATCCTTGCGATGTAGTAGGTGAATGTGCCAGCCTGTGGATAGGGCGTTATCCAGGAGAGGAAGATCCTTATCCAGATCAGGAAAGAGTATAGTGCCAGCAGCCTGGATAGAAACAGCGCTGCCTTCATCAGTATCAGCATAATAGTTCTCCTACATCATAAGTTAAGAAATCCAGACCCTGCTGACCATATCCATATCCTTAAGTTCCTCAACAAGCCGTGTCGAGTACTCTACGGAGTATGTCCCGGCAGCCTTCAGCTCCTCTCCGGGCATTCCCTTTATTGACATGGCGACCTGCACGAAGCCTTCATTGTCCCTCAGCTTCCTTGAAAGGGCCTTCAGGTTCTCCATCTCCACCGCATGTGGCTGGAGTACTATATGCATCAGGTTCACGGCCTCTGGCTTAAGCTCATATGGCGAACACACCTCGGAGATATGGAATGAGAGCTTGGATTCTGCATCACGCTTGCCGAATGTTCCCCTGAATCCATAGACGTGGTCCTTCTCTATCCTGTCGCGTATCACCTCATAGGTTGAGGGGAATGCCACGGCATCGACCTCTCCCTCCTTCGTCTGGAGCGTATAGATCCCCATCTTATCCTTCGTCTTCTGCGTTACGACCATCCTTTCTGAAGTCACAAGGGCAATAAGCGAGGTCTCAGCTCCGAGCGTTATCGTGTTCGGATCCGAGAGATCGGTCCGCACGCATGCGGCAATCTGCTCGGAATAGGTGTCTAGCGGGTGGCCTGAGATGTAGAAGCCAAGATATTCCTTCTCCATCTGCAGCTTCTCGACAAGGCTGAATGGCTCGACCTGCCTCATCTCGAACTCTCCAAGCGCTTCAGTGTCATCTCCGAAGAGGGATAGCTGTCCATACGCCGTCGCTTCCCTTGCCGTCTTGTCGAACCTCATGGCCTCATCCAGGTTCGCAAGGAGCGTGGCGCCATCGGTGCCTAGGTCCGAGAATGCTCCCGCCTTTATAAGGGATTCAAGCGTCTTGGAGTTCATCACGCCATCCGCCTGCCTGGAAAGGAAGTCCATGAATGACTTGTATGGGCCGTTTGCCTCACGCTCCTTGACGATCTGTTCCACAACGCCCTCTCCTACGCCCTTTATTCCCGCAAGTCCGTATATGATATCCCCGTCGCTTACGTTGAAGTGCTTATCGGACTTGTTTATCGATGGCGGAAGTATCTTCAGTCCGTATCTGGGAGCAAGGTTGAGGTATTCTGAGAACTTGGCAGGATTGCCCATCTCATTGGTAAGGTTCGCAGCAAGGAACTCGGCAGGGAAGTTCGCCTTGAGGTATGCTGTCTGATATGCTACGACTGAGTATGCAACGGCATGGGATTTGTTGAATCCATATCCTGCGAATGGTTCCAGGATGTGGAATATCTCCTCGGCATGCTCCTCCGTGAAGCCGTTCTTGACTGCTCCAGCCTTGAACTTGACAAGCTCTGCGGCAAGCGCTTCCTTCTTCTTCTTGCCCATTATCCTGCGGAGGATATCGGCCTGTCCGAGCGTGTAGCCTGCGATGATCTGTGCGACCTTCATGACCTGTTCCTGATAGACTATGACGCCATAGGTCTCTTCAAGCACGTCCTTAAGGCATGGATCAGGATACTCTATCTCCCTTCTTCCGAGCTTGGAATCGATGTACTGGTCGATGAACTGCATCGGACCTGGACGATATAGCGCGTTGAGGGCTACCAGTTCCTCTATGGTGGTCGGATGCTCTCGCTTGAGGATATTGGCCATCCCGTCGGATTCGAACTGGAACACGCACTTGGAATCGCCCCTGTCGAGCATGTCGAAGGTCTTTTTATCCGTATCATCGATCTTGTTGATATCGAAATCAGGGATCTTCTTGCGGATCAGCTCAACCGTGTGCTTTATAAGCGTCAGCGTCTTCAGCCCGAGGAAGTCCATCTTGACCAGTCCGCACTCCTCGATCTGGAGCATCGTGTACTGCGTTGATATGGCCCCGGTCTTCGGGTCTGCGTACAGCGGAACATACTTATCCAGCGGCTCCCTGCCTATGACGACGCCTGCCGCGTGTAGCGACGAGTGCCTGTTCAGCCCCTCCAGCCTCCTCGCGGTATCGAAAAGCTCTGCGTATACTCCGCCCTTATCCTCGATCTCCTTCAGCCTGGGCTCTGCGTCAAACGCCTTCTGCAGCGTCATCTTGGGGTCTTCCGGAATCAGCGAGCAGATCTTGTTCGATTCCTCATACGGAATGTCCAGGACGCGGGCGACATCCTTCACGACGGCCTTCGGCTTCAGGGTTCCGAACGTGATGATCTGTCCGACCCTATCCTTGCCGTAATGCTCCGTGACATAGTCGATGACCTGGCTTCTTCCTTCGAAGCAGAAGTCGACATCGAAATCAGGGAGTGACACACGCTCTGGATTGAGGAACCTTTCGAAGAGCAGGTTGTACTTGATAGGATCGACATCGGTTATCGTGATCGAATAGGCTACGAGCGATCCGGCTCCGCTTCCACGTCCCGGTCCTACCGGTATGCCATGCGTCTTTGCCCAGTGGATGTAGTCGCGGACTATGAGGAAGTAGGCAGGGAAGTCCATCTGTATGATGATGCCAAGCTCGTAATCGAGCCTCTTCTGCAGCTCTTCCGTCACTACGGGATAGCGCTTCCTCAGCCCTTCATTTGCAAGGAACGTGAGATACTCCGCATCGCTCTTGAACTCTGGCGGTATCTGGCACTTCGGGAGTATAGGACCCGGGAAGTTTATCTCGATCTGGCAGCGTTCCGCGATCTTTCCTGTATTCTCAAGAGCCTCCGGGCACCAGTCGAAAAGCTCTGCCATCTCCTCCGGCGTCCTGAAATAGAACTCGCCCTCCTTGTATCTCAGGCGGTTCTTGTCGCTTTTCTTTGCAGCGGTTCCGATGCATAGCAGGGTATCGTGGGCGTTCCAGTCATCCTTTTCTATATAGTGGATGTCATTGGTGCATACGAGGGGTACCTCGCATTCCTCCGAGAGCCTGGCCAGCAGGGGATTTATCATCTTCTGTTCCGGCAGGCCGTGATCCTGCAGCTCCAGGTAGTACCGATCACCGAACAGGTCCTTGAACCATAGTACCCTTTCCTTGGCCTTTGCCCAGTTGTTGTGCAGCAGGAGCTGAGGTATCTCCCCGGCTACGCATGCAGACAGGCAGATAAGGTCCTCGCTATGGGCGCTCAGCGTCTCATCATCGATCCTTGGCTTGTAGTAGAACCCCTCCTTGTAGGCTATTGAGTTGAGTTCCATCAGGTTATGGTAGCCTCTGTCTGACATCGCAAGGAGTATCAGATGATAGTATCTGTTGCCCTCTGATGATGGCGTCCTATCCCGCCTATCCTTCGGATTTATATACATCTCACAGCCGATGATCGGGTTGATGCCCGCTGCCTTGCATGCCTTATAGAAGGTTATCGCGCCGAACATGTTGCCATGATCGGTTATGGCGAGGCTTGTCATCCCGCATTCCTGAGCCTTCTTTATGTACCTAGGAATGGACGCAGCTCCATCGAGGAGCGAGAAATCGGTATGGTTGTGTAGATGAACGAAACTCAAGTCTTAACTCCGTGAGGGAGATTATACCCTAAGAGAGGCTTTGGAGAAACAGGGAAAGCGCATTGAGGGATGTGTGATATAGGGATAATATGAAGGTATGAAAACGATCAGGAATATGCTTATCGTGATATCGATCATCATGCTGGCTTCATGCGCGGCTCCCGGAAGCAATGGCAATGAGGGGACTGATACCATATCTGATATCGGTACGGAGCTTACCGTTACGGCAAAGAGCATAGGAACGGTATCCCCTTATACCTATGGAGTGGCTGGGGCCAAGGCGGCCAACGGGCCATCATATCTTTCATTCAATACTCCTGACAGTACCGTTTTCCAGCCTCTTGTGTTCGAGTCAGGTAGTGGTACCAAGGTTGTATTTGAAAATGCGACAATTAATCAGATAGATGAGGATTTCTACTATATAGACGGTACTCTCCAGACTATCAGGAAGGAACCTGTTGTACAGTATAAGGATAGCGGCGAAGATGATGCAGAAGACAATCCGATAATGGTAGCTTCCACTGTGGAGATGGATGTCATAAGATCCTATGGTGACTGTGAGGCCATCCTTGATATGCGCGATGGTTCAGTGTATCTTCTGACTCCTAGTGGCATTCTTGTTTTAGATACTGTCCTTGGTCCAGGCATCTGGGCAACCGATGACTATCTGTATTTCGAGGGCTATCCCGATACTGATCCTTCTGCATATGCGTTATACCGCATAAGCAAGGATGGGCTTCCCCAAGGTACGATTAAACAGCTTACAAACGCTAAGCAAGGTTATCTGGCGGATGTCGCTATCGTAACCGATGACTATGCTCTCCTTGGGATTATACCTGATGGTAGCCAAGGCATATCTCCTTATCTTCTGGATATCAAGTCCGATAATCCTGCATTCGAAATAGTCCCTTCTGAATATAAGGACGCTTTAGGTCTTTTCGCAGATAGAGGAAAATACTACTATAACGGAGGTTTCAATACATTCATTAATGGAGATCTGCTTTACGATTTCCATAAGAATGGAACAGATATCGTATGCAATATCCTACGTATCATGGATGGCTCCCTTTCCTTTGAGAGGCAAGTTACTATTACGGGCAAGGATTCAGATGGATTGGAACTGGAAAAGCTGTCATCTGCCGATGCAGAGACAGGATTGCTCTTGGCAACTCACTATGACACCAGGTGGCTTTCCGATAGCCTCATAAGGGTTAATCTGAACGGGACCAATGTGACTGTCGATGAGGTAGTGCTTGATGGCAATGATAAAACAGCTGCTCATTTCGAGACCGTTGGCGATAGGGTCTATTGGATTGCCGGAGCCAGCGATAATGATGGTTCCCTTATCTGCTACCATGATTTCGGTACTGGTTCAACGGTTCGTAAGCCGATTCCTGGTAAGTCCGTTGTTTCCTCTGATCTGAGCGTCTCCGAGGATGGGACCGTGGTCTACACCCAGTTCATGGATATAGTTGATACCGCTACATTCAGCTGGAATCCTGATAAGGAGGAAGAACCCACGCTCCTGATGCTGGAAGAGGCTGACGTGCATAGCATAGTGAGCATCAACAAGCTCTGATCTGATGGATGCCGCCTTTCGGGGCGGCATATCATTGCCTGATGATCTCTTCCTTATATTCAGATATATTCCTCTTCTCCGATGAGAATGATACCCCTATGAGGTGGATGGTATAGCCTCTCTCTAGCTCTATCCTGAACTTCTCGTCGTAGCGTCTGTCCCTTATCTGGGAGAGGGCGTTATCAGCTGATTCATCCACCTTCAGCTCCAATAGGTATATGTGCCTTCCAACCCGCATCGAGTTGTCTATGCGTCCCAGCATCGTGCCTTCCTCGACGGCGGCCCTGCATCCTGCCGCGATGAAGAACATATGGGCAATGAGCTGGTAGGGCTGCTCGAAGCGGTGGCTGAGTATCTGGGAGGAGCATTGGGCGTAGAAGTCGCTGAGCCTCCTGATGAGTGCCTCCGTGTCTCCCTTCCTGGCGGCCATCTTTCCAGCCACCACCACATTGATCGCCTCGTCCTCGTCTTCGCCGTACTTCCCTGCGAGGGAACTCGTGAATGATGATGAGATCTCGGTATTGGGGAAGGCGAGGGTAATGCCATCCTCATTCCCATCCTTTATCGTGAGATATCCTGTGTAGTAGAGAAGGGCTAGTATGCTGTTCTTCAGGAGCCTGCCTGAGTAGATCTGGGAGATATCGAAGGAGGTGAAGGCTGATATGCTCACGATGCCTGTATCTTCTATGACCTTTGCAAGAGGTATCCTGCTTGCCAGCGTTACGGCAAGCGTAGAAACTCCGGTCATGTCCCAGTAGCTGCGGAAGCGGCACTCCTCGTTGAAGAAGTATCCTATAGACACCGGGTTGTATACCGTCACATCTGAGTCCGGCGAGAAGCGGTAGCCGTCATAGTATTCCCTGATCCTCGATGCGAACTCGTTCCTCGATGCATACTCATCGGGATGGGTCTCGCAGTACTCGTCCATCCCATCGCCGAAGTGCTCCATCAGCTCATCATCCGTATAGCCGAACGCAGCTGCGAAATGAGGATTCATGGAAAGGTCTATAAGATTGTTCATCCTGGAGAATATCGAGAGGTTGGAGAGCTTCACGACACCCGTTATGAAGAGGAACCGTATCCTCGGCGCGTTCATCTTGATCACTGCATAGAATGCGGAGAACACGTCCCTTATGGACCCTATGAACTCCTTGTCCATCGCGCCCGTCATCGGCGAGTCGAACTCGTCTATGATGATGACGATGCGCTTCCCCTCCTTCTTCACCAGCTCATCTATGAGCTCGGTGAGCATCGCCGCAGGAGAGCCATCCGCTATCGCTATGCCGTTGTTGTCGGCCTGGATCCTCAGCATGAGGCGGAAGCTCGCGAGGAAGGACTCCATGTCGAGGGTATCGAGGGGACTGAGGTCGAAGTGCAGGACCGGGAACCTCTCGAAGGAGTAGTCGGTCCTTTCCGCTATGTAGAGCCCCTTGAAGAGATCCCTCCTCCCGTCGAATAGCGCATGGAGCGTGGAGCAGAAGAGCGACTTGCCGTACCGCCTCGGACGCGAGATGAAGAAGAAGTTCCTCCGAGGGTCCCTCACGAGACTGTATGCATACATAGTCTTATCCACATAGAGCGCATCCAGCTCTATGAAATCCTGGAATGATGACTGTGTCGTGGTGATCTCTCTCATATCATCGGCATTATAGCACATGGGCGCATCTCCCTTGCCTTATATACGCCATGACCCCTGTTTTCCGCCAATTATGGTATCGTCATTCTTCCTGGAGCGGCATCGTCAGCGCCTTCTCGTTCAGATCGTCGATTATCTCACGCAGTATGCCTCTTGTCCGTACTCTCTGCAGGTTCGATAACCCCTGGAATGAGGAATCGATGAATGTGAATATGATCATCTCCAGCGACTTGTATTCCTCGTCATCCAAAGGAAAGCGCAATGAGGAGAAAACGTTGTCTATATCCCTTGAATAGAGGATTCCCATCTTCGGATAGGTGAGTGCGATCGTGGGGTTGAGAAGCACATCCTGATTGAGGGTTGCCGCGAACGCGATAGACACTGAATCTTCCGGATCCGTAAGGAACGATCCGACAGAGGAGAAGTTCTGGTAATTCTTATCCGAGAAGGCGATCCTCACGCGGGATATCATACCCTGGGAGGGGATCACGATATGGCCGGAGCGATCCAGGAGCCTTGTCAGCTGTATCCACCTTGAATGGAGCCTGCGCTTCTTTATGTATTTTATCTCGACGTTGGTATCAAGGACGATCAGTGTTCCCGGAAATGATGTAGTAAGCTCATTTGCGGCTATCGCTCCGCCGATCGTGGCGCGCCTGGTGATCAGCCTGCTTCCTATGTTCTCGATATTATCCATCAGAACCTTCGGAAGGACCGTCTTTCCCGTGCTGATTATCTCGTCGAGCGTTACCATCGACCCGAATTCCGCAAAGCGGTCGTTTCGCTGGAAGCGATGAAGCTCATCGATCTCTCCGAGATATATGATCTCCTGATTCGGCTTGCGGGAAGGGTAGGCGTCAGGCCGTGACATGATGAATGTCCCTCCTGCCCAGAGCGTCGATTCAGGATAGTGGAGGATGATCGTGGAATATTCCTGCATATTCCGCGGGGTATGTATATTAGGCGAACTGAGACCTTCGTACATTCCTCTTCCTCCTTATCTCTATTGCCTTCAGGACTACGTTGACCTCGTCGTCCGGAGTCATGCAGCGGCACTTTACCAATGACAGCTGCTTGAGTATCTCAGAACGGTCCGTTACGCCTTCCGCGATCAGGGATTCGAATATCATGGAGCGGGATGCGTAGCAGCTGTTGCAAGGCGTCGCCCCCGTCATCTCATATGCCTTCTCTATATCCTTCATGCCCCGTGTCCTCTGGAACGCCTCGAAGGTGATGACTTCCTTGCCGTTGAGCTCGAAGGCAGGAACGAGGCAGGATAGCACTGCCTTGCCGTCCAGCAGTACCGCGCAGAGTCCGCAGACCTTGCCGTTGCAGTGATTGATGCTGTCTATTCCGATGTTCTCCCTGAGTATCAGGGAAAGGGGCTTATCGGAATTGAGGGAGAGCGTCAGCGTCTTGCCATCTATCGTGCAGTCTATCTTCATTTCCTGAAAAGCTCCTCTATGATCGAGCTGGATGTGGGAAGCGCTGCCGCTTCCTTACCCGCTGCCTGCATGAGCGCATCAGAGAGCGCTCCTATCGCAAGGCCCCTTGCAAGTTCCTGCGGCGATGACAGCGCGCCGCCGCTACCTGCTGAGGATATATCTATGTTCATCTGGAAATCCATAGGAATCTCGGCCCCGAATTCGCTCAGCGTCATCATCAGCGTGCGCTTGAGCGAGTTGCGCAGCGATTCCGCCTCCAGGATCGATGGAAAGGAGAAGGCTGCCCATAGCGCGGTGGCGACAGGCTTCATGTCACTCTGACGTATGCTGATCTCACATACGACGGTCCCGCATCCGGCATTCTCGAATTCGCACGGATAATAGGAATCCTCCGCATCGAATTTCAGTGATACGGGAAGAGCCTCCTCTTCCTTCAGGACCGCCAGCTTCTTGGCTGCGTTGTCCAGCTGGGATGAAAACGATGCTACGATCCTTGACAGCACATCCGGTCCTATGTCCATCGAGTCGTTGCCATGATCTGAGAAGGCGACCTTGTCAGGCATCCCGTCCGTCAGCCTGTCTGCGATTGACTTCTTCCATCTCCTTACCGTTCCGGGGTGGTTTATGTATGAGGTGTTGACGATGACGTTATGCTTCTGCGTATATGTCATCATTGCCCCGAATCCTGAGGACTTGCGGAAGGTAGTGCTGAATCCTGCAATGCCGGTGCCGCTTGCGAATCCTATGCCGCGAAGGTAGCCCATTATGCCGAAATCACGCTTGTGGAAGGAATTCGCGGCCCATTTGCGGTTATATGAACTTCTGCTTGCTACCGTTTCCGCAGTCTTCTTCTGGTCATCCAGGTCGAATCCTGGAAGGTAGTCGGTGAATCGCCGCTTCTCCTTCTCGACGGAAGCCCTGTAGAGGTAAGGGGTCAGCTCCGTCTTCTCCGCAAGCCTTGATATATGATACTCAGTCGAGGCGAGGGCCTCGCTGTATCCGAGTGATAGCGCGAATGCGGCCGGAGCATTCAGCGATGTCGTGACCTTCACGGCTGCCTTGAACGATTTGAGTGGGTAGGGAGGGATAAGGCCGGCGCATGCCTGCCTCTGATATTCCTCCGGAAGTATCGTGAAGGCTCCCTGATCTACAGTCATGACCACCTTCTCCGAAGCAGGCTTGCCTTCATCATCGATCCAGGTCTCTCTCTTCACGCTTATGCCTGGATGGGAATAAAGCGTCTCTGTCCTCAGCTCGCAGGGAAGTCCTGTACGTATCGTCGCAGTAGCGCTTATCGCGGCAAGGGCCGCCGGTTCGAGCAGGAACTCATCGTTCCTTGCGGTATAGGGAACGAGATGCATGACTATGTTCCTCTTTGGATATCCTGTTACATGCTCAACCGTGTCCCTTATCAGCTCAGGCCATTCGGATGGTGCCTCTATGTGCAGGTTAGCGCCTTCTATCCATGCCGTCACGGTATAGAGCCGCATCCCTCTCGCTGCCGTATGCGCAAGGCTGAAGGAGCTTTCCACCTTCCTGTATTTTCCTTCTTCCTCCTCTTCCGGATTGAAATCACCCCATCCATATTCAAGCGGATAGGGTACGGAATCCTCGGTATCGGTTCCGGCTTCTTCCGTCTCGATCCTTATATCGTTGGCCATCAGCACCGCTGACTCGTAATCCGGAGCGAACAGCGCCGCGGCAACCTGGCCATTATATGCCACGGTTTCCTTCGCTATGATGGGAAATGAGCTTGAGAAGATGGAGAATGAATCATCTCCAGGCATATCGTTACCGGTAAGGAGGAGGAATCTCGAATCCATCTCCGGAGCGTTTATCCTGGTTATCCTTACCCCTCCCTGCGGTACGTGGATAAGTATTCCGCATCGCATGTTATAGCGGGAGAAATTCTTGCGATCAGCCATACGAAGAGGATAGCATCTCTACCACGCTCGCGCAATGATGGAGGATGCCGCCAGGCTTTCTCTGGCGGCATATATGGCGATCAGACGTTCTCTCCGGCTTCCATGCTTGCCTTTGCCTCCGCCATCAGCTCCTCATAGTCGGCGAGGTTGTAGCTTTCCGCGTATGGCGAGGGAAGGTATCCTTCGTTGATCATATCGATAAGCTCTGTTCTCCTTGGGTCATCTTCTGAGAGATCGACTCCCGTGATCCTCCAGTTATCGGTAACGAACGGAGTGACTGGGGAGTTTTCCTCGAAGTAGGTGACGATCATATCGCGGATGGATGAGGAGCTTTCCCAGTCGCGCTTTCCGCTGATCAGTCCCTGAGCCTTGAGCGCTGATGAGTAGCGGTAGTTGTTAACCGCGAGCGTGAGCGTATCATCATCCTCCAATGGCTCTCCGTGGAACATGACGTTCCTGATCCTCTCGCCCTTCGGCTGAGACAGGTCGATCTCGTAGTCCACTCCTTCGAACATATCGTAGAGGTAGTCCGGATACTCAGGATCGAATGATATGCTTATGTCCCCTGGCTTCCACTGATTATAGCACTCAGCGCTCCATTCCATATAGGCCTTGAGCTCTGCCCCCGTGACCGTCACGCGGTAGAGCGTGTTGTCGAACTTGTAGATATTGAAGATATTGCCGTAGTTTATATCGCCTTCCGGAAGATCGCTCGTATCACGGAAGAGGGCAGCTGCGGATACATCAGCCCCTGATGCCTCGAGCTGGATCATGTTGATCAGATCCATGACCGCGGTATCTCTGATCCTGCCCTCAGGAATGCCGCGTATCTCATTCTCTGGCTGGAAGCGTGCAGTGGTAGAGCCAAGCGCGACTCCTCCTTCCTCTCCCTCTCCGCCGCCTCCGGAGACATAGGCGATCGTCTTCTCATGGGCCTCAGCCACGAGGGGTATGCTCCTTATCTCCTGTGACGGCTCCGTTCCTGCCATGTCGATGATCTCCACGGTACTGTCCACGACATTCATATCATCGTCAAGGTAGAGATCGAAGCGTGCTATATCGCGTCCAGCGTTCCTGACGCCTCCAATCACGGTGTGTCCCTGCTTCTCGCATACCACTACATGGTTATGCGCGACCTGCAGCACATCTATCTCCGGATTGTCATCCAGTATCTTCTGTGCCGAATCAGAGCCATTGTCCTCGTCGAATTCCGCATACATTCCCATGTGTGCCGACACGATGATCACGTCTGCCTGGCTTCCTATCTCATCGATTGCCTCGGATACCGCCTCATTGGCAGGAAGGAAGGTAAGTCCGTCTATGCCCTCCTTTCCTCCGTCCCAGATCGGTACATCGGGCGTTACCGTTCCTATGATGGCGATCCTGGCTCCGCCGACTTCCTTGATGATCCAGCCAAGGCCTGTGGCATAGGATCCATCGGCATTGCGTACATTGGCCGCGAGTATCGGGAAATCAGCCTGGCCGAGTATGCGCCTTGCGGTGTCTGTTCCCCAGTTGAACTCATGGTTGCCAAGCGTCATCGCATCGTATTCCATATAGTTCATCGCCTCGATGACCGGATGGGGCTCATCCGGAGTGTCGTTGTAGATATCATCGGTCATGATCGTGCCCTGTATGTCATCACCGGCATCGATAAGGAGGGTATCCGGGTTCTCTTCCCTCACGCCTTCGATGTATGCGTATAGGCGGGCCATGCCATTGTTCGCGGTTTCCGCGTTATCCTCGTAGGAATAACCCCAGATGTTCCCATGCAGATCCGATGTCCCCAGGATCGTGATGTGAGTCCCTGCCGATAGCGGGCCCAGGACCAGCAGCGCCATAAGAGCGATAACAGTCAGTTTCCTCATAGCTTTTCTCCTTACATCAATCATAGCTGGCTTATGTGCATTCTGTGTTATCTTAATATTGTTACAATGCGATCCAGGATGTTGCAGGGATCCTCTTCGCAGCTTGGTGCCGCTTCCTTCCTGATGCTTGCTATCTGTGGGCTTTTTTACCGCATCAGCTGGGGGCAAGTCCGGCTCTTTATGCTATATTTGTAGCATATGAACGCTAGGGAAGAGATAGATCGGCTGACTGCTGAGCTTAAGGAGTATCAGGATAAGTATTATAAGGAAGGTGTCTCTCTTGTCTCGGATAGTGAGTATGACAGGCTTTCTGATAGGCTTCAGGCTCTGGAGAGGGAGTATCCGGAGTATATGCATCCTGACTCTCCGACGCTGAGGGTAGGCTCTGACCTCACCAATGATTTCCCGGAGGTCCGCCATACCATTCCTGTCCTTTCTCTCGATAAGGCATATTCCAATCAGGCTGTCCTTGATTTCTTCTCGAAGTCCATCGATAAGGAAGGGGGGGCGCTGTCATTCGCGGCGGAGGAAAAGATCGATGGGATCTCGATGGTGCTTTACTATGAGGGAGGGCTTCTTGTCCGTGCCGTGACACGCGGAAACGGTGAGGTAGGGAATGATGTGACTCCTAACATCATGACTATCCCGACTGTCCCGCTACGCCTTTCAGAGCCCGTTGATATCGCGGTGAGGGGGGAGGTCTTCATAAGGCGGGAGGACTTCCTCCGCCTGAATGCGGAGGAGCCTGATGAGTCGAAGAGGGCAGCGAATCCGCGCAATCTGGCGGCTGGTGCGGTAAGGCGGCAGAAGAGCAGCGAGGCCCGTATGATCCCCATGGATATCTTCTGCTATGAAGGCTTCTGGAGCGACAGGGATAAGACGCCGAAGGATCATATCGCGATCCTGTCCACCCTCCGTCGCCTCGGCTTCCAGATAAATCCCCATCTCGCATTCTTCGCTGAGACTGAAGAGGAGGCTGGGAGGAAGCTGGCAGCTGCTGGTCTTGAGGGTACGGCTTATGCTTTTTCCGGAATCGATGACTTCATCAAGGCCAAGACGGAGGAAAGATCCTCGCTTGGCTATGAGATAGATGGCCTTGTGTTCAAGATAAACGAGCTTGATGTGCGTGACCGCTTCGGCTATACCGAGCATCATCCGCGCTGGGCCATCGCGTATAAGTTCGAGTCTCCTCAGGCGGAGGCGGTCCTCAAGGGCATAACCGTCCAGGTCGGGCGTACAGGACGCATCACCCCTGTCGCCGAGATAACCCCGACGAAGCTTGGCGGCTCCACGATAAGAAGGGCCACGCTGCATAATCAGGAGTATATAAATGAGCTTGAGCTGGCGATAGGGGATACCGTTTCCATATCCAAGAGGGGAGATGTGATTCCCGCCGTTGATTCCGTCATCGAGAAGAATGATGAAGGTAATACTACCTACAAGCTTCCTTCCAAGTGCCCATGCTGCGGGAGCAGCATCATACAGGTGGGGGGATTGCAGTATTGTCCGGACTACTCATGCCCGGATCAGGCCAAGGGACGCATATCCTACTTCGCCTCATCTGACCAGATGGATATAGAGGGGCTGGGACCGAAGACCGTCGCCGTGCTTTATGATGCGGGGCTCATCCGTAGCATCGAGGATATATACACCTCAGACCTTTCCAGGGCTGTGGGACTCGCTGGCCTTGGGGAGAAGAGCGTCAAGGCGCTTATCGATGGAGTAGAGGAAAGCCGTAAGCGTCCGTTTGCGGTGGTTCTTTCCTCGCTGGGTATCGCGGAGATCGGCAAGAAGGGCGCGGAGAGCCTTATCTCTGGCGGCTTTGATGATATGGATAAGCTTCTTACAGCCGTTGATAAGGGAGACGTGGAGGCATTCACGGCCATTCCAGGCATCGGTGAGGTGACTGCTGAGAATATCATACGGGCCTTCCGCTCACCGCAGCTGCGGACGACGATCGCGATCCTCCGTGAGAAGGGACTCCGCCTTGAGTCATCTTCGGAGGAACGCCCTGATGATATCCCTCAGGCATTCGCAGGCCAGGTCTGGTGCGTGACCGGCTCATTCGAGCATTTCAATCCGCGCTCCAAGGCGATGGAGGAGGTAGAGAGGCGGGGTGGCCGTACCGTATCCTCAGTGACGTCGAAGACTACGCACCTCCTTGCCGGAAGAGGCGGAGGATCGAAGAGGGCGACAGCTGAGAGGCTTGGCGTGAGGATCGTCACGGAGGATGAGTTCATGAAGATGCTTGGCATGGAGGAGCGGGAAGTGGCAGGAGGAGGCCAGCTGACCTTTCTCTGAAAATGAGTTATAAGGGGATTCAGGAGAAAGAAGATGAATGAACTTGCTGTACAGTTGAATGCTGCGCTTGAGGATTCCTGCGCTTATCCTTTCCTTTCAGAGGTTGGGAAGAGAATGTACTTCCCTAAGGGTATCGTCGCACAGAGCGATGAGGCTAAGGAGAAGGCGAAGAGATACAATGCCACCGTAGGCCTTGCGACAAGGAGCGGGGAGCCTTTCTATCTCAGTGATATCTATTCATCGTTCAAGGATGGCGTCTTCAAGCCATCACAGCTCTTCTCATATGCTCCCGGCGGTGGAGATAAGGAGCTGAGGGCGATATGGAAGGCCCAGATGGAGGAGAAGAATCCTTCGCTTAAGGGGAAGAAGACCTCGACGCCTATAGTCACGGGTGGCCTTACCCATACGATCAGCCTTATCGCCGAACTTTTCGTCTCTGCCGGAGATGAGGTGGTATGTCCGGATCTCTTCTGGGATAACTATGATCTCATATTCTCCGACCTGGCAGGCGCGAGGCTGCGGCTGTTCCGCTTCTACGACGGCAATGGCCATTTCAATACGGAGGGCATGAGGGAAGCTCTCCTTGCATGCAAGGGAAACACTGCCCGCATAATCCTCAATTTCCCTAACAATCCTACGGGGTATACTCCTTCTCGCTCTGAGGCATTGGCGATAGTTGATGCGATCAAGAGCGTGGCAGATACGGGCAAGAAGGTCATGGTGATATCCGATGATGCATACTTCGGCCTTTTCTTCGAGGATGAGACGGAGAAGGAATCTCTCTTCTCGTTCCTTGCCGATGCCCATGATAACGTATTCGCCGTCAAGGGCGATGCGGCAACGAAGGAGGAGATGGTCTGGGGCTTCAGGATCGGCTTCATCACGTATGCCTCTCGTTCATTTACCGATGCGCATATCGATGCGCTTACCAAGAAGACCTTGGGGGCGATACGATGCACTGTCTCCAACTGCGATCGTCCTGGACAGAGCCTCCTGCTGAAGGCCATGAAGGATGGCAGCAGCTATGCAAGGGACAAGGCAGGGCTCTTCGAGGAGATGAAGAGGCGCTATGATGCCGTCCATAAGGCTGTCTCAAGGCATGCCGGGGATAAGGTGCTGACTCCCTATCCGTTCAACTCCGGATATTTCATGGCATTCGATACGAACGGCCATGATGCGGAGGAGCTGAGGCGCTATCTCCTTGATAGATATCAGATAGGCGCGATCAACATAATGGGAAGGACGCTCAGGCTTGCCTATTGTTCAGTTGAGCTTGGCGGGCTTGATGAGGTCGTCGATACCGTTTATCAGGCAGCAGGAGAGCTATGGAACTAAGCACTAAGCTCTACATCCTTGATGATGACGGTGAGAAGTTCATGGGTGCCGGCGTGCTGTGGCTGCTCGATGGCATAAGGGAGACAGGTTCCCTTCTCGCTGCCTCTTCCAGGATGGGGCTTTCCTATACTAAGGCCAGAGGAATGCTTGAAAGGCTTGAAAAGGCGCTTGGTCGTGCGATGATAGAGAGGAAGAAAGGCGGAGCGGAGCATAAGGGTGCTGTGCTTACGCCATTCGCGATAGAGTATATCGAGCTTTACAGACGGTTCCAGGATGATGTGAAGGCTGAAGCTGAGGATCGGTTCAGGAAGTTCGAGGAAGAAAGCCAGGGATTAATGGAGGCTGAGATATGAGCGGCAAGATGCAATACGATTTCACGATCGACAGGCTTGGGGAGGCGAAGCTCAATTCCCCGATCCGCATGTCTAAGAAAGGGGGCGATGGCCTCGCCGATTACGTGAAGGATACCGACAGGATCCTTTATTCGATACAGGCTGAGGAGGTGGATGGGAATGTCCGTCCGGTACAGTCCGATGCCCTTGAGCTTGCAGGACCGAGGGAGAAGATCTACTTCAACCCTGCTCATGTCCATGCCGCGATCTGCACATGCGGCGGTATCTGCCCGGGACTGAACAACGTAGTAAGGGCTGTCGTCCGCTGCTTCTGGTATCGCTATGGCGTAAGGAGGATCTCCGGCATACAGTATGGCTATCTCGGCCTTCTTGAGAATTCACCATGGCCCCTGATGCCGCTTGATCCGGATGTCGTCGATGATATCCAGGAGAAGGGTGGTACGATCCTTGGCTCTGCCCGCGGAGGCGGTAAGCAGGTCGAGGAGATCGTGGATAGCCTTGAGCGCCTGAATATAAACATCCTTATCGCGATCGGTGGCGATGGAACGCTCCGCGGCGCTTATGATATCGGAGAGGAGATTAAGAGAAGGGGACTGAAGATCGCGGTGGTAGGCGTTCCCAAGACCATAGATAACGATCTGTCGTTCATCGATTCATCCTTCGGATTCGACACCGCTGTCTCTACGGCTGTGCCTGTCGTGCGCGGCGCGCATGTCGAGGCAAAGGGCGCGATAAATGGAATCGGCCTGGTAAAGGTCATGGGAAGGGAGTCTGGCTTCATCGCGGCAGAGACGACGCTGGCCCAGTCCGATGTGAACTTCTGCCTCATCCCGGAGTCTCCGTTTGACCTTGAGGGACCGAATGGCCTTCTTGAGAACGTGAAGAGGAGGCTTCAGGAGCGCGGTCATGCCGTTATACTCGTGGCAGAGGGTGCTGGCCAGGAGTTCGCTCCGCCTACAGGAGAGGTCGATGCCTCTGGCAACGTGAAGTATCATGATATCGGAATATTCCTCAAGAATAAGATGAAGGAGTTCTTCAGCGAGCAGGGTATCACGACCTCGATAAAGTACATCGATCCTTCGTATATCATCAGATCATCACCGGCCAACAGCTATGATTCGATCTATTGCGCGAGGATCGGTGCCCATGCGGTTCATGCGGCCATGGCTGGCAAGACACAGTGCATCGCATCCCTTGTGAACAACCAGTATGTCTATGTGCCTATCAAGGTAGCCGTCTCCAAGCGCAGCCATGTCGATACCGAAGGCTCGCTCTGGAGGGATGTCCTGGAGAACACCAGACAGCCGTTCTCGATGAAGAACTGACGTGATAAGGGAGCCCGTATTCAATATCAGGCTGTCGCAGCTTGATAAGGTCCTGCTGGACTCCAGCCCATTCTTCAGAATCGATGTCCTGAGGGTCGTGATGGCCTTCAGGACTCTTGATCATGACACGCTTTCCTCCCTGGCAGAGTATGCCGATGCGCAAGGTGGCAGGATAGAGCGCTGGCTCATGGTCCCGTCCTCCATGCCGCTCTCTGTACTGGCTTATGTGATAGACAGGGCCTTCGGCCTCGTTCCTTCTCCAGATACGTCTTCATTCCTGCTTCCGGAGGATCGGTTCCGTGCCTATGCTCCTGACATGGCCTCGTTCCTGAAGCGTTCAGGCAGGCTCTTCTTCAATCCTATCCAGGATGACTACCTGGATGCTGTCGCTTCAGAGAGTGCCTTGCGCCGCACGTTCATCATGGATCCTCCATATGATCTGCCTCATCTTTCTTATGAGGCCTGTCAGGAGATCCTTGAGGGATATATCAGCCATTTCCCGTCTGAAGGCATCATGATAGGGGGAAGGCGATGCGCGATGGATGATATCGAACCGACAGAGGAAGCCCTCCTTGCGGTGACCCATGCGGTTGGGGAGCCTTTTGTCAGGGATATATCACCATATATACCGTTCCCGTATATCCTAGGCAGGGAAGGGGCCTCGCTTGCATCCGCATCAGAGGCTGATAAGGCCCTATCCCGTAAGTCATTTGATATCCGCAGCCGCGGTGCAAGGCCGCTTACCCATGAGCTTATTTATGAGCATCTTTCATATGAGCAGCCAGATGATGGGTTCCGTTTCTCGATAACCAGGCCCAAGGATGTCCGCAGCATCATCGAGGATGGCTACCTTGATCTGGAAGCGTATATCGATTCGGCAAGATACGTCTCATCCACGCTCATGCCTGATTGCATAGCCAAGATAGGCTACGATCTCTTCGGTGAGACTGAGCATGAATACGCCTCGTTTATCATGCGCCTCCATAGTTCAGATGCCCAGGCATACCGAGCGTATGCGGAAGAGGCAGGGTGGAGAGAGCCTTATATCGATAAGAGGAAGGTACTTAGATAGCAATTTCTCTAAAATCGGAATGATGTTTCAAAAATTTTGAAATTTTTTCGAAAAGTACTTTTCATTCTTTTCCTAATTCGCTATATTGGCATCAGAAAGTGGAAGCAATAGCACTTCCATTCTAACCTCCTTTTGTTCCCCACAAACCGTTTACCTCCTTTTACCGGGTGTGGGGTTTTTTTTTCCTTGCCCTTGTAGAAAAATGGCGTGCCAAGCTGTCTGCTGATTCTTACTTTGAGATCGGGAAGGGGAACTGATAGTTGAAGCTTGCACTTGATAGCTCATGGTGCATCGCAGGAGCCGCCTGAGGGACTGCTCCTGCATTCATCTGGATTACGTTAGGCTCTGATCTCTCATGAAGAACGGTATGAGATTCGCCTCATCGAACGTTTCGGTTCCTGAAATTGCCCCATCGCTGGTTCTTGTCATGGTTACTTCCCAGCTATGCGGCTTCCCATCGTTGCCAAGAGCGTTCAGGACGAAGGATGATTCCATCTCATCCTGCAAGATCGTCCCTGCTTTTATGAGAAGGCCATCACTGGCAGCTATATAGTTGCTTATATCTGCCCTGAGCGATGAGAAAGGAAGCGGATAGCCATCTTCTGCTGATGAGGATGTAAGGGTAGCCTCTCCTTCTAGGGTGTAACTCCCCTTGTCATTCGTTCCTTCGATCCTGTATGAGGTTATGGTCGCTTCCCATGCCGTAGGTCCGTTGTGTGATAAAGAGCCTCTTACTGAGGAGTTTCCATCAGAGTACTCTATGTTTTCATCCTGCGCTGATCCTATCGCGGCCAGTATCGTCTCCTGTATCTCTTGTCCTGCTTCTGCCATAGATAGGCCTATCGCTGACATCAGATCTGATTCATCTGTCGTAGGTATCCTCAATGGCTCAGAGCTTGGGGTTGAATTCTCAAGGCCGAAGATCACATATTCTATATTCTCATCATCAAGGATGCATAGTGCGCCTTCATCCATCTCTCCTGTTTCCTGGTCTATCAGCCTTGGTTCCTGCCTGTAGTACAAGGTATGCTTATGGCCATCGTCCATGAAGTCTGCCGTGATTATGACCTTCTGCAAGGTACTATCCATGTTCTGATAGATGAAGCCATTGCTGATGCTCTCTACCGTATTCTCACCGCTTGGAACGTAGCTGGATATATCCATCGCGAAGATAATGCTCTCTTCAGTGAGGCTCATCGTAACGCAGCCTTCAGCCTTTCCTGAATCTGAGTCGACTGAGAAGCTGACGTCCATTGGGGCAGCCTCGAACGGGGTCGTTATCGGACCTTCGGATGGAATCGTGAACCATCCTGATATGGTAGCATCTCCATAGGTATAGCTCTCTATTTCCCTCAGCCTATCATCATCGTTCCTCGCAGGATTTTCCTTTGCATATTCCCATATGGCCCAGGCGATGTCTCCGGAATATTCCGCCAAGGCCTCGTTTCCTAGAGAGTTCGTGATTCTTTCCATTAGAGCTGCCTGAGTCTCAGAAGGAGCCGAGACAGGAGTAGTTACAGCAGGTTCTTCGGGAAGAATGATCTCATAATCCTGATCAGCCTGATTTCCGCCATCTCCCCCCAGGATGTTACCATCATTTGGCATCTGGCAGCCTGCCAGCAGGCAAAGCAGCAACGAAAATGCGATGAATTGTCTCATGATCCAACTATATCCGCGTTGGTTGCCATAGCATAGTGGTTATACGACCGATCTAGATCCTTCTTCTTGCCAATGACCCGCCGTTGATGCCACCATTCCTGTGGAGGATTTGTTGATTATGGAATACGGTGTCGGAATCATCGGAACGGGTAATATAGCGGAAACGCACGCTAATGCGGTACTGGCTGCCAATGGGGCGAGGCTTGTCGCCTGCTACAATCATAATGCTGCGAAGGGGGATGCGTTTGCCTCGCGCTTCGGTATCAGGAGCTATCATGAGCTTGATTCATTCCTGTCTGATGGTGATGTTGATATCGTGATGATCGCAACTCCCTCCGGGGCTCATCTTGAGCCTGCGCTGGCAGCGATCGGGAGCGGGAAGAAGGCTGTGATCGTGGAGAAGCCCCTGGAGATTACCACCGCGCGCTGCGATATGATGATACATGCGGCAGAGGAGAAGGGAGTCCTTCTCGCCGGAATATTCCAGTCAAGGTATTTCGAGGCCGTGAGGCTGATGAGGAAGGCCCTCGATGAAGAACGCTTCGGACGTGTGACGATGATCAGCGCCCAGTTCAACTGGTATCGCACGCAGGAATACTACGATGATGTTCCCTGGCATGGCACGAAGGCGCTTGATGGCGGCGGGGTGCTTATCAATCAGGGGATCCATACTATCGATCTCCTGCGATGGTTCGGCGGTGATGTGGATAGCGTATCGGCATTCTGCGGGGCGCTCGGTCATGAGAGGATAGAGGTAGAGGACTCAGGTGTTGCCGCGATACGCTTCAGAAGCGGAGCACTGGGGATTATCGAGGGAACGACAGCTTCCTATCCTGGTTCCATGCGACGTGTGGAGATATGCGGTACGGACGGTTCCGCGCTTCTTTCAGGAGATAGCATCGGCGCCTGGGATTTCAGGGACGAGCGTCCTGAGGATGCCGCTATCAAGGCATCGATCGCGAATGCCTCGGTCCCTACCTGGGGAGCGTCGACTCCGACCGTGGCGGATGCCAGCGCTCACGCTGAGAACATCGAGGATGTGGTCAGGGCTCTTGAAGAGGGCAGGGATCCGATGGTCTCCGGACGCGAGGCACGCAAGGCAGTAGAGCTTGTAGAGGCCATCTATGACAGCGCGTATGGAGGTAATGTCGTAAGGCTCTGATCTCAGAGCCGGAAACCCTTTTCTTCACGCTGCCTGAGTATCTTGGGAAGCTCTTTCCACATGATCAAGGATGAGACGGCTCCGGCTATAAGATCACAGATGGGTTCGGCGAAGAATGCCGCGTCCGCCACCGTGATTGCCGGCAGCAGCAGCGTGGATATGAAGAATACGATCTTACGCTCAAGCGATAGGGGCAGCGAGAAGCGGACCTGCCCGAGGGCTGTCATCATATCCACGTTCGTGTATTGGAATGAAAGCGGTATTATCATTGACTCGAAGATGATCATGTAACGGGCAGCTGTGAACTGTATCGACTCATCCGGAGTGAAGAATGAGGCGAAGGCCTTTGATCCGAGGATGGTGAGGAGGAACATCACGACCGTATAGGCTGTCGCGACTACCTGTACCCGTCTTATGCTTCCTCTGACCCTTGCGGAATCTCCCGCTCCATAGTTGTAGCTTACCAGCCCCTGACAGCCTGCCGTGATGCCTCCAAGGGGATTCATGACCAGCAGATGGTAGCTCTGTATTATAGTGGAGCAGGTTATCAGCATATCTCCGCGTTCCGGACCGCCATAGCGCTGAAGCACCGAGTTCAGGACGATCATCAAGGCACTGTCTGTGGCGATTATGATGAAAGGGGAGAGCCCGAATGTCAGGATCTTTGCTATCCTGCTCCTGTCAAATGAATGGAAACGCAGCCTTATCTGGGCATTATGGGAGATCAGCACGCCGATGACGATAGCGGCAGAGGCCATCTGGGATATCACGGTGGCGATTGCCGCCCCCTTCACGCCCATCCCGAAGATGAATATGAATATCGGGTCAAGTATGATGTTGAGAGCTGCTCCTATCAGTACCGATACCATGCCTTTCTTGCTCTGTCCCTGGTTTATCACATAGCTGTTCAGGCCTGATGCAAGAAGAGCGAACGGAGTGCCCAGCACATACCATCCTAGGTATTCGCTGGCGTATGGAAGCGTCATTTCCGAAGCTCCGAATGCCATGAGGATCGGGTGGCGGAATATGAATGCGAGAGGTGTCAGGATCGCGGATGCTGCCAGCAGGAGATAGAATGCCGTCGAGAGTATGCTCTCCGCGCTCTCATGCTCCCCATGCCCTTCCTTCATTGCCATGATGGGAGCTCCGCCCATCCCTATCAGGACCGCGAAGGAGGAGATCAGCGTTGTGATAGGTGCTGCGATGCCTACGCCTGCGAGAGCCATGTCTCCATATCCTGCGATATGTCCGATGAACATCCTGTCTACAATCGCGTATAGCACGTTCACAGCCTGTGCAAGAGCTGTCGGAAGCGCCAGATGGAGCGTCAGGAACCAGAGCCCATCCTTGCCCAGATCGTAATTTCCGTTCTTTCTCATGGCGGTTGGATTATAGCCTTGGCCGGCCTTTTGTTCTATCCTCTTTGCATGAGGGCGATAAGGGTAAGCGCGGCTATCATAAGGAGAGGTGGCAGGATCCTTGCGGCCGAGCGTGGATACGGCGATTACAAGGGTTACTGGGAATTCCCCGGGGGCAAGCGGGAGGAAGGGGAGAGCGGCGAGGAAGCCGTTATCCGCGAGATCTGGGAAGAGCTTGGCGTCCATGTCGCTGTCGATAGCCTGCTGGGCACGATCGAGCATGAGTATCATGACTTCCGCCTCATAATGGATTGCTACATCTGCCATATCACAGGCGGGGCCGTAACGCTTATGGAGCATGACGCGATGAGATGGCTATCTTCCGAGGAGCTTGGAAGCGTAAGCTGGCTCCCTGCGGATATGGCTGTCGTCGAGCTTATCAGAGGGGGTGGTGCCATATAGCCATGCCAGGCCTTGCCTTTCTCATCACGGAAGATTCCTTCATCCCTGATTATCTACAGATGACCGATGGCACCGATCATGCATCATTGCATGAGGCATTCCGGAAGGACAGATATAAGGCTCTCTATGACCTTGCGTTCTCCCATGGCAGCAATGATTCGCCATCCCTTGCTTTCCTGCGCTCCCTGTCGTCCCTGTTCATCGATGGCCTGCTACGCATCCCCGGACTTGAGCTCCTGCGCGATAAGGCCGTGGCGGATGTGGCTGATGATGATATCCAGCGGCTGCTGGATGATGCGCCCTATATGATAGGAAGCGGATATCTCTCCATTCATTGGGCAAGGCTGCAGCTCGAGAGGCTTTCCGCGGTTTATGCGCGGGAGATAGCATCATTCGCCGGCAGCGTCGATCTCTATTTTTCCGGTAAGCGGAGGGACCTTGTCGTGCCTTCCCGCGTCTTCTTCCATCTCGTTGAGTATCCTGAAGGGCGCAGGCCGTTCGCATTCATGGCCACATATTCCACGCTTGATGGCAATGGGGATGTGAGGCACTATCCTCTCCGATACGCCAGGACGGAGTATGGCAGCGATAAGGAGAAGCTTGCTTCGCTGATAGCGGTGATACAGAGGCTTTCGAAAGAGAGCCGCTTCATCGCAGCGCTTGTCGAATCCGGAGATATCTTCTATCCATTGATGCTTGATGCCGATGAGGCCTATTCATTCCTGCGCGATGTGCCTCTTTACGAGGCGGCAGGAGTCATATGCCGTACTCCTTCATGGTGGAAAGGCAGAGGTGAATCGCTGATAAGGCTTGGGGTGAGGCATGAAGGCTATTTCTCCCGTTCCGTCCTTCTTTCCCTTGTCCCTGATATGGTCTATGAAGGCTTGAGGATAAGCGAGGAAGAGGCTCATGAGCTGCTTTCGGAAGCTGAGGGGCTCCGTCTCTTCAGGGGTAGGTGGATCGAGGTTGATCACAAGAGGCTTAGGACGCTTATCGCGGATTTCGAGCGCCTTCGGGAAAGAAAGGCGGATCCCGTTACGCTTGTCAGGGAGGAAGCCTCGATCGAAAAGGGCGTCATCGGTACCGCCGTGCGCTTCGATTCCCGTTCCTGGCTGACAGAGTGTGCCTTATCGGTCCTTGATGATAGGCAGGTACCACGGTCATTCAAAGGTACTCTCAGAAGGTATCAGGAGGATGGGTATCTATGGCTCACGGCCATGGCCAGGATGGGGCTCGGGGTGTGCCTTGCCGATGATATGGGCTTAGGGAAGACCGTTGAGATGCTTGCCTTCCTTCTGAGGATGAAGGAAGAGGGAATGAAGCGCATCCTCCTGATAGTCCCTCTCTCGCTGCTTGCGAACTGGGAGCATGAGATACGCCGCTTTGTCCCTTCGCTGGATTATCTCATCCTCTATGGGCGGAATCGATCCCGCGCGGATTTCCCTTTCCTTACCGTATCGACCTATCAGATGGCCGCTAGGAACGAGGCTGTCGCGGATAACGAGTGGGATGTGATAGTTCTGGATGAGGCACAGGCGATAAAGAATGCCGGAACGGCGCAGGCGAAGAGGATAAAGGCTCTTAGGAAGAGAGTCGGGATCGCGATGACCGGAACGCCTATAGAGAATGACCTGATGAATCTCCATTCGATCTTCAGCTTCCTCAATCCCGGCCTCCTTGGCCCTGCCGAATCCTTCCGGCGTCTTGCCCGAGGTGACGGAAGCAGCCATTTCTCAGAGCTTAGGAGAGCCATATCCCCATTCATCCTCAGACGGGTGAAGACCGATAAGAGCATAATCCCCGATCTTCCGGAAAAGCTGGAGAACGATGTGATGGTATCGCTGGGGAAGGAGCAGATCGTCCTCTATCGGAATATCGTGTCAGGCATTGAGGGGGCACCTTCCGCATCCTCCTCTTTCGAGGAGAAGGGTATGCTGCTGCGTACGCTCCTTCGTCTCAAGCAGGTATGCAACCATCCTGCCCTGCTCCTGGGTGATGGCGACTACTCTGTGGAAAGGAGCGGTAAGTTCCTTGTCCTCCGTGATCTCGCGAGGACGCTTGCGGATAACAGGGAGAGGGTGCTGGTCTTCACGCAGTTCAGGACGATGATTCCACCTCTCGATGACCTTCTTTATCCTGTCTTCGGCAAGAGGGGACTCACTATAAGCGGTGAGACGAGCGAGCGGCAGAGGGCTGAGCGTGTTGAGCTTTTCCAGGGTGGGGAGATCCCGTATATGGTACTGTCACTCAGGGCTGCAGGCGTCGGCCTCAACCTTACGGCAGCCTCTTCTGTCATTCATTTCGACAGATGGTGGAATCCCGCGGTGGAGAATCAGGCTACTGACCGTGCTTTCAGGATAGGACAGGAGAGGAATGTCTCGGTATATCGCTTCGTGACTGCTGATACGATCGAGGAACGTATCTCTGAGATGCTGTCAGATAAGCAGGAGCTTGCAGATGGCATCATCGGGGATGCCTCTTCCTCCATACTTTCCAAGCTTTCCCCTGATCAGATCATCGCCGCCATGCGCTTCACGGGAGGCCAGCGATGAAGGGCGTTGAGATCAGGGGGAGGAATATCGCATCCACATGGTGGGGCAGGAAGTGGTGCGAGAATATAGAGCGATTCGCTGATTGGTCGAATCGCCTGCCTAGAGGACGGGCATATTGCAAGGATGGCCATATCAAGGACCTGGATCTGGAGCATCATGGCAGCGTGAGGGCGCTCGTGGCAGGAAGCCATGGATCACCGTACCGCGTGACGGTCCAGATAGCTCCTCTCTCCGTCGGTTCCTTCTCCGAGCTTGTGTCACGATGCTCTGACAGGATGGAGAATATCTCAGAACTCCTAGAAGGACGGTTTCCCCGAGATCTTGAAGAGCTGTTCATAAAGACCCTCTTTCCTTCTAGGGATGAGATACGTTATTCCTGCTCCTGCCCTGACTGGGCATCGCTGTGCAAGCATATCGCGGCAGCCATGTATGGCATAGGCCGCAGGCTCGACGATGATCCTGGCCTCATATTCTCTCTCAGGGGCATCGATCTTGATCTTTTCTCTGAGAGGATAATAGGACGGGGGGCTGACCGGCTATGGGATAAGCTTTCCCTTCCCCATGATAGCGGCAGGATAATCCCGGATAGCGAGCTTTGCCGGCTCTTCGGTGTCGATATGGCAGAGGAGACTGACCTATGCTTGCCTGCTGCTGCATCTGCTTCAAGGTCAGCCTTGCGCCTTGACAGGCAGACATTCATATACTCTGATTCCCAGTATCATGCCTCGGCCTTCCTCCGGGATGGCCGGATTGTCCTTTCAACCGGTGCTAAGGTGTCGCGCATCTCTAAGAGGAGATGTCCGGAGCATATCGCGCTCATGCGCAGGGAAAGCGGGGTAGAGGAGCCAGGCAGCGATGGCCGTCTGTCCGGTCCGGTCATGCTGGACAGCATCGATGATGCCACCTCATTCATCCGCGGGACCGAAGGAGATCCCTCGCCGTGGCATACGGTCTTCGGGGTTTCCTACGAAGAGACCATGCGGCAGCAGGCCTTGCTCGATGAGTCATCTTCCTGAGGCCTTTGCCTCCTCTATGGCTCGTATTATCATATCTACGGAATCATCGAGATCCTTCCTGATCTCATGTTCCCAGAGCCTTATCACATGCCATCCCATCGCCGTGAGGATATGATTCACCTCCTCATCCTTCGCGATGTTCCTCTCGATCTTCAGTATCCAGTATTCCCTGTGCGTCCTGATGGACTGGCGCCTGTTCTCCCAGTCATAGCCATGCCAGAAGTCACCGTCGCAGAAGATGGCGATGCGGTATTTCCGTATTGAGATATCAGGGCGGCCGTATATAGCGGAGGAGTTCTTCCTGAATCGGATCCCACGATGCCAGAGAGCCTTGGAAAGGGCTGTCTCTATCGAGGTCCCCTTGCCCTTGTTCCGTGACATGCAGTAGCTTCTCTGGCTTTCCGTCATAGACAGAGGATACGATTACTTCAGGCTATCTGCAACTTCTGGCTCGCTGAGGATAAAAGACAATCATTGCTATCAAATCTTAATAAATGGGAAAAATAGGCATAAGGAAATGGGAAAAACATTGAAAATGGTGTTTGTGAAGACAATTTGTTGGATTTTGTATCGAATGAGCCTTATTGTTTAAAAAAATATTGACAAATTAGTCAAAGTGTGCGGTAATTCAGATATGTTCGGCATCTCAGGGTAGTGACGAGAGGATCGGCGTTTGGGATCATGCTAAGCGAATCCCCCCTGATGACCTAGCTGAGCGCACACCTACCCGGTGTCGGTCCTCTCTTCAGTACCCCGTCAGATGCCTTTCTGATTCCTCTGCAGTTCCCTTTTCGTGCAGAGCTGTATGTTCTCGATGGAACGGCCTGATACGAACTGCGCGATCGCGCATTCAGCTTCCTTCCTTCCTGTCCCATCCTTATACGGCATGAAGCCATGGAATGATCCTTTTGCCATCAGCGCGTTCGCCTTGGAGCCTGCGGCATTGAGCGCGTCTGCATAAAGCTTCCCATCATCCGAAAGAGGATCTGACTCTGCCGTGATTATCAATGCAGGCGGCAGGCGGGAGAGATCCTGGGCCAGGAGAGGGGAGAACATCGGGGAGAGCATGTCCTTAGGCTCTCTGGCGTAGTTCTTCACATAGAAGGCCAGCATGTTCTCGTTGAGCATCGGACTGTCACGATACTCTACCATGGAATTCGTGCGCAGCCGCCCATCCGTTATCGGATACAGCAGTATCTGTCCGGCAAGCTGCGGGCCCTTCCTGTCGCGTGCGAGTATCGCAGTGACCGCGGCAAGGGCACCTCCTGCGCTGTCTCCTGCGATGAACATCCTGTCCGGATCCGTCTTCCAGTACTTGGCTCCTTCCGCAGCCCAAAGGAGCGCGTCATAGCAGTCCTCGACGGCCGTGGGGAACCTGTATTGCGGGGAAAGCCTGTAATCAATGAGAAGGATCGAGCATTCCGTTACCTCGGCCAGGTGGCGGAGGAATATGGAATAGAACTCCATGTTGCCGAATACCCAGCCGCCTCCATGGCAGAAGACCATCAGGGGAACCAGCCCGGTAAGCTCTGCGACACGGGGATTGGTGAAGTAATACCCAGTGACGGCGCCTTCCGTCACTGGTATCACGAACGTCGATGTGGCTATATGCTTTGACGGGCACAGGAAGCGGCGTGCGTCACGCCTTGATATGCTCATCTTGTTTATATTGCTTATGAGGTCGTCATTGAGGGTTTCCGGGTCCCTTGCCTGAAAGCGGCTGGACATCTCTATCATCCTCTTGTCACGCCTCGAAATCTTATATTCCGGCATGGCTTTATCGTAAACATCATTCCTCATAGGAGCAAGCAATTCTTAGCGATAATAGGCTCCATTGGCCAAGATATGCCTGTGAGTTGCCATGAATGTGATGAATACGGAGATCGCTGAGATCGAGTCCGCGAGTGATTCCGCGAGGAAGACGCCGCGGTCTCCAAGGGCGGATGATGAGAGCAGATAGACGAATGGGATTAGGAGGATGATCTTCCTGAAGCAGGCGAAGAAGAGGGATATCCCTGCCTGGCCGAGACCTACGAATGTGTTCTGGCTGGTTGACTGCATCGCGAATATCATGAAGCCGGTGATATAGTATCTCATCATTCCGGAAGCGTAGTCCGCGAGCTGCGGCGATGACGTGAAGAGCGATATGAACGCCTGGGGAAAGAGGTTGCATGTCAGCGATACCAGCATCGTGTAGCAGAGCGTTATCCCGAATGCCATCCAGAATGCTTCCATGACCCTCCTTTCCTTCCTTGCGCCGAAATTATAGCTGACGATCGGCACAAGCGCCTGATTAAGGCCAGTCACAGGCATCATCGCGAAGTTGAGTATCGAGGAGAGTATCGTCATGGCTCCGACTGCGAGATCTCCAGATATGGCCTGAAGGCGTGATGTGAAGACGAATGACATCGTCGCTTCCGTTATTCCCATCGTGAACGGAGAGAGGCCTAGCGATATGACAGGACGGAGAGTTGACGGCTTCAGTGTCGATCCCTTCAGCCTGAAGGAGAGAGAGCTTCTCCTTCCAGAGAGGAACCACAGCACATATGCGGCGGAGGCTCCCTGGGATATGACCGTGGCAAGCGCGGCTCCCTTTGCTCCCATGGAGAATGCGAATATGAGGATCGGATCGAGGATGATGTTCAGGGCGGCGCCTATGACTACGGTCATCATGCTCATCGTCGTCCTTCCCTGCATCGATATAAAAGGGTTCAGACCGAGGGTCAGGAGCACGAAAGGCGTTCCGGCAAGGTAGATTGAGAGATAGTCATCGCCCGGCAGGATCGTCCTGTCAGAGGCTCCGAAGAGGAAAAGCAGTGGCCTCTTGAAGGCGTAGAAGAAGGCCATTAGCGCGACAGAGAGGATAAGGAGCGCTAACGTGCTGGCAGACAGTATCTCTTCTGCCTTCTCCTTGCGGCCCTGGCCAAGGAAGGTCGCGGCGCGGGGAGCGCCTCCGTTTCCGATGAGGCTTGAGAACGCGGAGATGATGAGTATTACAGGGTATGCCAGCCCGACGCCTGTGAGGATCTCCGCTCCTCCTTCTGCGATATGTCCGAGGAATACCCGGTCGACCAGGTTGTACATCCCGTTGACTATCTGGGCTATCACCAGCGGAAGCGCCATCGATGGCAGTAGCTTCCTGATGCCCAGCGTCCCGAGTTCTTCCTGTCTCATGCCTCACTATATATACCTCAGCCGTGGTATTATCAATCAGGATTACGATTCCATTTTATGCAAAGTCATATATAATGTTTATTGTTTGTGGGATTTCTTACAGCCTGTGGCCTTTGCAGTGGATTATCTGGGGATATCGGGGTAACATCAGGTATGATGAGAAAGGCTAAGGAAGGTCGAAGGATAAGGACGCTGACTCCTTATAACACCATCATACCGTATATCATGGTTCATCGCCATGACAGCCAGAACTCAATCAAGATGAGCATGGATGTCGCCGGGGCTGAGAGCCTTATCCGCCGTCTTCGCTCCGAAGGCTATGACTCGATAGGAATCCTTCATATAGTCATCGCGTCCTATATCCGTACCGTAAGCCAGAGACCGGGAATCAACAGGTTCATCAGGGGACAGAAGATCTGGGCACGCAGCAGCATCGTGGTCAATATCGTGGCAAAGACGAAGATGAGGCTTGATGCTGATGATACGACGCTCAAGATGGTGTTCTCTCCTTCTGATACCCTACTGGACGTATACAGGAAGTTCAGTGATGCATATGCCCGGGTCGAGGCGGGGGGAGAGGGGAATGCCAATAAGACTGCGCGCATCATCTGCTATATTCCTGGCTTTCTCAAGGCTCTTGCGGTAGGGCTGCTGCGTTCGCTTGATTACTTCGGCATGCTTCCTCGCCCTATAGTGGAGCTTTCTCCATTCCATGGCTCGCTCTTCATAACGAACATGGCCTCGCTCAATATCCCTCCGATCGTCCATCATCTCTACAACTTCGGCAACGTGCCCGTCTTCATCGCCTTTGGTGCCAAGCGCTATGAGATCGTGCTTGATGAGGAGGGCAACGCATCGAAGAAGAGGGTGATCGATTTCGTGGCCAATCTTGATGAGCGTATCTGCGATGGCTATTACTACGCATCTGCGATGAAGCTCTTCCTGCGATACTTCAAGGATCCTGAAGAATTGATGAATCCTCCTGAAAACGTCATCAGCGATATTCCCTGAAAGGTATCAGAAGCAATAGAATCCGGGTATGGAAAACAGGAGATGGAATAAGGCTACGCTCTGCGTACAGGGCGGTTATGTTCCCGGAAATGGGGAGCCAAGGGTGCTCCCGATCTATCAAAGCACCACATATAAGTATGATTCATCGGAGGAGCTGGCCCGCCTCTTCGATCTTGAGACACCTGGACATATGTACACCAGGATATCAAATCCGACGGTGGAGATGGTGGAGAAGAAGATAAGCCAGCTTGAGGGGGGTGTCGGCGCGATGCTTACCTCCTCTGGCCAGGCTGCCTCATTGATAGCCGTGCTGAACATAGCATCATCCGGCGATAACTTCCTGATGATGGGGAATCTCTACGGCGGCACGACCAATCTCTTCCTGGTGACGCTCCGCCGCATGGGTATAGAGGCCCGTGTCGTCAATGCCTCGATGAGCGATGATGAGATCCTTTCGGCCATCGATGGACGCACTAGGCTCTTCTTCTGCGAGACGATCGCGAATCCTTCCCTTGAGGTCTTTGACTTCGATCGCTTCATTCCGCTTATGCATGGTGCAGGGATTCCTGTGATCATAGATAATACCTTTGCGACTCCGATCCTCTGCAATCCTATCGCCTTGGGTGCGGATGTGGTCATACATTCGACGACGAAGTACATGGACGGACATGCCATGGTCGTCGGCGGCGTTATAGTCGATGGCGGTTCGTTCGATTGGGAGAAGGATGATCGATACCCAGAGCTCTCTGAGCCCGATGAATCCTATCATGGAGTGGTATATACAAGGCAGTTCGGACGCGCGGCATACATAACGAAGGCAAGGACGCAGCTGATGAGGGATCTGGGATCGACACCGCAGCCTATAGCGGCATTCCTGCTTAATGTCGGCCTTGAGACGCTTGACCTGAGGATCCGCCGGCACAGCGAGAATGCGCTTCGCGTAGCGCGGTATCTTGAGTCTCGTACCGATCTGATAGCAAGCGTAAGCTATCCAGGGCTGGAAAGCTCTCCGGAGCATGAGAAGGCGATGCGCTATCTTGAGGGAGGAATGGCTTCCGGTGTCGTATCGTTCTCGATGAAGGGCGGAAGGGAGAAGGCTATGCTCTTCATGGATTCGCTCAGCCTTGCCGAGATAGTGGTACATGTCGCAGATGCCAGGACCTGTGTCCTCAATCCAGCTTCCACGACCCATCGCCAGCTATCTGATGAGATGCTCCGCGAGGCTGGCATCGATCCGGGATTCGTACGCTTCTCCGTGGGCATTGAGGATCCGGATGATATCATCAGGGATATCGAAGAGGCGCTTTCGAAATGCCTATAAAGATTCCTGACCGGCTCCCTGCGAGGGCTACGCTTGAGAGCGAGAACATCTTCGTGATGACTGAGAACAGGGCGCTTTCCCAGGATATGAGGCCGCTCCGCATAGCTCTCCTCAATCTCATGCCGACGAAGATAGAGACAGAGACGCAGCTCTCAAGGCTTCTGGGAAACACTCCGCTGCAGGTGGAGCTGACCCTCGTGCAGGTGGAGAGCCATGTCTCCAAGAATGTCTCTCCTGAGCATATGCTATCGTTCTATCATTCATTCGGGGAGATAGAAGGAGAGAACTTCGATGGCATGGTCATAACCGGCGCGCCCGTCGAGAAGCTTGAGTATGAGGATGTGGAGTACTGGGATGAGCTTTGCAGGATAATGGAGTGGACTAAGGCCCATGTCCATTCCACCTTCCATATCTGCTGGGCATCACAGGCGGCGCTTTATTATCATTTCGGCATTCCTAAGCATATGCTTCCTCAGAAGCTCTTCGGGGTATTCCCCCATAGGGTCGTCTATCGAAATCCTGTGCTTCTGCGTGGCTTTGATGATGAGTTCTACGTCCCGCATTCACGCTATACCACATGTTCTCTCGATGACATGCTGGCGGAGAAGCGGCTGAAGATCCTTGCCTGCTCCGATGAGGCAGGAGTGTATGCTGCGATGACGCAGGATGGCCGGCAGGTGTTCATATCAGGCCACAGCGAGTATGACAGGGATACGCTGAAGCTGGAGTATCTCAGGGATATCTCCCGCGGCCTCGATACGCCTGTCCCGAAGAACTACTTTCCCGATGACGACCCTGAAGGCGTACCTATGATGAGGTGGAGAAGCCATGCGAATCTCCTTTATTCCAACTGGCTGAACTATCTTGTCTATCAGACAACGCCGTATGATCTTTCAGAGCTGCATTGATATTCAGAATTTTTAAATATTTATGCATAAGAGCTAGTCGTTGTGCGGTAATTGTGTATAATTATGCCATATTCTGGAGGGAATATGATAAAAGCTGCAGTTCTAGGCGCTACAGGATATGCCGGGGCGGAGCTGGTAAGGCTGCTTGCCGGACATCCTGATGCAGAAATCGCATACCTTGCATCCCATTCATATGCCGGCAGGCGATTCTCCGATATATATCCCGGTATGCGCGGCGTCGTTGATACCGTGCTTTCAGAGGACAGCATAGAGAAGGCAAGCGAATGCGCTGATGTGATCTTCCTTGCACTCCCTGCCGGTCTTGCTTCCTCTTCCGTTACCCCTGAGATCCTCTCGCATTCTGCCGTGATAGACCTTGGCGCGGATTTCCGCCTGCATGATAAGGACACCTATGAGAAGTGGTACAAGACCGAGCATCATAGCCCTGAGCTGCTGGCTCAGGCTGTCTATGGACTGCCGGAGATCCATCGCAGAAGCATAGCGGGCAAGCGCCTGGTCGCGAATCCCGGTTGCTATACCACCTGTTCGATCCTGACGCTGTATCCTCTTCTCAAGCATGGGCTCATCCGGAAGGATACGATCATCATAGATGCCAAGTCCGGTACCTCTGGAGCCGGAAGGTCGGAGAAGGTTACGTCGCTCTTCTGTGAGGTCGATGAATCGATAAAGCCTTATGGCGTGGCTTCCCATAGGCATACGCCGGAGATCGAGCAGGAACTTTCCGAGGCGGCAGGCGAGGAGGTCGTAGTGCAGTTCACGCCCCATCTCGTGCCGATGAACCGCGGGATACTCTCGACATGCTATGCCCGCCTCAAGGATGGGGTGACCGAGGCGGACGTTGCAGCCGCTTACGGCATTTATGATGGCGAGCCGTTCATCCGCATCATCGATACATTGCCGGAGACCCGATATGTGAAGGGTAGCAATACCGTTGATATAAGCTACCGGATCGACGGGCGTACGGGTAATATCATCGCCATGGGTGCGATAGATAATCTTGTGAAGGGCGCGGCGGGACAGGCCGTGCAGAATATGAATATCATCTTCTCTCTTGAGGAGACGACGGGTCTCAGCGTTGGCGCTGGCTCTCCATTCTGAGGAATATGCAATGAGGATCATCAATGGCGGGGTCGTTTCCCCGAAGGGTTATAAGGCGGCAGGCGTCCATGCCGGATTGAAGAAGGTTAAGAAGGATATGGCGCTGATCGTATCCGAGGTTCCTGCTGTATCGGCCGCTGCGTTCACGACTAACAAGGTCAAGGCAGCTCCGGTCATCTGGGACATGAAGGTGCTGAAGGGAGGGACGGCCCGGGCTGTCGTGGTCAATAGCGGCAACGCCAATGCCTGCACGGGAGGGCAGGGGCTGAAGGATGCCGAGGAGACTGCCGCTTATGCAGCCTTGCTCCTTTCCGTGCCAAAGGAAGAGGTCTATGTCTCTTCCACCGGAGTCATCGGCGTTCCCTTGGATATGGAGAAGATAAAGGGCGGCATCGATAAGCTCGTGCCGCTTCTATCAGAGAATGATGAGGATGCCGCTGAGGCAATCCTCACCACCGATACGTTCCGCAAGACCGCTGCGGCTTCTGTCGATATCGATGGCTGCGTGGTAACGGTGGCCGGAATGGCGAAGGGATCCGGCATGATCCATCCCAACATGGCCACGATGCTCTCATATATCACTACGGATGCCGCTATCTCCCAGCCTCTGCTACAGAAGATGCTCGGAGCAACCGTCGAGGATACCTTCAATATGATATCCGTAGATGGCGATACTTCCACCAATGATTCCGTGATCGTCCTTGCCAACGGGATGTCCGGCTGCGCAGAGATCAGGGAGGGGACGGCAGCCGCGGAGGCTTTCGAGGAGGCATTCCGTTATGTGCTGGGGGAGCTTGCCAAGCTCATCGTCAAGGATGGCGAGGGAGCCGGCCGCTTCATAGAGATGCATGTCGTAGGGGCCCCCTCTAGGAAGGATGCCAAGGTGCTTGCCCGTTCCGTGATATCCTCATCGCTCGTGAAGGCGGCATTCTTCGGTTCTGACGCGAACTGGGGACGCATACTCTGCGCCATGGGATATTCCGGTGCTGATTTCGATCCTTCTCTGGTCGATCTGTCCTTCTCATCTCCCGCGGGATCGCTGCAGGTGGTGAAGGGCGGGGAGCCTGTGCCATTTGATGAGGATACGGCGAAGAAGATCCTCCTTGAGAAGGAGGTCGCGGTGATTGCTGACTGCCATCAGGGTGCAGCGGAGGCCACTGCATGGGGTTGTGACCTTACATATGACTATGTGAGGATCAACGGGGATTACAGGAGCTAGCATGTACGAGAAGGAAAGGGCCAAGGCGGATGTGCTCATCGAAGCCATCCCTTATATGAGGAAGTTCGCAGGGACCATCGTAGTCGTGAAGTACGGTGGGTCTGCCATGGTCGATGAGAAGCTTAAGAAGTCTGTCATCAAGGATATCGCGCTCCTGAAGTATATAGGCTTCAAGCCGGTGGTCATCCATGGCGGCGGCAAGGAGATAACATCGCTCCTGGACAGGCTGGGAAAGAAGACGGAGTTCGTGGATGGCCTCCGCGTCACCGATGGCGAGACTGCGGCTGTGGCCGAGATGGTCCTATCCGGATCGATCGGAAAGAGCCTCGTGGAGAACCTGGAGGCTGTCGGCATAGAGGCCTGCGGCATAAACGGAAAGGATGGCCATACGCTCCAGGCAAGGAAGAAGGTCTATAAGAATGGCAGCGATCTGGGATTCGTTGGGGAGATAGAGAAGGTAGATACCCATCTGATAGAGACGCTTATACATTCAGGTTATGTCCCTGTGATAAGCCCTGTCGGCGTCGATATGTTTTCCCAGACATACAACATAAATGCTGATTATGCCGCTTCCGCGATCGCAGGCGCCCTTTCTGCCCAGAAGCTTGTCTTCCTGACCGATGTCGAGGGAATCCTCCGTGACAAGGATGACCCTTCGACGATAATACGGCGCATGAGCGCTGAGGAAGCCAGGGCGCTCATAGCTGATGGAACGATAAAGGGTGGGATGATCCCTAAGGTCGAATGCTGCCTTGATGCCTTGGATAAGGGGGTTAGATCTGTCCATGTGCTGGATGGAAGGCTTCCGCATTCGATGCTTCTTGAGATATTCACGGCCAGCGGAATAGGCACTATGGTCACTTCGGAGGTTTGATATGTCGAATAGCGTAACGGTAAGGCTGGGTCATGAGAACTATATGTCCAACTACTCCCAGTTCCCCATATCGATAAAGAGCGGAAAGGGGATGATCCTCACCGATGAGGATGGAAAGGAGTATCTTGATTTCGTGGCCGGCATCGCAGTCAATGCGCTGGGGTATGGCGATGAGGATGAGCGGAAGGCCCTTCTTTCCGTGATCGAGGAAGGCGTGCTTCATACTTCCAACCTTTATTACAACAGCCATGCCGTCAATGCGGCCGTGGCTCTCAACAAGCTTGCCGGTTCCAAGGAGGTCTTCTTCTGCAATAGCGGTGCCGAAGCTAACGAGGCTGCGCTGAAGATGGCGAGGAAGAGAGGTTCGGAGAAGGGAAAGAGCGAGATCATCTCCTTCCAGCATTCATTCCATGGCCGCACATATGGAGCGATAACGGTAACGGGGCAGGAGAAGTACCATAAGGGCTTTGCTCCCATGCTCCCAGGCGTCGTCTACGCTGATTACAATGACCTTGATTCCGTAAAGGCGCTCATGAATGAGAAGACTGCAGCGGTCATAGTCGAGCCGTTGCAGGGGGAGGGTGGCATCATACCGGCTACGGAGGAATTCCTCGCCGGACTCCGTGATCTCTGCGATAGCCATGATGCGCTCCTGATCTTCGATGAGGTGCAGTGCGGCATGGGGCGCACGGGAAAGCCGTTCTGCTTCCAGAACTACGCCGTAAAGCCTGACATAATGACGCTTGCCAAGGCTCTCGGAGGCGGACTTCCGATGGGAGCCGCCGTGGCATTCGAGCGTGCTGCCGGCATATTCGCTCCCGGCGATCATGCCGCCACGTTCGGCGGAAACGTAGCTGCCGCAGCCCTTGCCGAGGTCGTGCTTTCCAAGCTGCCAAGGCTCTCTGAGGAAGTCGCGGTCAGGGGAAGATACCTTCATGACAAGCTTGAGGATCTGATCTCGAAGCATCCTGACAAGGCCATCGAGGCCAGGGGGATGGGATTCATGCAGGGCCTTGATCTGAAGATCCCTCCTCGCGATGTCATAGCCAAGTGCATGGAGAAGGGGCTTCTCGTATGCTCTGCCGGCTACACCGTGCTGCGCTTCGTACCTCCTCTTATCGCTACCGAGGATGATATAGACAGGGCCGTGTCTATAGTGGACTCTGCGCTTTCAGAGCTTTGAGCGAGATCCGGGCATCTGCTGCGGATGCCCTTCTAAAGGGAAGATCCGATGATGTGACAGGGCTATAGATAGCTTATTGTCATGTCATCGTAGACAGTGACAGAGAAGGCCTCTGTGTCCCCTATGCCGCCTCCCTGCCATGGCTGGCGTGATGAGAAGGTGAGCGTGACGTGCCCGGGCTTCGTCCCGACGAATGTGAATATATGAGTTCCTGGTATTCCGACGCCATCTCCATCTCCAGGGATGAAGGCTTCATCTATCATCTCTATATGGCCGGTTCCCATCTGTCCCCAGATCCAGGAGTATCCTGTCGAAGGATTCTCTGCAAGCGTTATGATCATCCTCGAGCTATCATCCGCGGTACTGTTCTCCGTCGTGCTGCATGAGGGGAAGAGCAGCGCAAGCAGGATAAGCGGAAGAATCAGCTTCCGCATCATTCCTCTCCCTCAAGGATCGATGCTATTGATATATACAGCGACCTGAGTGGGATGTAGGCGCCTTCAAGTCCATCCGCATCGCTTTTCTCTACCTTGGAACATTCCTCAGCAAGCCTTGTGAGACAGAGCTTCTCGGCACTCTTGCGCAGGGCCCTTGCGGCCTTGTGGGCCGTCTCGGCATCCTTGCTGTCGACTGCCGCCTCAAGGGTGCCTATGCCGTTATCTTCTGGGAAGGAAAGCAGCTTTGAGCTTATCGCGGAGACATCCCCGCAGAAATCTTCCAGGGCCGCATCATAATCCATGCCTATCTTGTCTGCTATAGACCTAATGTTCATACCATGAAATATCATAGATAAGGTTCCTGCAGTCAACAACAACGTATGGAGAATAGCTGAATTCCGCTTTCCGCTTTTCCCTTTCACGGAAATAATGTAACAATACCATGCATAGGGTGTTTTTAGAGTTACATGAAGAGGGCGTTGCTATCGGTCATCTTAATAACCTTCCTCCTATCCTCCTGCATTACAGGAGGCAATGTCTTCTCTGCAGGAGGGAGCAACGGTTCCAGGCTGATTGATGCCCTCTCAGAGAGACCTGGGCGCAGGACTGAGGAACGTCCCATAGAAGAAGTCTTATCCTCCGTTGCGGAAGTGCCTGAGGAAGATGTAATGCTGGAGGTTCCTGTGGAAAAGGAGCAGGAGCCTGTAGCGGAAGAGCCGGCTGAAGAGGAGAGCGTTGCGGCAGAGCCCGCCATCGTTCCTGTTATTGACGAGGAGACGAAGGCTGAGCCGCTGCCTGCAGAGACAGAGGCGCCTGCCGTTAGCTCAGAGCCTCCGGTGGCTGTGGCTGGGCCTGTGGAGGAGGATATCGCGGCCGAGGATGTCCCAGAGGAGCCGGCGCCGGCTTCCGAGGAGCCTGTGGCGATCGTGGAGGAAGAGAGCATGGAGGAACCTCCCGTAGCCGAGGCAGAGCCTGCCTCAGAGCCACAGATCATAACAGTGGAGGCCGAGCCCGAGCTGATCCATTATGGCATGGATGGCTGGATGCTGAGGCTTCTTGTGGTATCAGTGGCTGCCATCATCCTATTCACGGCTGCCACGGCTATCCGCAGCGGTGCCCGGAGACCCCTATCGAAGGCTGTATCGGCGCTCCTGGCCGTAGCCTTCACTGCCGTGCCTTGGATCATCACGGTCATTGCAGCAGGTACATCGTGGTTCTGGTGCATCTATCTTGTGATGCTTCTCTCCTATATCATATTCCGTTCTGGAAATCGCTAGACATTCGTTCTATGACGCTGAGCCTGGAAAGCAGGTTCGTATGGTAGAAGAACTCATCCAGGGCAGCTATCGCAGCACCTTCCCTTGCTCCCTTATCCTTGTTCTGCGAGCGGAATATCCTTACGTCCTTCCTCTTTGGCGGCAGGGCCGAGGAGAGAAGGGCCTGCAGATGCCCGAGTGCCTCATCGCTGATGCCTGCCATCTCTCCCGTGATCATCACGGCTTTTGCAGACAGGGCCTGCACTGCCATCGACAGCGTGGCTGCCATAGGTCTCAACGCATCTTTCCATAAGGGGAAGAGCGCGGGGTTTGTCAGCAGATCCCTGTATCCCTTGGCTCCTGTTGCGGCGATAAGTGCCTTGCCTGAGGCTACGGCCCCGATGCATCCTCTGCCTCCGCAGCTGCACTCTCCCTCACGCTGTGCCCTTATATGGGCGAACTGAGGCAGCGTTATGATGCCATCATGGTAGATAGCAGCCTCTATCTCGTCGGCCCAGGAGACGAAGAGCATGTCTTCGGGATTCTCCATCCTGTCAAGCTCGCTTGAGGTCTCGGCGTATATCTTAGAGATATTGATGATAGGGGCATCGATCATTGACGATAGATCTATCTTCTCGTCTGATACCACCGCCGCTCCGTATAGCCTGGCATCGTCGCCTCTCATCTTCGCGATCGTCCTTTCCAGGTCTTCCATCATGCTCTCTGTACGCGGGAAGCGTTCGAAGCGGAGTATCCTGCCCTTGGCATCAGAGACTGAGACCGATACGGCCTTGCTCCTTATCTCTATGGCCAGCGAACGGCCCGATGATGGCTTTATGCCAAGGAGCGTCGCAGGCCGGCCTGATGGAGCGGCTGTCCTGCCTACCTCCTCTATAAGGCCTTCTTCAAGCATCCTGTCTATGATCTCTCCGATCGATACCTTGTTGATGCCTAGTTCCCGGGAGAGGTCCGCCTTCGACAAATTCTCATGCCTGAGTGCCGCCAGCACCTTCAGCCTGTTGATCTTCCTAGCGTTATCGGGTCTTGAGAAATCCATGATTGAATATTAAGCCTCTCTCTGATGATTTGCCATATCCCTCAGGATAAGTTGCCGATTTTGCTTGTCGTTTGTATGTTCATGAGAGGGAGAAATGAAATGTCATCAAGCAGGAAGTTCAAGACAGAGGTAGCAGATCTGCTGCACCTCATCATACATTCGCTATACTCAAACAAGGAGATATTCCTCAGGGAGCTTATATCAAACGCATCGGACGCGATCGATAAGCTGAGGTATCTTACGCTCACGGATGATTCGCTCAAGGGATTCTCGTTCGAGCCCCAGATCGATATCTCATTCACGGAAGGCGATAAGCGTACCCTTACCATCTCCGATAACGGCATCGGAATGGATGAGGATGACCTGAACAACAACCTCGGAACGATTGCCAGTTCAGGCACGAGGAAGTTCCTCCAGTCCCTTACCGAGGATCAGAAGAAGGATTCGAACCTCATCGGACAGTTCGGAGTCGGCTTCTATTCCGCATTCATGGTGGCAAGCCGTATCACGGTAGTGACGAGGAAGGCCGGTACCGATAAGGCCTATAGGTGGACAAGCACCGGCGAGAGCTCTTACACCATCGATGAGGCGGAGAGAGACGGGCAGGGGACGACGATCACTCTTGAGCTTAATGAGGAAGGCGAGCAGTTCGCGAACCGCTGGATCCTCGATAACCTCATCAAGAAGTACTCGGATAACATTGCATATCCTATCTTCCTCTCCTATGATCAGACACATTACGACAATGAGAAGAAGGATGCGGATGGCAACAGCCTCAAGACCGTCGAGCATAAGAGGGAACAGGTCAATAGCGCGTCTGCGCTGTGGAAGAGGCCGAAGAGCAGCATCAAGGATGAGGAGTATAAGGAGTACTATAAGAACACCTTCTACGATAGCGATGATCCTCTCTTCTACATACACACGCAGGCTGAGGGCGCTACCGAGTACACGACGCTCTTCTTCATTCCCGCGAAGGCTCCGTTCGATATGTACTATGCGGATTATCGTCCAGGCGTGAAGCTGTATGTGAAGCGCGTATACATCACCGATGATGATAAGGAGCTTCTGCCGACCTATCTCAGGTTTGTCCGTGGCGTGATAGACAGCGAGGATCTTCCTCTCAACGTCTCCAGGGAGATACTTCAGGAGAACAGGGTGATGATGAGCATCCGCAATGCCTCCGTGAAGAAGCTCCTGGGCGAGTTCAAGAAGATTTCCGAGAATAATCCTGAGCTTTATGAGAAGTTCATAGCCGAGTATGGCCGCCCGCTGAAGGAAGGGCTCTACTCCGATTACGCGAACAGGGATACCCTCCTTGATCTCGTGCGCTACAAGTCGAGCGAAGGGGATGGCTATGTCTCGCTGAAGCAGTACAAGGAAAGGATGAAGGAAGGGCAGAAGGCCATCTATTACATCACCGGAGGCAAGGAAGAGATCCTGCGTACCTCGCCGCTCGTGGCTGCATATAAGGAGAAGGGCTATGAGGTCCTGCTGATGTGCGATGATATCGATGAGATCATCGTCGGCACGATCGGAACCTATCAGGATATGCCATTGAAGGCCATCAACAAGGAAGAGTCGATAGATGACCTCAAGAGCGAGGAGGATAAGAAGAAGGAGGAGGATAAGAAGGGCGTGGCTGAGAAGATCAAGGCGGCCCTTGGCGATAAGGTCAAGGATGTGCGCGTATCCTCACGCCTCTCAGACGCTCCTGCTGCGGTTATCCTCAGCAATGACGATCTCTCGATCCAGATGCAGAGGATGATGAGGCAGCTTGGCCATGATGAGACGCCAGAGATCAAGCCTCTTCTGGAAATCAATCCCGATTCCGCGGTCATACGGAAGATCGAAGAGAGCCAGGATGATGGATTCGTTAAGGCCTTGAGCGCTGTCATCCTCGATCAGGCACTGCTTGCTGAGGGTGTCATGCCTTCCGATTCCTCCCAGTTCGTGAAGAATCTCACGAGCATCCTTTCCGTGTAAGGCGGTTTGATGATATCGTATGATGGACGGCTTAGGCCGCCCATCTTTTTCATGGAGTAGCATATGATACCATTGACCGCTGCGGCTGCGTCCGATGCCGTCGGATCCGATATCCAGAACATCGAGGGGCTCGTGAATGAGCTATCGACCGGACTTCATATCCCGGAGCTCGTGATTTCCCTCATATTGACAGTGGTCGCGTTCATTGCGGCCAAGATCATTTCCTTCGTGATCCGCAAGGGATTCAAGAGGCTGGCAGGAAAGGACAACAAGTTCACGCCGCTCATGGCATCGCTCATGTGGAGGATATGCTCTGTCCTCGTGTGGATAGTCGCCATACTATCGATACTGGCCTTCTGGGGCATCGATCTGACACCCGTGCTCGCAGGCCTCGGAGTTACTGGTATCGTTTTAGGCTTCGCGCTGCAGGAATCGATAAGCTCGCTATTCAGCGGCATCATGATCGCGATCAATAATCCCTTCCGAGTGGGTGACTGGGTCGAGATAGGGCAGGATGGGGTGGCCGGTACCGTCAAGGCCATGGATATGATGTGCGTGACGCTCAGCACCGCTGATAACAAGAAGTATACGGTCAGCAATAAGTATGTCTGGAACAATACGATCCTGAATTATTCGTATATCGAGAAGAGACGCATCGACATGAGCATCGATGTAGGCTATGACATGGATACCGATAAGGCTAAGAGCGTGCTGCTGTCGCTCATAAGGTCGTATCCTGAGGTTCTTCCTGATCCTGAGCCGATCGTGGAGGTCAACGCCTATGGCGCATCCGGCATCACGATCATCGTACGGCCATGGGTGAGCCCTGCAGACTACTGGAAGGTATACTGGCGCTTCAATGGCGACGTGCTCCGCATCCTCAGGGATAATCAGCTAGATATGCCGTTCAGCCAGATCGTGGTGCATATGGCAAAGGATGAGTGATCTCAGTACTTATCCAGTCCGATGAGGAATATCTCGAAGGAATCGTCCCGTGAGGCCTTCGGCTTGAAGGCCTTTGCCTTCCTGAAGAGTCCTCTCATTGTCTTCAGGACCTCCTGCTCGCCGCCTCCCTGGAATATCTTTATCACGAGATTGCCATGCGGCTTGAGCTGCTCCTCTGACAGCATCACGACCTGCTCCGCAAGGTATTCCGATCGCGTGGTATCCACGATCCTGTTGCCCGTCGTCATGGGAGCAGCGTCCGAGATTATCGCATCGTAAGGACCTTCCGCCACGAGCCTTGCCCTTATTTCCCTGGAGAATGCATCCCCTGTGATTTCCGTTACGGTAGGCGGTATCGGATCCAGCGATAGCGGATTGAGGTCGCAGGAGACGATCCTTCCTCTTCCCTTCAGGAGCTCGCGGTGCGTGTAGAGCGTCCAGGAGCCGGGAGCTGCGCCGACATCAAGCACCGTATCACCTGGCTTGATTATCCTGTGAGCCGCATTGATCTCCTCAAGCTTATATACCGACCTGGCCGGATAGCCTTCGCTGTGTGCCTTCTTCGTGAAGAAGTCCGCCTTATCCCTTCTTGAAACAGCCATGCTCAGAGTCTAGAGCATTTCACGATATGAAAAAAGACGCCGGACGGATGAAAATGGGGTGGGAGAGTCCGTCCGGCGAATGTTTCACGCAAAGGAGGTGAAAACTGTTGCTCTTTACCTAGTATTGGCAATACCCGTGCCAAAGTCGATAGGCTACACGATAACTACATCTGCTACAGAAAAAAAACAAAGACAGCTGAGCAGCTGTCTTTGAATACACTAAAAAGGAGGATTGTTGAAAAAACTGTTTGCTCTACACACCCTATGCAGGAAGCGTGCCAACTTCGTTTTCTGGTACAAATTGCCGCGTCTGCGATACTTTTCCTATAAGATTGCTGTGAAAAAATGTAACAGTGTGAAGATCTTTGCCTAGCTGCAGGCAGGTATCTTGGCCAAAGGCCGCTGGTTGACCTCTGCCTTTGCTCTTTGTACCTTTTGGTAATGCGCAACAGCATCATAAACAGGCAGTTCAGATATACGTTTTCGAATGCGGCTGTAGGGATCATCGCGGCTAATGTCGTGGTGTTCGGATTGACGTATTTTCTCTTTCCTCGTCTGATGTACGTCTTCTCCATGATTCCCTCCATGATCATATATAGGCATTGGTATTGGCAGTTCGTCACCTATATGTTCATGCATGGGGGCATCTGGCATCTCTTGTTCAACATGCTGGCGCTCTACATGTTCGGATCTCCTGTGGAGCGGAAGATCGGGACAAGGGAGTTCCTGCTTTTCTACTTCCTCGTGGGCGTGCTTTCCGGTATTGCCAGCTTCATCGTCTACTATCTTACGGGACGTAATGCGATACTCCTTGGAGCCTCTGGAGCGATCTACGGGGTGCTTCTGCTGTTCTCCGTGTTCTTTCCGTCCGCGGTGGTCCTTCTATTTGGCGTGATACCGATGCGCGCGCCGATGCTCGTGCTTCTTTACTTCTGCATAGAGTTCTTCGGCTCGATGCTCTCCTCTGGCGGGGTGGGGCATGCCACGCATCTCTTCGGGCTTGTCTTCGCGCTTCTTTATGTCACCATCCGCATGAGGATCAATCCTCTCAGGGCCTGGGGGCTATAGCCCGGCCCGGATCTGTGCATAGCGTCTCTTTATCGTATCGTAGATGAGCGAGAGCTTCCTATCGTGATGGCAGAACGCGCTCTTGGCTGCGTTTATGGTCAGCTTCTCGATATCATCAATGTCGAGGTCATAGCATTCAGAGGCGATGGAAAGCTCCTTTGAGAGGGATGTTCCGCTCATGAGCCTGTTATCGGTGCATAGGAATACGCGGAAGCTGCTGCGGAAGAAGAGCGGGAACGGATGCGTCTCGTAGGTTTCGGCTGCGCCTGTCCCGACGTTGGAGGTAAGGCACATCTCCAGCGGTATGCGCTTATCGAGAACGAAGTGAGCGAGCGAACCCATCTTGACGATGCGTCCGCCATCGGTGACCATGTCATCAAGCAGCCTTGTCCCATGGCCTATCCTGTGCGCTCCGCATATCTGTATCGCCTGCCAGATCGATTCGGTCCCGAAGGCCTCTCCTGCATGGATAGTGATGTTGAAGTTCTTGCGCCTTATGTACTGGAATGCCTCGATATGCTCCTTCGCTGGATGTCCGGCCTCATCTCCTGCGAGGTCGAAGCCGACAACGCCCCTGTCGGCATACGCCGTGGCGAGTTCCGCGACCTTCAGCGACATTGCCGGAGGCTCATGCCGCATTGCGCAGAGTATCAGTCCGAATTCCGTGCCGGTACTCATCCGCCCTTCCGAGAGCCCATCAAGCACTGCCCGGACCACCTGATCAATCGTGAGCCCTCCTCTCGTATGGAGCGATGGCGCGAAGCGTATCTCCGCATATACCACGCCATCCGAGGCAAGATCCTCGATCTCCTCCCTGGCTATCCTCCTCAGCGCCTCCTCGTCCTGCATGATTGCGGTCGTGACGCTGAAGCTCTCAAGATAGAGGCTCAGGGACCTTCTCTCAGACCCTGCCCTGAACCAGGCTGCGAGCCTTTCCGGCTCGGTTTCCGGCAGCTCTACGCCCCTTGCCGCGGCCAGGCTGATGATTGTCTCAGGCCGGATGGATCCGTCAAGATGCTCGTGCAGCTCCACCTTCGGAAGCCTTCTGATAAGTTCATAGGCGATCATAAGAAGATTCTGCATTCTCTCTGCCGGGAACGCAAGAGCCGGCCTGAAAGGGGCAATATTGCACATATTGTGTAAGAAATGCATAGGTAACTTTTTGACATTGTTGCAGTTATCTGTGATAAAAAGCCTAATTCCGATATTATTTCACTTTACATTCCTTGCTATTCGGTGTGAAATCAGTAATGGAGGATTAATATGGCAAAGACTGCTGATTCCATCAATAAGAAGCTTCTCGCTGCCGCTATCAGCGCAACGAAGGCAAGGGATATCAAGGATCTTGTGGACAAGGGAGCTGATATCAACGCACACAACGAGTGGGGACTTACCCCAGTGATGCTTGCTGCGCAGTACAATCATTCTGTCGCAGTGCTCAACGCGCTTATTGCCGCAGGTGCTGACATCCATGAGGCAGAGCCTAAGTACAGGTCGAATGCGCTTCATCTTGCTGCCAACAGCTCCAAGAACCCGAAGGTCATCGAGGCTCTTCTTGCTGCCGGTGCCAACATCGACGCAAGGAACTATCTTGGCGAGACTGCGCTCATCATGGCTGTGAACAGCAACGACGAGACGAAGATCTCCACGCAGCTCATCAAGAGCGGTGCAGATATCAACGCGCGTGATTATCAGGGACATTCCGTCCTTGACTATGCAAAGGCCGCAAAGAGGACCTATCTCGTAAATCTTCTCAAGGAGAAGGGCGCTATCTGAGAAGGAGCGCTAAGCAGCATGAAAGGCGCCTGCATGGCGCCTTTCCTGATTAGTGCCTTTAAGGTCATCAACATGATCATAAACCTCTTCGTCGGCATTTCCGTCGGAGCGAATGTCGTGGTATCGAACTGCATCGGATCCGGAAACGAGGAGAAGGCCCGCTCCGCTGCGCATAGCTCGATGCTGCTTGCCGCGATATGCGGCATCCTGATCCTATTCATCGGGCTGGCGGTGTCGGAGCCGGTGCTTACGCTGATGGATACGCCGGAGGATGTGCTCCCGTATGCCGTGCAGTACCTGAGGATCTACTCCATTGGCATGCCATTCATCATGATCTACAACTTCGGAGCGTCGCTTCTGAGATGCATCGGGGACACAAAGCGACCTCTGATGTGCCTCATATTCTCCGGAGTCCTCAATGCCGGACTGAACATATTCCTCGTTGTCGTGTTCCATCTGGATGTGGCAGGAGTTGCGATCGCGACGGTCATCTCAAATGCCCTCAGCACTGCGATGGTCATCGTCTTCCTCCTTCGTGAGAAGAGCTATGTCCGCATCGAGATGAGAAGGCTGGCAATCAGGAGGCAGGACCTTTCCCGCATCCTCCGCGTCGGGGTTCCTGCAGGGCTCCAGAGCATGGTCTTCTCATTCTCCAATGTCTTCATCCAGTCCGAGCTGAACGGCTTCGGTACAGCTGCCGTGGCAGGTTCTGCCGTAGCGCTGAACTACGAGAACTTCTCCTATTTCGTGATATCCGCATTCTCCCAGGCCGCGGTGACGTTCACAAGCCAGAACTATGGAGCAAGACGCTATGGCAGATGCCGCAGCGTTTTCCGCATCTGCATGTCCATGGCGGCGGTCTCGACGTTCATCATGAGCTGGGTGTTCATCCTCGGAAGGGGCTTCTTCTCCTCGATCTTCACATCAGACCCCGATGTGCTTGCCTATTCGGTCGAGAGGCTATCGATCGTGCTTCCGCTCTATATCCTCATCGTAACGTATGATACAGGCGGAGCTGCCCTCAGGGGATTGGGATACTCGATGACGCCTGCTCTCTTCACGATCTTCGGCACCTGCGTCTTCAGGCTCTTCTGGGTCTATGTCATATGCCGCATATATCCGCGCTTCTCGATGCTCATGGCGGTCTATCCGATATCCTGGGCCATGACAGGAGCTGCGGTGCTGACAGCATATTTCATCCTTCGGAGGAAGGCATTCGCAAGGCCTTCAGCCTCATGAATGGGATTTCTTCTTCATCCTCCTGCCAATGATTGCAGGCAGGCTGTAGTAGGAAAGCTTCCTTGGCCCCGCCCAATTCTTGTCAGCTCCCTTTGAGATTGCATCCATTGCGTTCTTGATATCTCCGATTGTCTTCTTGTCGATCATGTATGCCGATGATGAACTTATGTAGAGATAGAGGTATCTCTCATCCTCTCCTAGATGCACAAGGCGGTCATATGGGATGGTCTCCTTATCATCGGCAAGGATCGTGAAACCATTGGCGGTGAAGAGATAATCGGTCTTTGGGAAATTTCCTTTCATGGCAGCGATGACCTTGTTCGCACGATGCCTTGGTTGAAGATTGAGGCCTGTGGCCAAAAGGCATCCGAAGAGTATGCAGAGCGAGGCTACCACTAGCGATGATTTCATTATAAAGCCGATGTAGATCAATATCAGGCCGCAGGCAAGTTGTGCTATTTTCTGCTTTATGCAGAACGTATCGTATTGCATCTTCGATAGCCTCTGAATAGTTTCTGCAGTATGCTGCATTGATCCCTTGATTGAATTCATAGTCTTATTTTTATATTCTCCCACCTTGTTTTCTGAGGTTTCGTATGCTGCTAGTATTTTGTAATAAAAGCAATTATCCGGCTCAATATTATAATCATTTGAATTGGATTTGGAATCCCGTAAGAACATAGTATCTGTTTTTCATATAATCATATGAGATTTTTGAGGATACTATCCTACAATTTTCGTAGGTGAGGAAGATGGATAGCCGAACTAGACAATATTCCAATGGATCGATGTACGTAGAGGAAGCCAGGAAGCTGATTGTCAGGCCTGGTTCCTATGATGTCATCGTCGCGGGAGGCGGGGTTGCTGGAATCGCAGCTGCCGTCTCCGCAGCAAGGGCTGGAAGCAAAGTGCTTCTCGTCGAGCGCATGTATGCCGTCGGCGGCTTGGCGACGCTTGGGCTGATTACGATCTTCCTCCCGCTCTGCGATGGCAATGGCCATCAGCTGTGCTATGGGCTGGCGGAGGAGCTCCTGAGGCTCTCCATCAGCCATGGCTGGGAGCGGGATTACCCCGCGACATGGATGGAGGAATCCGAGCATGGAGAGGAGCGCTTCCAGGTGCGCTACAATGCACAGGTCTTCGCCCTTCTTGCAGAAAGGCTTCTGAGGAAATCCGGTGTGCAGATCCTCTATGGAACGCAGATCTGCTCCGTCATCCGGAAGGATGACCGGGTTGAGGCCATAGTCGTCGAGAACAAGAGCGGCAGGAGCGCAATACCAGCGCGCATGTTCGTTGATGCGACAGGCGATGCCGATCTCTTCTCCCTTGCAGGGGCTCCGACTGCGCTCTATGGAAAAGGGAACATACTGGCTGCATGGTATTACGAGACCCTGAACGGCCGGACGACGCTCCATATGGTCGGAGCTGCCGACGTGCTTCCGAACGAGAAGGATACAATCGTTCCCGATGCCATCGAGATCGAGCGCATCTCCGGATTGGACGCGGCAGAGGTTTCGGAAGCGATCCAGCATGGACATGGCGTCATACTCGAGAAGTTCCTCGAGAAGGGCGGGGTGTCCGAAGAGCATAGCCTTGCGACGATCGCAACGATTCCCCAGCTGCGGATGACCAGACGGATCATCGGAGCCTGCACGCTCGATGAAGCAGATGACCACAAAACCTTTGGTGATTCCATTGGAATGACAGGGGATTGGAGGAAGCGCGGACCGGCATTCGAGATTCCCTTCGGAACGCTTCATGCACCATCGCTTTCGAACGTGCTTGCAGCTGGCAGATGCATCTCCGTCACCGATGCGATGTGGGATGTGGCAAGAGTCATACCACCAGCTATCGTCACGGGCGAGGCCGCAGGGCTTGCGGCGGCGCTCTTCGATGATCTCGGCAATGCTGATGTCGAGAAACTTCAGAAAAGACTATGCGGCCAGCATGTACGTCTTCACCTGGAAGATGTTCTTTGAAGCAAAATGGATCTGCTGTAGCAGATGCAATATAAAGGAGGAAAGGATGAAGAGATTCTTCACATTGCTGTTGGTTGCAATGCTTACGCTTTCTGCTGTATTCGCCGGTGGCAGCAAGGAGGGTTCCGGCGATGGATCTGTGGTTCTCAGAGTCAGCATGGCTGAGGCCGCGAGCGATAACAAGGCTGTTGCCATCGAATCCGTCAAGGCGAAGATCGAAGAGCGCACAGAAGGACGTGTCAGGCTCGAAATCTACTGCAATGGAGAGCTTGGAACATTCCAGGAGGATGTCGAAGCCATCACGCAGGGTGCCAACATCGTTGATGGAACCTCGCCTTCTGCATACTGCGACTATGGCTGCTATGACATGATGGCGTTGGATCTCATGAGGATGATCAAGAGCCCTGAGGAGTGCGACATCCTGAACGATTCAGAGCTGTTCAAGGAGATGTGCGACCAGATCGAGGCTGCTTCAGGAATCAAGGTCATTGCCATCAACTGGCCTAACCAGCCGAGGTGCATCCTCTCTGCGAAGCCAATCAACTCAGTAGCGGACATCAATGGGCTCATCATCCGCGTGCCATCCGCTCCATATGTAGCCTTCTTCACAAGGCTTGGTGCAGCTCCGGTGTCGATGAGTATGGCAGATACATATACAGCTATGCAGCAGGGATCTGCCGATGCCTGTGAATTCCCGCTTACGACTATCTATACCAATTCCCTCTATGAAGTCGGAAAGTACTGCTATCTTTCGGAGCATACCTATGCGCCTAGCATGTGGTGCATGAATGCCAACATCTTCAATTCGCTCTCCGAGGCTGATCAGCAGGTAATCCTAGAGGAATTCGAAGCCGGCGGAAAGGAATTCGCAGCTCTCAACGAGTCCAACCTTGCTGAGTATCGCCAGATGCTTGAAGCGCAGGGCGTTGCATTCGTTGAGCCTTCCGCAGAGGATATCGCGATAATGGACCAGGCCGCTGTCGATTCAGCTGCCGATTTCCCGGGACTCAGCGATGGAATCATCGAGAAGGTGGAGGCAGCGCTCGGTCGCTGAAGCACTTCTTGCCAATGCCCTGGAGAGTTCCTTCAGGGCCTCCTAAGAAGGGAGGGACATCTTGAATACCAAGAAGAATCCGGTTCTTTTCATCATAATGAACTGGGAAGAGATTTTCTGCGCGCTTGCGATGGCTGCAATGCTTGTCGTATGCTGCCTGTACGTACTTGCGCGTTATGTACTTACTTTCTCCATAGTCTGGGGGCAGGAATTCTGCACGATCTGCCTGATCTACGTCACATTCGTCGGCAGTGCCGCCGCATACAAGCGCAACCAGCACTACGGCATGGACTTCATCGTCTCCCATCTGCCGGAGAAGATCAACTTCATCATAAAGATGATCATCAACTTCGTGCTCATCATACTCTTTGCCGTTCTCACGGTACTGAGCTTCCAGTATACGATGGCGGCCCAGAAAACAATGCCGGTATCGCTCATACCATATAAGTACATCGATTTTGCTGCAGTGCTTGGCTTCGGCAGCATGACGATATATTCAGCGATCTTCTTCGTCTCCGGAATCAGGACCCCCGAGGGATACAAGAAGAGATTCCTCACCAGTGAAGGTGGAGGAGAGACGGAATGATATTCTATCCAATAATCATAGTTCTGATCTGCTTTGCCGTTGGCATGCCGGTTGCATTCGCAATGATGATCGCATGCCTGCCATACTTCATCAACGATCAGTATGCGACAGGCCTCATGGTCATCCAGCAGCTCATTGGCGGTGCTGAGAGCTTCTCGCTTGCTGCAATCCCGTTCTTCATCGTCGCAGGATCAATCATGAACTATTCGGGAATCACTGAGAAGCTGATGGCTCTTGCCGATGCCCTCGTCGGCCATTTTACAGGCGGACTGGGACATGTGAATATCCTTCTCTCGACGATGATGGGAGGAATCTCCGGGTCGGGAGCCGCTGATGCAGCCTCTGACTGCAAGATCCTCGTTCCTGAGATGACGAAGCATGGCTATCCCACTGAATATGCTGCAGCCGTCACTGCTGCTTCGGCCTGCATCACACCCATCATCCCTCCTGGTGTCGGACTTGTCGTGTACGCATGCGTAATGGAGATTTCCGTTGGAAAGCTCTTCAGCGCAGGATATATCCCCGGTGCGATGATGTGCATTGGGATGCTGCTTGCGAACTATTTCATCTCCAAGAAGCGTGGCTATAAGGCCAACAGGGATCACATGGTTCCGATCAAGCAGATAGTCGGGCTTGCCCTCAGTTCTCTCTGGGCTCTGCTGCTGCCGTTCGGATTCATCTTGGCGCTTCGCGTCGGCGTCTGCACCCCGACCGAGGGCGGTGCGCTCATGGCTCTGTATTCCCTCATCGTCGGCAAGTTCATCTACAAGAAGCTGGAGTGGAAGAATCTTCCAGCAATCATGCTCGATGGTGCACTCAGCACAGCCAGCGTCATGCTCATCATGGCAGCAGCCAATGTCCTGAGCCACTACATGAGCTGGGAGAGGATTCCGTATCTTCTTACAGGATTCATCATCGATGCAGCGCCCAGCAGAGCACTCTTCCTCGCGCTTTCGATGCTTCTGCTTCTTGTCATGGGCATGTTCATGGATGGAATCGCAGCGATGATCATCATCGCACCCCTCCTTGCTCCTGTCGGCACGGAACTCGGCGTGAATATGCTTCATTTCGGTCTCATCATGGTGCTGAACTGTGCTATCGGAGCAATCACCCCGCCATTCGGCAACTATCTCTTCCTCGTCTCGGGTACGCTGCACTGCAGCCTCACCAAGGTCGTCAAGGAGATCATTCCATATATCGGAGTATGCCTCACCGTGCTTGTGCTCTGCACATACATTCCTGATATCGTTCTCATAGTACCGAAGCTTCTCTACGGAAGCGTATGAGGTGGATGATGGATTGGGAAAAGGCCTTTTCGTTCTATCCCTCAAGGGCGGAAGTCGATGCCTGGGCTGAGAGGCTGGCTGCAGAAGGATGCAGCCGTCGCCTCTCAGCCGAGATGCTCGACTCATCCCCGATCAGGAGGGGATTCGGAAACAGTCCCGAGACGCTGTCGAACCGCTATGTGAGGTTCGAGTCCAAGGATCATACCTTCTATGGCTACTGGCAGCCTTCTCCGGTCCAGCCTGCACCGCTTCTGGTGCACCTGCCGGGATACGGTGGATACATTACGATGCATCCGTCGATTTCATCCGATGGATTCAATATCCTCCATGTATCACCGCTCGGATATGTGACGCCTTCCGGGCTTTCCGAAGGAGTCATGGGGGAAGATGGAAAGCTCCCTGTGCTGCGCAATACTGCAGAGGGGAAGCGAGGTGGATACGAGGATTGGTTTCGCGACTGCGTCTCTGCAGCTTCTTGGGCGATAAAGCGCCCCGAGGTGCTTCCCGGAAGGCTTTCGTTCTTCGGTACAAGCCAAGGCGGGGGTGCTGCACTGCTTCTTGCTTCGATCATGAAGGGGCAAGTGAGATCAGTAGCAGCGGATCTTCCATTCCTGACGGCCTTTCCTCTTACGGATTTGGAGGGAGAGGCATATTCGATGCTCAAGCCTTCATATGGTGAGGTTCGTGAGGAGGTTTTCTGGAATCGGCTTGGATATGTCGATACGCTATCGCATGCCCATCGGATTTCAGTACCGGTGATGCTTACAGCTGGAGGCAGGGATGATGTGTGCTTCCCGAGGACTGTGGAGAGGCTTTTCTCTATGCTTTCCGGAACGAAGCAATATACTTATCTCAAAGACAATGGCCATGGCCATTCAAGGGAGGGGAATGCTCTCTTCCGTGCCTGGTTCTCGCTGTACGCATAAGGCCGTTGAAAGGAGGAAGGATGGCTTTCGCAAACAGGATCGTCGTACGCTCCAGCTCTGACAACCATGTGCTCTTCAAGGTCTTCAGGGCCGTTTACAATACAAGCGGCGATGAATTGAGGCCTTATTTCGAGCACCGCCACTCAGAGCTTGAGATCTCCGTGATTGCAACAGGCAGCGGAACCTATACATGCTCAGGGGTGGATTATGACTTCAGTTCCGGCGATGTCTTCCTCCATTGCGGCAATGATGAGCACTGCATAAAGTACATCGCGGCGGGCGAGCGGCTCTCGATGCTTGTCTTCCAGTTCGATCCCCGCCTGATATGGACCCACGGAGGGGAGTGGTTCGATACCAAATATCTGCAGATATTCACGGGAAACAGCATGAACAGCCGGCATATGCCGAATACGGCATCGGAGGCGAAGGCGATTGCAAAGCTGATGGAGGAGAGCCTTGAGGAATGCTGCAGCCGCAGGCCAGCATATGAGATGGTCGTCAAGGCGAAGCTCCTGCTGATGCTCTCCATCCTCATACGCTATTTCTACGACTACTTCCCAGAGCGTGCGACTGATCTGGATTCCAGAAACATCGGCCATATCGAGAGGTCCATGGACTATATTCTTGCGCATCTGTCATCGCCGTTGACGCTTCAGGATATCGCCAAGGAAGCTCATATGAGCCGAAGCTACTACTCCGCGACATTCAAGCAACTCAATGGAGTCTCCGTTTGGGGGTATATAACCGCCCAGCGCATAGACAGGGCCCAGCATCTGCTCGAATCTACTTCGCTTCCCGTGATGGAGATCAGCGAGCATTGCGGCTTCAACAACATCGCGAATTTCAATCGTTCATTCAAGAAGATAACAGGCAAGACGCCGCGAGGATACCGCAAGGATGTCCAAGGACGCCTCTCTAGCGATAGATTGCCTGATTAGGAGGAATTTGATGAGGCAGGGTATCGATCCAAGTACGCTGAAGATAACGGACATCCGCTTTGCGGATATCGATGGAGCACCGAAACGGTGCACTCTTCTGAAGATATATACGAATCAGGGGCTTGTGGGCTTCGGTGAGGTGAGGGATGCGTCGAGCAAGACGTATGCGCTTATGCTCAAGAGCAGGCTTCTCGGAGAGAATCCCTGTAATGTCGATAGACTCTTCCATAAGATCAAGCAGTTCGGCGGTCCTTCGAGGCAGGGTGGAGGCGTCTCAGGCATAGAGATCGCGCTCTGGGACCTTGCGGGAAAGGCCTGGGGCGTTCCTGCATATCAGCTTCTTGGCGGCAAGTTCCGCGACAGAATCCGCGTCTATTGCGATACGGACGCAGATGGCAAGGACAACAGCGGCCATGCCATGGGACTGGCTCTGAAGAAGCGCATGGAGATGGGCTTCACATTCCTCAAGATGGATCTTGGGATTGGCCTTCTCATGGATGTTCCTGGAACGCTATGTGCCCCTCTTGGATTCATCGACGAGATGAAGCAGTATGCTCCGCATCTGCTGAATGTCCAGGGAGGATCCGTCACTGCGGATATGGTCAGGAGGCAGCATAGTTACGACATAGTGACGACAGCGCATCCATTTACGGGCATCCATATCACAGAGAAGGGGTTGGATATCCTCGAGCAGTATGTGCACGATGTAAGGGAGGTCATCGGATACGAGGTTCCCCTCGCCATCGATCACTTCGGGCATGTGTGCGTCGAGGATGGCATTCGCTTTGCGAAGAGGATGGAGAAGTACGGCATAGCCTGGATAGAGGATATGATTCCATGGATTTACCCTGACCAGTACAGGAGGCTGCGCAATGCAACGACCGTTCCTGTATGCACTGGGGAGGATATCTATCTCAAGGAGGATTTCAGGAAGATCATCGAGGGCGGCTGCGTCTCCATCATCCATCCGGATATCCTCACGTGCGGCGGTGCGTTGGAGCTGAAGAAGATTGCTGATATCGCGGACGAGAATGGCGTTGCGGTTGCAATCCATATGGCCGAGAGCCCTGTTGCATGCATGGCGGCGGTCCATGCAGCGGCGGCGATGCACAATATTCTGGCCATGGAGTTGCACTCCGTGGATGTCCCATGGTGGCAGGATATCGCGAAGGGACTTGATAAGCCGCTGATCAAGGATGGCTACATCAGGGTTCCCGATGCTCCCGGACTTGGAATCGAGTCGCTCGATGACAGCGTAATCGAGACGCATCTGAATAAAGACATCCCCGGCCTTTGGGAGCCTACGGATCAGTGGAATACGGAATTCGCCAACGACAGGATTTGGAGCTGATGTATGAAATTCGATGATAGGGACAGCATTATGGCCATCACTCCGGAATGGAAGGGGGAGAGATTCCCCGATGGCAGGCCGAAGGTTGCGGACAAGTACCTCGATGCCCTCTACGGCATGACGCTTGAGGAGCTTTGGAAGCCTATCTTCACTAGGGGCTATGAGAATCAGTTCATAGCCATGGATTCGGTATTCCCCGAATTCAATGAGGATGGAGATGTGCTTCATAAGATGGTAGGACGTGCGGTCACTGCCGTGTATGCTCCTACGAGGCCGGACTACTATGCCGCTTCATGCGCCATAGCAGCTTCGCAGGGATGGCATGGCACCCCTAACCAGTGGGTGCTGGACAGCCTTGTCGACAGGGATGTACTGGTCGTGGACATGTACGACAAGATTTATAAGGGCACATTCATCGGAGGCAATTTGGCAACGGCGCTCGCTTCCAAGACGCATACTGGCGGTGCCGTCATCTGGGGTGGCATCCGCGATGTCGAGCAGGTGAAGAAGGTTAAGGGTATCCAAATATACTATCGTGGCATAGATCCAACTCCGATCAGGGATTTCGTGATGACTGGATTCAACACCCCTGCACGCATCGGAACGGGCCGGGAAGCGGCGATATGCCTTCCCGGGGATGTCGTATATGGCTGCAGCGGTGGGGTGCTGTTCATTCCGCCATCGCTTGTCGTCGATGTCGTTGAAGGCGGAGCGAAAACGAAGGTCAAAGATATGTTCGGCTTCAAGATGATCTCCGAGAACAGGTTCACCACCGCTCAGATTGACAAGAATACCTGGACTGAGGAGATGCTGGATCTCCTGATGGATTTCATCAGGACGGAACCCGAGGCGGAGGAGTTCAGGAATATAGACTGGAGCCATGAATACGATCTGGCTAGGAACGGCGATCCGAACGACACGCAGTCCGCGCTTTGATCATGGAGGATATAGTATGGATTTCGATTTGACTGGACATAGAGCATTCGTGACCGGTTCAAGCATGGGAATCGGCAGTGCTATAGCACTTGAGCTTGCCCGAGGAGGTGCTGACGTCATCGTGCATGCTTCCCGCCCCAGCGAGAAGGCCGAGGCGATTTCGGAGGAGATCAGGAAGATTGGCAGGGAGAGTTCCGTAATAGCAGCTGATCTCTGCAGACCAGAGGCTGTGGAAGGGATGCTGGAGGCCTTGCCCGATGTGGATATAATCATACTCAATGCCTCCGTGCAGATCCGAAAGCCATGGACTGAGATAACGGTGGAGGAGTATGAGCGGCAGATGAACTGCAACTTCCTTGCCTCCATGATGATTGCGCAGCATTGCGTTGGCTATATGAAGGAGAATGGGTGGGGCAGGATCGTGACGATCGGCAGCGTTCAGGAACTGAAGCCGCATCCGGAGATGCTGGTCTATTCATCATCCAAGTGCGCTCAGAGAGGTATGGTGCGCTCACTGGCCGGACAGCTGGCGAAGTACAGGATTACAGTGAATAATGTGGCACCTGGCGTCATCTATACGGACAGGAACAAGGAAGCGCTTGCCGATGAGTCGTATGCTAAGAGTGTTATGGACAGCATCCCTCTTGGATATTATGGCGAGAAGGAGGATCTTGCCGGTATAGTGAGGCTCCTCTGCTCAGAGCAAGGACGATACATAACAGGCCAGAGCATCTTCGTTGATGGTGGAAAGAGCCTCTGATCAATCGGTCAGGGCAATAGGCGAAGGGCATTCGAGCTCGGAGGTCATCTCCGCGCAGATGCCGTTCTCCATTCTGAAAGCTACCACATTGCCGCTCCGCTCATTCGCCACGATGAGAAAGCCTCTGACCATGATGAAGTCGCGGGGCCAATGCCCGTTGCAGCTGGTGTTCGCGGCAAGCTCCAGCCTATTCCCCCTTATATGATAATGCGTTATGGTGTCATATCCGCGCTGGGAGACATATACCATATCCCCAGCAGTACGTATCGCTGCAGAGAGGTTCTCCCCCGCGAATGAGCTTGGTATGCCTCTATGCATGCTCTGGAGGTTGAAGTGGCCATTGCAATATCCGAGGACCGCGGTCTCGGATGAAAGCTCGCATGCTAGGAATGCATGTTCTCCATCTTGTGAGAATGCAATGTGGCGCGGCCCGCTTCCTGCAGGAAGCCTTGCTTCATCGCAGAGGACAAGATCCTTGCTATATGTGTAGATTGCATCGAGTCCTAGGTCGCATACAGCAAGGAATTCTCCATCTGGAGTTGGAATGATCTGGTGCGGATGTGGTGCGTCCTGCCTGGCAATGTCCTTTCCCTGCCCTTCATGCTCCACGACGATATCAGGAATGCGTGATATGCTTGAGGAGAGGTAATTCGCTGTATATATACGACCATCAAGCACTGATATGTATGCAGAGACGAGGCCATGGGTGGACCTCTCTCCAGAGCAGGAACCAAGCGATCCATCATCACTTATGGCTATGCAGACCTCGGAGCTGCAGCTGCTATCAGCATATGGGCTTCTGAGGGTTGCATATATCTGCCTGCCATCCTTTGCCAGATACATAGGCCTGTCTAGATGGACCATCTCCCTTCTGCAGAGAACCCCATTGTCATCGATCGTCGCATGGAGTATTCCGGCATCTTTGCTGCAGCATGCGATGTAGAGATCCGTGATTCCGTCCATGTTGGGATTATACCATCGCATGCAATGCAAACTCGGGTGCAATCATCCTTATTTCTTCTGATATAATCCTACCCATGTTCGAACTCATTCAGGCTGTCGGAAGCAGCTATTTCATAGAGAGTCCTGCGAAAAGGACCGAGGAAATCATCAGTAGCGATATCACTAGAGACAATGCCTTCTTCATTTCTTACCTCCGTATGATTGTTTTTCACATTATCCGGTTACACCACGGTGCTTCCGGCCTTGAATACTTCCTTGTTCTCGATTGATTTCAGGAATGTGAGGAATTCATCGAGATGATCTGTATAGATATCCCTTGGCAGGCATCCATGCTTCATGCATAGCCTGGCCGCATATCCTACGACCTCGCCCATGATTCCGCAGGTTCTCATTACCCTGGCCGTCCCTGCCGCATCATGCGATACGCTGACGTTCCGGCCTGCCATGAACATATTGCGGATATTCCTCGAATAAAGGATCCTGTACGGCAGGAAGTAGGGCCAGTCGACGATTTCCCTGCAATCCATCGTTAAGAACGCGTCCCCTTCGTGGAAGGCTGCGTAGTAGTTCTTATGGGGATAATGGACATCGAAGTTCCACGTAGTCGCAGCGCAGGCGTCGGGAAATCTATACTTGAAATCGGTCTTTGTCAGCACGATATCTCCGAAGAGCCTCCTGGATTCCCGCTTCCCGGCAATAGCCGCCGCAAACGTCAGTTCATATTCCTGATAGTCTTTGTCGACGTTCCTGAGCGTATCCCAGGCACCGTACATGGCACGGAAATTCAGATCCCTTGCATATTCCGCCTTGTCTATCGGGTCCTCGGTCATGCCGCTTTCCCAGAACCAGCATCCCAGGGATTCGATCCTCTTATGGCCATAGAAGTCAATGTGGTCGCCGCGGCCTGGAAAGACATCCCTTGAAAGATCCACTGCCCAGGGACAGCGTGGAAACGGCTTCGGGTCTGAAACCTTTTCGATATGCCACAGATTCGACAGTCCCATGTGGCCGTTTGTCGTGACTTCGAAATCCGCTCCGGCAAGGGCTCCGAGATTTCCGTCCCCTGTCGTGTCGGCAAAGAGCCCTGCCTTTATCGTGACAAGCCTTTCGTTCCTATAGTCCAGCAGGGTGACTGACCTGATCAGATCCCCGTCCATCTGGCAATCGATGAGGCAGTGTTCCATGAAGAGTGTCAGGTTCTCCTGCCTGCGCATGATTGCCATCTTCCTGTCATCCTCATATAGCTCAGCCTTGTTGACCGGGCCATAGTGCCCGATATTCTTCTGTTCGAATTCTCCGACGATGTTCCCCAGCCCCGGGAATGGCTCATAATTGGTGCCTCCGCCGAGCCATACGCGGATTTCAGAGCTGTTGTTGCCTCCGACAATCGGTCTGTCCTGGACGAGCGCAACCTTCACGCCACCCCGTGCCGCAGCGATGGAGGAGCACATGCCTGCGAAGCCTCCTCCCACGCATACCATGTCAAACTCATATACTGGTTTGTCTTTTATGACATTATCAATATATGATCCAAGGACTTCACGGCCGTTCTCTGGAAGCGATACCTCATCCTTTGAGATGTAAATATAGGCTATCCTGCCCTCGAATCCCGTAAGATCATGTATCGTGACCCTTGTGCTGCCTTTCCTGATGTGCAGCAGCCCACCGTATTCCCATCCCCACTGTTCGCATCTGGTTCCGAGAATGCAGGTCTTCTGATTCCCTATATGAATCTCATATTTCCCAGGGGCCATGTCCTTGTGCCATGGGGCCACCCAGTTAAATGTATATGCATAGATATGATAGTCGCCTTCTTCTTCGCAGGACAGAGCTGTTGATGCATCTTCTACAGGGGTGCCGAGCCCATGGGCAAGAAGATAAACGCCTCCCATATTGAGAATGAACTCGCTATCACGTACCCAGCCGCCGTTATCATCGAACGCTGCGCAGGAGAGCATCAGATTGTCCTTCAAGACCTTGTTCATTGCCATTCAACATCCTCTCTATATTGAGATTTTCAGATGACTTTTGCCTGATGAGGATGTTCTATCCAACAGTTTACTTGTCAAATATGATACAGATGTTATCATATATCCGTGGATTATGACTGGATAGACAGGCATTCAAACAAGTATGCCCAGACGTTAAATGGCAAGATATTCACCGGAGTCAGCTGCAATACCGAGAGCATCAGGCGTACGAATAGAAGCGAATGCGGAATGGTGATAACCTTGGTGGTTTCCGGATATGGTTCCTTGGTGGCGGGAGAGAAGACCTATGCCATAAAGCCTGGAAGCGTCATGTTTCGGCATCCACGGATGGACTACCGGTTCGTGCTGTCGAGCCAGTGCTTTCATCGAAGATGCTATCTGGTGCTTCCCAATGAGATTTTTTCCCTCCTGAGTGAGATCCACCCTAATCTCGTCAATGTTCCTCCTGTATTTACGGTTGAGGATATACGGAGGTTCTTCGACGATTTCCTCCTCGTGTATGAAAGCGTTGAGATGGCTACCGACGAGAACTTCTTTTCCCTTCTTCCCGTTGTCGAACGCTACATGCTTCATGTCCTGTCATCATATCTGATGGAGGGGAAGTCCGCCCAGCTCCGGCGGGCAAAGGCCCAGCTGGAAATGGACTTCACATCCTCTTTGGAGGATATAGCCCGGGAGTACTCCATGAGCTATAACACCTTCCGCAAGAATTTTGCCCAGGCATATAAGATCGCGCCGCAGCGATACAGGCTGAAATGCAAGGTGGAGAAGGCTAAGCAGCTTCTGTCCATGGGATATCAATGCTCAGAGGTAGCCGATATGCTTAGCTATCCGGATCTCTATACCTTCTCCCACCAGTTCAAGGCGCTCGTCGGAGAGACGCCGAGAGAGTACCGGAAGGTACATATCCTGTGATTATGGCGCTGATCCTGAGAGAAGCGTTCAGTGGGAGAAAGACCGTATTTCCCTGATTATATGATAGCTGCCAGTTCGTATTGAGAAAGGGCTACCGCTTCGCCTGCGGCAGCCCTCTAGTCATCCTGCAGTGGATCAGTCAAGCGTCTTGTCGACGATGTTCCTGTCGATCTCGGCCTGCTCCCTCGCGATCTCGGCCTTGATCTCCTCCGCGATATCCTCCAGGAGGAAGGATGTGGTCTCTCCCGTCTCCCGGATCTTCACCTCCACCTTTCCTTCCTTGAGGCTCCTGTTGCCGAGGGTTATCCTCAGCGGTATGCCGATGAGGTCCGCATCCGCGAACTTTACTCCGGCTGTCTCCTTGCGGTCGTCGTAGAGTACCTCGATACCGGCTTTCTGCAGGTCCTCATAGATCTTGTCTGCGATCTCCGTCTCCTTCACCAGAGATACCAGATGTACCTGGTATGGCGCTACGGATACGGGGAGCTTGAGGCCGCCTTCGTCATTGTATTCCTCCGCGAGGCAGGCGAGGAGACGTCCGACTCCGATTCCATATGAGCCCATCACGACAGGGACCTGCTTGCCGTTCTCGTCCTGGTACGTGCAGCTCATCGCCTCTGAGTAGCGGGTCCCAAGCTGGAAGATGTTGCCTATCTCTACGCCCTTTGATGCCTTGAGCGGCTTGCCGCAGACGGGGCAGGCGAAGCCGTCGCGTGCCGATGCGATATCCGCTACTGTACCGTCATAGTCGCGTCCGAAGTTGGTGTTGAGGTAGTGGTAGCCTGCCTCATTCGCTCCCGCGACAAGGTTATTCGAGCTTGCAACCGTCTCATCCACGACACAGATGAAGTCTCCCTTCGCCCCGATAGGAGAGGCATAGCCCGGAACCATGCCGCAGGCCTCGATCTCCTCCTCATGCGCAGGACGCAGGGCGTTGGCCCTTACCGCGTTGGAGAGCTTCGATTCCTCGACCTCAAGGTCGCCGCGCACGAGCGCGACGATGAGCTTGTCCTCCTCCTCTCCGTTCTTGTCGTTGATGAAGGATCCGACCATGAAGACGCACTTCGCGGTCTTCCTTGGGTCGATCCCGAGGTACTCCGCAAGCGCTTCGATCGTCTTTGCCTCAGGCGTGGCCTTCTTCTCGATCGCCTTCATCTCCTCAGGAAGATACTCCTTCCTGAACTTCGCTATCTGCCTGTTTGCAGTGTATCCGCACTCCGGGCAATAGATGATCGTATCCTCTCCGATAGGGGAAAGGTACATGTATTCATGGGAGATCTTCCCGCCCATCATGCCTGAGTCAGCCCCGACTGCTATCGAAGGAAGGCCGCAGCGTGAGAAGATGCGGAAGTATGCCCTGTAATGGTCCTTGTAGACCTTGTCGAGGCCCGCTGCATCCTTATCGAAGGAGTAGGAGTCGAGCATCGTGAACTCACGGACCCTTATCAGTCCTGCCCTCGGCCTGGGGTCATCGCGCCACTTCGTCTGTATCTGATATACCAGCCGGGGCAGCCTCTTGTACGAATCCACCTCTCCGCGGGCAATGTCCGTGACGGCCTCCTCATGCGTCATCGCCAGCACCATGTCGCGGTTATTGCGATCCTTGAAGCGGCTCATCTCCTTATCGATGGAGTAATATCTTCCAGTCTCCTTCCAGATATCGGCGGGATTGACGACCGGCATTTCCATCTCCTCGGCTCCGATAGCCTCCATCTCCGAGCGGATGATGGCCTTGATCTTCTCTGTCGCCCTGTATCCAAGCGGAAGGAGTGAGAATATCCCCGCTCCCATCTGCCTTATATATCCAGCCCTCAGAAGGTACTCATATCCTTTCGTATCTGCTCCGTTCGGGGCTTCCCTGAGGGTCTTCGAAAACATCCTGGACATTCTCATAAAGCTAAATCTCCTAACTCCGGTCATTATATTGTTCACATCATTCGTAAGCAACCTCCGTACCGCGCAGAGATGGATGCCTAAACCGCCGCACTGTGCTAGACTCTCGTATATGGAGATGGAAGAAAGGAAGGCTGAGGTCGCATCCTTCATGGGAAGGATATATGACAGAGGGCTTACTACGGCTACGGGCGGTAACCTTAGCGTCCGTGCCGGGGCTCTGATGCTCATAACGCCGTCTGGCAAGGATAAGGCTTCCTTGAGCGCCGATGATATCGCGGAGGTCGACATATCGACAGGAGAGAACCTTACGCCGGGAAAGAAGCTCAGCATAGAGACGGAGATGCATCGCCTGATCTATCTCCGTCGTCCTGATATCGGAGCGGTTGCCCATTCCCATCCTCTCTTCTCCTGCCTGTTCTCCGCCTCGACAGTCCCGCTTCGCAGCGCGATCATCGCGGAGGATTACTATCTTCTGGGCGATGTCCCGGTCGTGCCGTACCGGCAGATGGGGTCGAAGGCGCTTGCCGAGGCAGTGGCGGAACATATCGTGCATCATGATGCGCTCCTGCTCCGCAACCATGGCGCCCTCGCTGTCGGAAAGGATCTCCTGTCGGCATTCGACAGGCTTGAATGCCTTGAGCAATGTGCGCACCTTACGTTCCTATCGAGAGTCATCGACGTTGATGATATAAATGAGAAAGACAGGGCAGCGATTGCCCTTATGAGATGAGGAGTATTGAGGTCTATGAACAGTGAGCTTCTTCAGCGTCTGAAGGATGCTGCCTTCGAGATCAGATGCCGTACGATCCGGGAGATCGCTTCCTTCGGCTCTGGCCATATAGGCGGCAGCATGTCTATCGTCGAACTTCTTTCGTATCTTTATTTCCATGAGATGAATGTCGATCCGGCCGACCCGAAGAAGGAGGACAGGGATCGCCTTGTCGTCTCTAAGGGGCATTCCGGTCCTGCTGTGTATGCCACGCTCGCGTACAGGGGTTTCTTCCCAGACTCGCTTCTGGAGACGCTCAATCAGGGCGGCACGATGCTGCCTTCCCATTGTGACATGCTCAAGACTCCCGGCATAGATTTCACCGCAGGCTCCCTTGGGCAGGGCTTCTCCGCAGCGCTCGGGATAGCCACCGCGCAGAGGCTGAAGGGAATGGATGCCCGCACGTTCACCATCATCGGTGACGGAGAGTCGCAGGAAGGGCAGGTGTATGAGGTCGCGGAGGCTGCAGGCGCATGGGGTACCGATAACCTGTTCGCCTTCCTTGATAAGAACGGGAAGCAGCTTGATGGCTGTGTCGAGGATATAATACCTGCCTTCGATACTTTCGGCAGATGGGAGAGCTTCGGCTGGGACGTTCAGGAGATAGATGGCCATGATTTCGCTCAGATCGAGAGTGCGGTCGAGAAGGCGAAGCAGCACCATGGCAAGCCTCATATGATCATCATGAATACCATCAAGAGCTATGGATACATCCCTGGGGAGACCGAGAAGAACAATCATTCCATGTCTATCTCGAAGGAGGGCGCAGAAGCGGCCATCAAGGCTCTCAGGGAAAGGGAGGGCAGAGCATGAGAGACGTTCGTGAGCTACCGAATTACCGTGATGCATTAATGGCAGCCGTCCTCGATCTCGCGGCAGAGCATCAGGAGGTCGTGTTCCTTGATGCTGATGTCTCGTCATGCATCGGATCGACTGCGTTCAGCAAGGCATATCCCGACAGGGCATTCAATATCGGCATAGCGGAGGCCAACATGGCAGGCGTGGCAGCTGGCATGGCAAGCATGGGGCTTAGGCCCTTCATCCATACCTTCGGATGCTTCGTGACCCGCCGTGCGTATGACCAGCTCTTCATCTCGGTCGGCTATACCAGGCAGTGCGTGCATGTCATCGGCTCTGATCCGGGCATCGTCGCGCAGTACAACGGCGGAACCCACATGCCGTTCGAGGATATCGCGCTGATGAGGCAGATCCCTGGATTCGCCATCGTTGAGCCATCGGACGCACAGTCGCTTTACGATCTTACGATCCAGCTCTACCAGAACGGGACCTCCTCGTATATGAGGGTCCCTAGGAAGGGTACATCCGTCCGCTATGCGCCGGGTGAGGTCGTCCTTGGAAAGGGTGTGGAGCTTGCCGATGGAAAGGACGTGGCCCTTATCGCCACAGGTGCCGTGATGGTCGATGCCGCGCTCAGAGCCAGGGATATCCTAAAGGCAAAGGGCATAGACGCTACTGTCATCGACCTTCATACGATCCGTCCTCTCGATACCGATATCATCGATAAGGTTGCCAGCCGCTGCGGTCATGTCCTTGTGATGGAGAACGGGCGTTATGCTGGCGGTATCGGGGAGATGATCGCGGCCTATCTTGCCAGGACCAATCCCGTCAGGATGGATTTCCTCTCCGTCGGCGAGCGGTTCGGAGAGGTCGGAAATCTGAGATATCTGGCCTCTGCGTTCGGATTCACCGCAGAGAATGCGGCTGCTAAGGCTGAGGGACTTATCAGGTGAAGATACAGCTTGAGACGATTCCCGTATGGGACGGCGTGAAGGAGGGAAGCGAGTGTTTCATCTGCACGCTGATGAAGAAGGCGGAGGAGGATGGAGTGAGATACTATCTCTCCTCTGCCGTCATGACGCCTGAGATCCGTGTCGAGACGAATCGTGACGGCTTCTGCCCCCATCACTTCCAGCTGCTGGCTGAAGGGGGCAAGCCACAGTCCCTTGCGCTGGTGATGGATACCTACTATGAGGAGAGCAAGAGGATATTCCAGCATGACCTTGACCGCATCCAGGATGCGGGAAGTCCCCGCCGCCTCGATAAGGCTGTCTCATCGTTCTTCGATAGCGTGGATGAGCGCGAGAAAGGCTGCCTTATCTGCTCAAGGATGGAGGAGCGCCTGGTGCGCTACTGCTATACCGTAGCTGCCCTGTGGAAGGAGGATGCGGAGTTCCGTAAGGCACTTGAGGAGTCAAAGGGCTTCTGCCTTCATCATACCAGGGATCTTTACCGGATGGCGAAGGAGGCCCTTTCGGGAGATGACCTGGTGGAATACGGGCATCTTCTGTTCTCCCTTCTCCGAAGGAACCTCGACCGTGTCCAGCATGATGACTGGTGGATGACCCAGAAGTATAAGAGCGAGAATAAGGACAAGCCCTGGAATGGCTGCGAGGATGCCCAGAAGAGGGCAGTCTATAAGCTCATCGGCGAGGGACGCGTCATAGATCCGCTGAAGCGCTGACCTTCCTCATCCGCTTCTTTCGCAGCGATAGCTTGAGCTGTCCGTCATCTGCATCATCGATGAAGCACTGCTTCAGCACCTCGTCGGAGAAGCTCTCCTTGTCTATGTGCAGGTATTCGACGTAATCAGTCTCGAACCTGTATACAAGCAGCCATGCCCTGTCAGGAAGGAGGGTGAAGCCCAGCGTGAGCCCGGGCTGGCGCACCCTGTGGAATTCCATCGCCCTCTGCCTCTCCTTGCCATTGAGGTACATCTCGCCCCAGAAGAGCGCAAGGAGTATCTCTCCATCGCGCCAGACGATGATATCCGCTCCATCCGTGTCTATATCCACATGATAGCCGGGGAACTGCCTTGCGATGCATGAGGCTATGCGGTGCGCTATGCTGCTCTTGCGCCTCCTCATAGCTGCCGGAATCTGCTCGGATGAGAGGAAGGCGTTCATTCCCTTCCTGAAACCGTCGAATATATCTATCCTTTCTTCCTGCGTTATCATGATCTGAATGCCGTATTTACTTCCATCCTGCTTACCTTGCTGATGGTTGCGAAGATCGAACACTCCTCAGAGGCCTTCCTTATGAGAGCCTTGACCTCTTCCTCATCCTCCGCGCCGTATACCGTTATATCCAGCACGGTGCTGCAGAGCGTGGTTGGGATCTCATCCCTCTTATGTCCAGTGACCTTTATCTCCATGCCCTTCCATTCCGATTTCCTGGGAAAGGAAGCTAGCGTGCTGTAGAAGCAGCCGGAGAGTGCCCCTAGGAGGTATTCGTAAGGACCGGTCGTCGACGTGAAGTCGAATTCCCTGCCCAGGCTGTTCTCGAAGTATCTTCTCTCTGCGGAGAAGCGGGCTGTGATCGTACGTTCCCTTGCCATGGCTGGAGTATAGCATGAAAGGGAGGGACGTTGCACTTCTTAGATCTTCTTCTGCAGCGGCTGCGGAAAGCTTCCCGTCCTCCATTTCATGATCATGGTATCGCTGAGGGCGATCCCAAGCTGCTTGAATGACGGTGCGACGGTCTCTATCGGGTTCTTGAGTCCCTTGAAGCGGAAGAGCTCATCCTCGGAATCATAGGCAAGCACGTTTTCCGGAAAGCATCCTTCGGTGATGCAGATCGATGCGAACATGTATTCTGCCGCGAAGTCCGTGATGAAGAAGCCGAACTGGCTCGTATCTCCGTGGATCGTGTCTGCAAGCAATCCTATCGTGCTGGGATATGAGAGGCAGAGGTATGATACGTCCGTTCCCCGCTTGCCCAGGGCATCGCTGATGCCGCGGAAGCGCGGATTATCCTTCTGGTAGTTGCCAAGGACGAATATGTGCCGGCATTCCCTTGCCGCGAACTTCAGGCCGGCCTCGTAGGAGTGCTGATAGTTCGCTGTCTGCACGCAGGGCAGCGTCGGGAGGTTATCGAGGATCGTATCAGATATGATATCGCGGCCTTCCCCGTGGATATCAACCCATCACGCGCAAGCTATGAGATCCAGTTGATCCAGTTCGGCTCGGTCGAGAGGAATATCCACTTCAACCTATACCTCCAGGAGTCTCCATCTTCTAAGCGGAACGAATGGAGGAGAGGAATGTAGGAGATCCGATATGAAAAAGCTCTGCAATATGAAGAAACGGTTGGACGAGGAGTACGGATTCAAGGCATTCCGTTGACCAGCGGCAGAAAGTCAATCCGGTCATATCAGGGAAATAGTCATGAAATCCGTGCTATCTTCCTTTCAGATGGGCAGGGAGAAGATCATGATGGAAGGAAGGGCTGAGGGAGAGAAGGCATCTGCCGTCATCATCTCCAAGTGCATGGAGTTCCGTATAAACCCCACGATGGAGCAGAAGGTTCTTATCTGGAAGACATTCGGGTGCAACAGGTTCGTCTGGAACTATCTCTTATCGGAGAGGATCGAATATGAGAAGCTGAACAGAGGCAGGCTTCTCAACACTACTCCTGCCCATCTCAAGAATGACAACCCCTTCCTCTGTGAAGTCGATTCGATGGCCCTGATAAACACGCAGCTGAATCTGAACCAGGCATGCAGGAAGCTCTTCCCAAAGGGAAAGGCACCGAAATTCAGGAAGAAGGGGAAAGATAAGAGGTCATATACGACGAACTGCATTAACAACAATATAGAGATCGTACATATAAGCGATAGAGAAAACTATATAAAGCTACCGAAGCTTGGTTTAGTGCGAATAATTCTTCACCGGGACATACCGACCGAGTGGAAATTAAAGCATGCGACGATAAAGGAGACTGCGAGCGGGAAGTTCTTCGTATCCATTGTATTCGATGCAGAGATAGAGCCTGTTGAGAGAATGAAGGAATTCGAGAGGATCGAGGCCTTCGATTACTCCATGTCCTCCCTTGTCATCTCCGCCTCCTGGAAGAATGACATCACAGGGAATGACATCCGCTGGTATCGCAATCTTGAGGGGAGGATTGCGAAGGAGCAGAGGAAGCTCTCACGGATGCAGTACGGCTCTGCCAACTATTGGGAGCAGAAGCACAGGATCGGGAAGCTCCATGAGAAGGCGAGGAATAGAAGAAAAGACTTCTTGCACAAGCTGTCTCATAAGGTAGCCAATGATTTTGATACTGTTATTGTGGAGGACATAAACCTCCAGCACATGTCCCAGTCCCTGAACTTCGGGAAGGCCGTATACGACAACGGCTATGGAATGCTTAGGACCATGCTTGCCTACAAGCTGAATGATCGGGGAAAGGTGCTGGTGAAGGTCGACAGGCTCTTCCCCTCATCAAAGCGGTGCAGCATCTGCCATGATGTGAACCATGGCCTAAGGCTCTCAGACAGGGAGTGGACCTGCAAATCCTGTGGTACACATCATGACCGGGACAAGAATGCGACAAGGAACCTGCAGGATGAGGGGAAAGACATCCTGAACCGCTGGGCTAGCGGGGATAGCTCATTGATACTGACACCATACGGTGTCTTGAGTGAGAAGAAGCTCCATCCTTAGGCTCACAGCAATGTGAGACAGGCTGGAGAGTAAGTCACTACAAGCTGGGATGTAGCCAAGTTCGAGACCTGTGCCCACAAGTGGGCCGACCTCTCTGAGACAGGCTACGGCATCTCTCCGATGAATGACTGCAAGTATGGCTATGATATCCATAACGGCGAGATGCACATCACGCTCCTCAAGAGCGGCGTCTATCCTAATGAGAATGCCGATAAGGGCCATCACCGCTTCGTATACAGCATCTATCCCCATGAAGGCAGCTGGGCTGAAGGCAAGACGGTCAACGCAGCCTATGCGCTCAACAATCCGATGGAGGCCTCCGGCTCGAATGCGGCGATAAGGAGCGCGTTCGATGCGGTGTGCAACGCGGGGCGCATCATCCTCACCGGGTGGCCGAAGAACGACACGTCGATAGCTACCGGGACGATAACGAAGAAGGAGCTCGACGTGCGCGGCGCGAGGACGAGCGCCGGGGAGTTCGAGGAGGCCTTGGATCTCATCGCGAGCGGCAGGATAGACATGCCTAGGATCCTGACGAAGGTGATCGGGATAGATGATGCCCCTGAGACGATCAGGGACATAGAGAAGAATCCAGGCAGCTACATGAAGGTTGTCGTCAATATGTAAGGCTGTCGCCTGGCTATCGGGCTATGGCAACCGTAAGGAAGCCATAGCCTTTCCTATTTCCTTAGGGAAAGGCCCCTTGCCGCGCACCATGCCGTCGCGAATGCCCATGTAAGGCTGAATCCGCCCGTGGGTCCGTCGACATCAATCATGTCACCTATGATATAGAGGCCTTGCACGATCCTCGATTCCATCGTCCGTGGATCGATCTCTGACGAGGGAACTCCTCCCCTGGTATTCATCGCCCCTTCCTTGATGGCCTTGCCCTTTGCCTTGAAATGCGTCAGCTGCCGCTCTATCGTATCGAGATCTGCGCGGGAGAGATTGCCGCATTTCCTGTCCGCTATGGCTCCCAGCAGGGCTTCTGACAGCCTGGGTGGAATATCCAGGGCGTTCTTCACCGTCCTGCTGCCGCTTTCCATCCTTAGCTTGTCCCTGTCGATGGAGGCAAAGCTTATCCCGATCTCCGGATCATCCTGCAGGAACCTTGAGATATTCAGCGCTGCCGGCCCTGATATCCCCCTTCTCGTGATGATGATCTCTCCTTCTTCCTTCCTCTTACCTGCCGAGAGCGTCACATGCCATGAGATTCCCTCGGCCCGCGCGAGCGATGGCGTGAGCGCTATAGGTGCCAGCGCAGGATAAGGGGCCGTCAGCGAATGGCCGAGCTTCCTCGCAAGTTCATAGCCGCTTCCGTCTGATCCAGTCTGAGGATAGCTCATTCCCCCTGTGGCAAGCACTACGCGCCGGGCCTCTATGCTCTCTGTACCGGTCCTTACGATGAATGAGCCGCCATGCTTCTCAATGCTGCCGGCACAGCCTTTGATGATACGTGGACGCGAGGAGAGAAGGGCGGAAAGCACGGTCTCCGCATTGCCGTTCCTGGGAAGGATCCTTCCCTGATCCTCTTCCGCAGGCTCTATCCCGAGGGATCTCATGTGGGAGATTATCTCCTCGGAGCTATGGGAATAAAGGACGCGTCTGATAAATGCCTTATTGCCGTTCATCCTTCCCGACATCTCCTCGGGGGATGCCACGTTTGTGTAGTTGCATCTTCCTCCTCCTGTAAGAAGGAGCTTGCGTCCGCATATGCCATCCCGTTCGAGTATCACAGGCTTAGGAAGGAAAGAGGCGAGGTACAGCCCTGCTGCCCCGCCTCCTATGATCAGTGTGTCTATCACTCCTTTATCGCCAGATGAAGCTCATCGAGCTGCTTCTGCTCCACGGGTGACGGAGAATCATCCATCGGGGAGAGCGCCGCAGTGTTCTTCGGGAATGCTATGACTTCCTTGATCGACTCCTTATTGGCGATGATCATGCAGAGCCTGTCGATTCCCGGCGCGATGCCCCCGTGCGGAGGTGGTGAGAAGCGGAATGCATCCAGGAGGAATCCGAATCTCTCCTTCGATACCTCATCCGGTATATTGCATATGCGGAAGATCCTCTTCTGCAGCTCGACGTCATGGATTCTTATCGAGCCGGAGGCAAGCTCATAGCCGTTGAGCACAAGGTCGTACAGATCGCCCTTGACCGACCCTGGATCAGACTCCAGCGTATCCAGATATTCCACCTGAGGCATCGAGAACATATGATGTGCCGCTTCCCAGTGCCCTTCGTCCTCGTTGTACTCGAAGAGAGGGAAGTCGATGATCCAGCAGAACTCATATCCATCCTTGATCAGCCCGAGATCCGCTCCAAGGCGTGAGCGCACCGCACCGAGCGATGTGCAGCACTTCTTCCAGTCGGAATGGGCAACAAGGAGGATCACGTCGCCATCCTTTGCACCGGTTGCCTCAATAACTTCCTTCTCCATGCCGGCAAAGAACTTCGATACGCCTCCGCTTATCGTGCCGTTCTCAACCTTCATCCATGCCATGCCATGAGCGCCATAGATCTTAGCCGCGCTCTCAAGCTCTCCCAGGTACTTCCTGGTGTAGTCATGGCCTTCGGTCTTCGGTGCTACGATATACTTCACGGCACCGCCGGCCGCGAGGGTCTCCGTGAATGCATTGAAGGTCGACCTGGCAGCGAAGGAAGAGGCATCGTGCATCTCGAGGCCGAATCTGAGATCCGGCTTATCAGAGCCATAGGTGTTCATCGCATCGTGATATGAGAGCCTCCTGAAATGAGCTGGAAGCGTCACGTTCAGCACCTTCCTGAACACATCGTTGAAGAGATCTTCCATAAGCTCAAGCACATCATCGCGCCTGACATAGCTCATCTCGACGTCGAGCTGGGTGAATTCAAGCTGCCTGTCTCCCCTTGGATCCTCATCACGATAGCATCTCGCGATCTGGAAGTACTTGTCGAATCCTGAGACCATCAGGAGCTGCTTGTAGAGCTGCGGTGACTGCGGCAGCGCGAAGAATTTACCCGGATATATCCTGGATGGAACGAGGAAATCCCTTGCGCCCTCCGGAGTGCTCCTGATCAGTGTCGGCGTCTCTATCTCCAGGAAATCGGTCTTATAGAAGTATTCCCTTATCGCCTTGATGATCTCATGGCGCAGGGCTATTCGCTTCTGCATGCCGCCGGAGCGCAGATCCAGGTATCTGTATCTGAGCCTCAGATCCTCCCTGGCGTTATTCTCTTCCTCTATCATGAATGGGAGCACGTCGCACTTCGACAGCACGTCGATCCTCTCGGCCTTCACCTCGATCTCACCTGTGGCCATGTCTGGATTCACCATGTCATCCGGGCGGCGCCTGACGATTCCCTTCACGGCGATGCAGTATTCGAGCTTCAGCTCTCCTGCCACTTTCTGCAGAGCCTCGGATGCATCATCGTCGACGACTACCTGCGTCATACCATAGCGATCGCGCAGGTTGATGAAATGCAGGGCTCCATGGTTCCTGTCCCTATGTACCCATCCGTTGAGTACTACCGTCTTGCCTTCATCTGCCGCCCTGAGGCTGCCGCAGGTTGCAGTACGCTGCATGAATGCTTCTTCCATTGCATTCCTCCGGCCAGATTCTATCACCGGGCGTAAAAATAGAAAAGGCAAGGCGAGGCTATTTGAACTTGTCCGTGGGGGGATCTGAGGAAAGCCTCGCGCATGCCATAAAGATGATATTCATAATATACTCCCGATAATGGAAAATTGTGTACAGGAAAAGTTAATATTTTGGAAAAATGGCAATAAATTCCTGATCAATCAAGGAATTTCTGAGCAATTTGTCCTGCAATGCAAATGAGAAGGCAGCCCTTTCGGGCGCCTTTTCACCTAGGAAGCTCCCTCACGATGAACCTGTCTTCCTGCAGGTATCTTATCGCTTCGACCGCAGCCTTTGCCGCACTTGTCGTCGTCGTATAGGGAACATGGTTGCGTACCGCCTCCGTCCTTATGTCGTCATCGCTCTTCCGCGAATGGAAGCCCATGGGGGTGTTTATGACGAGATCTGCCTTATGCTCACGGATATAATCCACGATGTTAGGATGCCCATCCTGCGTCTTCAGCACGACATCGCAGAGTATGCCCTCGGCATAGAGGTCCCTTGCGGTGCCCTTTGTCGCAAGCACATGGAATCCCATCTCCTGCAGGGCCTTCGCTATCGGGGCGATTGTCTTCCTGTCCTTGTTGTTGACGCTTATTATCACACGGCCGGATGTCGGCAGCCTGTTCGACGCAGCAGCCTGGCTCTTCGCATATGCCTCTCCGAACGTGCGTCCATAGCCGACGACCTCTCCTGTGCTGCGCATCTCCGGACCAAGGGCAGGATCGACGTGCTGGAAGCGGTCGAAGGAGAACACGGCCTCCTTGATGGCCCATCCCATGATGCAGCGGCCTTCTCCGATCCCGCCTTCCTCCTTCACGAGTCCCTGCTTCACGAGGTTCTCCCCGAGCCACACTCGGACAGCGGCTTCAACAAGGTCCACCCCGCTTGATTTCGATATGAACGGAACCGTCCGGCTTCCGCGTGGATTGACCTCGATGATATAAAGCCTTCCATCCTTCTCTGCGAACTGTATGTTCATCAGGCCGCGCACATCGAGATGCCTTGCCAGCTTCAGCGTCCATGAGCGCATCTCCTCGAGTATCTCCGGCTTGCTCTTGTATGGCGGAAAGACAGCCGCGCTGTCGCCAGAGTGTATGCCTGCTGCCTCGATATGCTGGAGTATCCCTCCTATATAGACGCTCTTTCCGTCCGATACGGCATCGAGATCGTACTCGAATGCGTCCTCAAGGAACTGGTCTACCAGCACTGGAGCATCCGGGGATATCGTGACCTCCGGCTTTCTTAGGAACTCCTCAAGGCCTGCATCATCGTAGGCGATGAACATTGCTCGTCCGCCTAGTACGAACGATGGCCTGAGAAGCACAGGGAATCCTATCTCATGAGCCTTTTCGCGTATTTCAGATACTGAATCAGCGCTCCTGTTCTCTGGCTGCCTGAGCCCTAGCTCCTTCACTACCTCTGAGAACAGTCCCCTGTCCTCCGTACGGTCTATGCTTTCAAGCGACGTGCCTACGATATGTGCGCCGTTCCTCTCCAGCTCTGCCGCCATGTTGAGCGGTGTCTGGCCTCCAAGCTGCACGACGATATCTCTCGTGCCTTCCTTCCTCATGATCGCAAGCACCGCTTCCGGTGTCAGCGGCTCGATATAGAGCCTGTCTGATGTGTTGTAGTCAGTGGATACCGTCTCAGGGTTGCTGTTGATCATTATGGTCTTCTTCCCGTGCTTGCGGAATGCGCGTGATGAGAGCGTGCAGCATGTGTCGAACTCCAGCCCCTGACCGATCCTGTTAGGCCCAGATGCCAGGATTATGACGGCATCCTTGCCAAGGCCCTCTCCCTCATCCTCCTCGCCGAAGGATGTGTAGCAGTACGGTGTCAGCGCCTCGAACTCTCCGGCGCAGGTATCCACATAATGCCTTGCCGGAAGCAGCGGCGATGGCAGCTCATCCTTTGAAAGCGACCTTATGTACCTGTCGGAGAGCCCGGCTCTCTTTGCCTTCAGGTAGAGCTCATCGGTCAGCCTGCCTTCCTCCAGCTCCCTTTCGATGTCTCTCTGCTCTGTCAGAAGCGAGAGGAAGTAGATATCGAATCCTGTGATCCTCGAAAGCTTCTCCAGATCTTCCTCTCCCTCCTTTATGACGGTATATGCCGCAAGATAGCGGAGCGGATGCGCTGAGCGCAGGAGCAGGTCGACATCATGCTTCTTCCTGTCTAGCGCGCATATTCCCTCTAGCTTCTGCTCAGAGGATCTGAATGCCTTGTTTATGGCCTCAAGCGCGGTCCTTCCAAGCGCAAGGGCCTCTCCGACGGATCTCATCTGCGTTCCTAGCGCGGCGGCCTCAAGGGGAAACTTCTCAAGCTCGAAGCGCGGGACCTTGACTGCGATGTAGTCGAGGGCAGGTTCGAAGCAGGAGACAGACGCACCTGTTATTTCGTTCTGCACCTCATCGAGCGTGTATCCTACCGCAAGCTTCGCGCTGATGCGCGCGATCGGGAATCCCGTAGCCTTGCTCGCCAGCGCGGATGAGCGTGATACGCGTGGATTCATCTCTATGACGACCATGCGCTTATGGTCCGGGGAGAGGGCGAACTGCACGTTCGATCCTCCGCAGTCCACTCCTACGGCCCTGAGTATCTCGATAGAGGCCGTCCTCATCTTCTGATACTCCTCATCGTTGAGCGACTGTATAGGGGCGATCGTTATGCTGTCTCCCGTATGGACTCCCATCGGGTCTATGTTCTCTATCGAGCAGACGATGATGGCATTGTCCTTGCTGTCACGCATTACCTCCATCTCGAATTCCCTCCAGCCTATGAGGGATTCCTCGATAAGCACCTCATGCACGGGGCTTACGCTCAGCGCGTTCTCGACGAGGGGTATGAAATCCTCCTCCCTCTCCGCGATCGAGCCTCCCATGCCTCCTAGGGTGAATGAAGGCCTGATGATCAGGGGAAGCGGAATCTCATCCTTTATCCTGAGCGCATCCTCCACCGAGTGCGCGATGCCGCTTCTGGCGCTCTCATAGCCCAAGGATGTCATTATGTCCTTGAACCTGCCTCTGTCCTCAGCTTTCTCGATGGCCTCTGCCGAGGCTCCTATGACCTTTACTCCATATTTTTCTAGGATGCCTTCCCTTTCCAGCTCCATCGTCAGGTTCAGTGCCGTCTGGCCTCCCATGGTGGAGAGTATCGCATCGGGTCCCACCTGGTCGAAGATGCGCTCTATGTACTCCTTCTTCAGCGGTTCCAGGAAGATATGGTCGGCAAGCCCCGGAGTTGTCATCACCGTGGCCGGATTCGGATTTATGAGCGAGACCTCGTAACCTTCTTCCTTCAGCGCACGTACCGCCTGGTTGCCGGAGTAGTCGAATTCGCAGGCCTGTCCGATGACTATCGGTCCTGAGCCTATCACGAGTATATGGTGTATATCATTCCTTCTCATCTGGCACACTCCATGAAGATATCGAAGATCGCCTCAGCCTCTTCCGGCCCCGGCGCAGCCTCTGGGTGGAACTGGACCGAGCGTACGTCCTCTTCCGTCGAGTATAGGCCTTCGACAGAGCCATCGTTGGCATTTTCCAGCCAGATGCGCACCGATGCGGGAAGGGATGCCCGGTCTGACATGAAGCCATGATTCTGTGCCGTGACGAACGTGCGGCCTGTGTCGTTGTCCCGTACCGGATGGTTCGATCCATGATGGCCGAACTTCATCTTCACAGTCCTTCCGCCGAGGGCCATGGTTATGATCTGATGCCCAAGGCAGATGCCTTCCACGGGGAGCTTGCCTATGAGCGCGCGGGTCATCTCGACGGCTCCTGTCAGAAGCGCTGGATCTCCAGGCCCGTTTGAGAGGAACAGTGCGTCAGGCGATAGCGAAAGAACCGTCCTGGCGTCTGTTTCCGGCGGAAGCAGCGTGACTGATGCGCCTCTCTTGTAGAGGCAGGAGATGATCGATCTCTTGATGCCATAATCAACGAGGGCGAAGCGCTTCACGGGATGCGCCGGAGCCTTCTCGAATCCCGGTCCAAGATCAGGATCCTGCACAGCTTCCTTCACGCTTACGCCATCGATGAGATCGCGCTCGGTTATCAGGGGAAAGGCCTCAAGAGCCTTCTCTGCCTCACTGCGGTCCTCCGGATAGAAGAGTATCGCGTTCTGCGATCCATGGCTGCGCAGATGCAGCGTCAGTGCCCTGGTATCGAGATCCTCGATTCCGGGAACCCCCTGTTCCCTCATGAAGGCATCGAGGGAGATGCGGCCTTCAAGGACCGGGCCTCTATAAAGCCTTCTTATTATAAGGGCCGTGGCCTTTATGCCGCCGCTTTCATTCCTGTCTGCGGAGATGCCGTAGTTCCCGATCATCGGACTAGTGAGCGTAACGATCTGACCATTGTATGATGGATCGGTGAGTATCTCCTGATACCCCGGTATGCCTGTATTGAATACCGCCTCTCCAGCCTGGAACGAGATATCCGCCCCGAACTGGATGCCTGTGAATTCCTTGCCGTCTCTGAGCCTGAGTATTGCCTTTCTCATAATTCCCGCCAAATTGTGGGGATTATACCTGTCATTGATGCGGTGTTGCAACGACTATTGCCGTGTGCAACAAAAATACAACAATGTTTAGGGCAGGGAATTCGTTCATCCCTTCCTGAACCTCTCGTCCCAGTCCTTCTCCTTCTCATCCATCCTCGATCTTGAGTCGCTATCTTTAAACTTAGCATCCATTATCGGATCATCATATCTCTTATTATGCTTATTTCGGTAGCTTCCCTCATCGATGATATCATCCTCGGTCTGCGGCGGAAGTGCCAGCGCCAGCAGCAGATATATGAAGAGCCCGGGGAATATGCCGGTGAATATCACGATAAGCAGCACGATGAAGCGTGTTGCCGATGGAGGCAGATCCCTCCATTCTGCCAATCCTGTCACGACTCCGAATATCTCTCCCCTTGGAGACCTTGTCCATCGCCTGGTCCTCATCTTCCGGCCTCGCTTTTCAGGGCTTCGAGTTCCTTCTCTATCTCCTCGTCATCGAATCCGCCGTGATTGGCCTTCCTCTCATGCCTGTCGATCTTCCTTTCCATCTCCTCGAAGCGCATCTCCCGCTCTCTCCTTGCGCGTTCCCTGCTCATCCTTTCGCTCTTTTCCCTCTCGGCCTTCTCCTCCATCGTCCTGAGGCGATCCTTTGACTCTTCGAGCTTGTCATCCAGGCGGGCTATCTCCTCCTTGGCCTGCTCTACGCCATCCTTCAGCTCCTTTATGAGGGACGTAAGGCGTTCAGCCTCCCTTGCTGCTTCCCTTCTTTCGGAGAGGGCTTCCCTTGCCATGTCATCCTTGCCCCTCTCGACAGCCATCCTCGCCCTCTCTGCCCAGCGCTTCTCGCTTTCGGAGGTACTCTTCAGCTCTCTCTCCAGCGTCGAGATGTGCGCCATGTCAGAGGCACAGGAGCTTTTAAGCTCTATCTGCGTGTCTTCCATTTCCTGGATCATGAGCCGCAGCATCTTCTCCGGATCCTCTGCCTTGTCCAGCATCGCGTTTATATTCGCGTTTATGATGTCGATGAATCTTGAAAATACGTTCATATCCTCTCCTTGCCTATCATATGCAGAAAGCATGCCAATACATTGGAGATATGGCTATGTAATGGTATGATACGCCTATGGATAAGGAACCGTATAGGGAAGGGATAGGGGAGAGTGACGTCTATCTCGACTTCCAGCAGCGCGTGGCGAGGGCGGCCAAGGTCGATCGCCCGGTCATCATCGTAGGAGAGCGTGGAACGGGAAAGGAGCTGGCTGCAAGGCGCCTGCACTTCCTGTCGGGACGCTGGCAGGGACCGCTCGTTACCGTCAATCTCGCCGCTCTTCCCCCGACGCTCATCGAGTCCGAGCTATTCGGATATGAGACGGGAGCATTCACAGGGGCCTCGAAGGCCAGGAAGGGAAGATTCGAGGAAGCCGAGGGCGGTACGCTCTTCCTGGATGAGATAGGGCTTGTGCCGCTGGAGGTGCAGGAGAAGATACTCCGCACCGTCGAGTACGGGACTTTTGAGCGCATAGGCTCTTCAATCACCCGGAAGGCGGATGTCAGGATCATAGCCGCAACCAACGCAGATCTCCCTGCGCTTGCCCGGGAAGGGAGGTTCAAGGAGGACCTTCTTGACAGGCTGTCATTCGAGGTGATTTTCGTTCCTCCTCTAAGGTGCAGAGGAAACGATGTGATATTGCTGGCGAACCATTTTGCCGCGCGCATGGCTACCGAGTGCGGCCTGCCATATGTGCCGTATTTCTCTCCTGAGGCCGAGGCGCTTATCAAAGGATATGCCTGGCCAGGCAATATAAGGGAGCTTAAGAATGCAGTAGAGCGGGCTGTGTATCGCTCGGAGGGGCCAGAGGTCAGCAGCCTGGATCCCGATCCCTTCAGAAATCCATTCGTAAGTCGTACTGATGAATGTACTGCCACGCATGATCTTTCTGATTATCCTCATATACATGAAGAAATTGATTTGGATTTTCTGAAAAGAGCCCTGAGTGAGGCAGGTGGGAGCCAGAAGCGGGCTGCTGAGTTATTGAGGATCACTTACGATCAGTTCAGAGGGCTCTATCGGAAGTATCATGAGAGACTTCTTCCTTGAGCCTCTCCAGCTCGTTCTCGATCTCCTCGTCCCTTTCCATATCCTCGAACGACCTGCCTGATTCCTTTCTGCCTGAGCCTGACATGGCCTCCCATGCCTTGATCCGGTCCTCCGCCTCGGCGATCTTCCTCTCCCAGTCCATGCGCTCTGCCTTGGTGGCCTTTGCCCTGGCCTTCGCTCCCTCGGACCTTGCCTTCAGCCCATCGGCCTTGCCGATCAGTTCGGCAAGCTTCTTCTCCGTCCTCTCCAGCGTGGCCTGGAGCGATTCGCTCACATCGGCGAGCGTGATGCAGAGCTGCTCATCCTTCTCTTCCCTGCGCTCAAGCTCCAGCCGTTCCGCTATCGCCTCGCGAGCAAGGTCATCCCTTCCTTTCTTTGCAGCCAGCCATGCCCTTGCCTTCCATCTTTCGATGGCTTCCCTTGCCTCTGCGATCCTCTGTTCGGCCTGCCTTCTTTCCTCATTCCTTTCATTGATCGCGGCCCTTATCGATGCCTCTGCATCTTCCAGCTTCCTTATCGAGAGGTCTATCATCTTTCCCGGATCCTCTGCCTTGTCGAGGAGCGCGTGGATGTTCGAGGCGATTATGTCTCTGATTCTTGCAAATGTGTTCATAAGAATTCTCCTTGCCTATGATGAGCATTTATCGTGCCAAGCGGGATATCGGGCCCCATGAGGATGAAGATAGGTTAGATTCGCCAGATATCTAGGTTAATTCGACCATATTGATTCATCATCCAGGAGCTATGCACGGATCATGATCTGCCTGATGATCATAGGGGGCTGCCGCATTCATGCATACGGCCCCCTTCTGGGGAGGTGCGTGGATGACTGTATTCCGGAATGGCTGCCATCCACTCATTGAGAAAGCCTCGGCTCTCCTGTAGAATCCATGCATATGGATCTTTACATGGTAGCGACTCCTATCGGGAATCTAGAGGATATCACATACAGGGCCGTGCGCATCCTCGGCGAGGTCGATGTGATTGCCTGTGAGGATACGAGGCATACCGCGCTGCTTCTTTCCCGGTATCAGATACATAAGAGGCTCATCGCCTGTCATGCTCATAATGAGGAAGAAAGCGCCAAGGGTATACTCGCGCTTCTCGATTCCGGGCTGAACGTTGCCTATTGCTCTGATGCGGGAACCCCCGGCGTATCCGATCCGGGAGCCCGGCTTGTGGAGCATATAAGGCAGGATGGAAAGCATCGCATCATTCCTATTCCTGGTGCCTCCGCATCCGTATCCCTTGTCTCGGCTGCCGGCAACATCGGCAAGGCCTTCACGTTCGAGGGCTTCCTGTCACCGAAGCCGGGACGGCGCAAGGAGAGGCTTTCGGAGCTATTCTCAAGGGGAGATGCGTTCATCATCTATGAATCCCCGTTCCGCGTGGTCAAGACGCTGGGAGATATCGCCGCGACAGGACCTGCGAGGCTTGTGATCGGACGTGAGCTTACCAAGGCCCATGAGGAGATCATCGCAGGAAGCGTGGAAGATGTCCTCTCTGATCTCTCATCCAGAGAGTCCATAAAGGGCGAGTTCGCGATACTTGTCGTGCCGGAGGAAAGATGATAACCCCGAAGAAGATCAGGACGCTCAAGCCGCGCGTGCAGCTCAGGCGTTCCGCGGATGTATTCCATGAAGCCGCGGCCGCGGATCCAGGCAGGGAATACCTTGATGAGGTGATGGCGATAGTGCTTGCGTCAGATATCCTCAGCTCTGAAGATAAGGACAGGATCAGGCTTTTCTATGATAAGGGCGACAGCCTGTCCTATGAGGATATCCACTACCATCTGCTATCAGTGCTGGGAGATGTGCCGACTGAATGGGATGCTGCCGATGAGTCAGGAAGCATAGACTGGAGCCGCCGGTCGATCCTTCCTCATTATCTCTTCCTGGATCATCTGCGCTCCCCATATAATGTCGGTTCCATATTCCGTTCCGCAGAGGCTTTCCAGGTGGCAGGGATATACATTGCTCCTGGGACGGCATCCCCTGAGCATCCTAGGGCCCGGCGCACGAGCAGGGGAACCGTGGATGGGGTAGACTGGAAGGAGTGCGAGCTGTCAGCGGTTCCATCGTCGATTCCTGTCTTTGCCCTGGAGACAGGGGGTGAGGATATCTCCTCGTTCCGTTTCCCTGAGCATGGCATCTGCATCATCGGAAGCGAGGAGGATGGGATATCCCCGCAGGCACGGAGCATGGCTGAGGCCTCATATGGCATCGTGACGATCCCCCAGCATGGGGCCAAGGGATCGATCAACGTGTCTTCCGCCTCTGCGATTCTCCTTTATAAGTGGCAGGAAGCCTTCAGGACTGAGTAGCTTCCTCCGGTGCGGCAGGGATGGCATATCTCATCCAGCTTGAGTCGAGGCAGAATACGATATCCGTATCGCTCCATGACCATGATTCATGTATGGCCTTGAGCATCGCCGTGCGTAAGGCGTCTACCTGATGAAGCATCGTGTCATGCGCAAGCACCACGTATATCATCGAGGAGATCACGCGGCCATGCTTGGATGAATAGATGCTCCAGTCCTTGAAGTCATGTTCCTTGCTGAATCCGCTCACGATGGATTCAAGCCTTTCCTGCACCTCTGCCGGCGGAGCGGCATCCAGAAGGTCCTTGACTGCCTGCCAGAGCTGCTGGACGACACCAGGGACGAGGAAAATCACGAATAGAAGCGTGACTACTGGATCGATGTATCTCATCACTCCGTCGATCCCCAGCCGCTCCAGCACGGCCATCACCGAGAAGGATGCAAGCACAGCCACGCTCAGGAGCGTGTCGTTCAGCCAGCTGCGGGCCTCTGTCCGCAGAAGGGGTGAGTTCAGCTCCTTTGCCTTCTTGTACAGGAAGGCGCATACGAATGAGCATACGACAGCTGAGAACGCCGTGAAGAACAGCACTATGCTAGCCTTTACCAGATATCCTCCGGTGAGGATGCTCCTGAGCGCATTGTATCCGAGCGCTGCGTTCATGGCGAATAGCGATATCGTCCTCAGCATGATGTAGAATGGCTCGAATGCTGAGTATCCAAAGTGGAAATATTCATCATCCTTCCGTCCAAGAAGGCGGACGACGAATCCCGAAAGAAGGATGAATATACTCTGGATGAATGAGTACATCCCGTCGAAGAGCATCGACGAGGAGTCTGCGATGAGTGCAAGCACTATGCCAAGCACGCCGAACAGGAAGCAGATCAGGTTGACTGCCTTGATGTAGATTAGTTCCTTTGACTTCATAAGATCATCGAACGGCCGTAGCCGTAGCCTCCGTGGGCTGTCCTCTCAAGAGGCAATGCCCATATTTAGTGTAACAAAGGCAATAGTCATCGACAAGTGGGTGTATCTAGCGTCACGAATTTTGCTACGACACGATTAGTGGGGCCTTCAGCCCTTTTCCTGGCTGTATCGGCAGAGGTTCCTCAGCCCATCCTCGACACGGCGGTTGAGGCTCCCAGGAGGGAACGCTGAGCGTCTGTCGCGTGTGCCGCGGCGCATTCCTGACAGCAGTTCCATCCCTTCGTCAAGCTCTGATATCGCATAGATGTGGAAGCGCCTTTCCGCCACGGCCTTCTCCACATCCTCATCGAGTATGAGCGATGAGACATTCTGTTCCGGTATGATCACTCCCTGCGTTCCCGTAAGTCCCACCGCCGAGCAGGCGTGGAAGAATCCCTCTATCTTCTCGTTGATGCCTCCGACAGGCTGAAGCGCTCCCATCTGGCTTACCGATCCGGTCACTGCGATATCCTGCCTGATGGGGATATCTCCGATCGCTGATAGAAGCGCGTAAAGCTCTGCAAGCGAGGCGCTGTCCCCATCGACTTCCGCGTAGCTCTGCTCGAAGCAGATGCCGGCATAGAGCGACAGGGGAAAGGTCTTCGCATAGCGGTGGCGGAGATAGCCCTCGAGTATCAGCAGGCCCTTATCGTGTATTCCTCCGGAGAGTCCTGCCTCATGCTCTATGTTGACAATCCCCTCGCTGCCGGGAGCTACCGCTACGGATATGACTGCAGGGGTGCCGAACGATGAGGTTCCTCTGTCCATCACCGCAAGTCCGTTGACGATTCCGATCTTCATTCCCTCTAGGGCGATGACCATCTCTCCCGACCGGATCTCGCTGTTTATCTTCTCCTCAGAGAGTGAAGCATACCAGTCCCGCCGGGCCAGTGCAGCCTTCACATCGTCGCCATCGATCCTGTTATGGCCGCTGCTTTCCGCTTCATCGTTAGATTCCTCAAGGAGATCTCCGAGGAGCGAAAGCTCGGTGGAGAGCTTCGACCTGTCCTCCGCGATCCATGATGAGTGGCGGAGTATCTCTGAGAACGCTGAGTCCTCGATAGGCAGGAATCCGCGTCCGACGGCCTTGAGGTATCCTACGGTGCCTTCGATGTTCCGCCTGTCCGCATCCATCGTGGAGTCGAACTCCGGCGCGATGCGGAAATAGCGTATGAACTTCCCATCCTTCTCCATCAGCTTGTCGTATGTGTTCTCGTTGCCGATGAGTATGACCTTCGTCATGAGCGGTATCGGCTGCGGCCTGATCGATCCTATCATCTCTCCCTGCACGTCGGGTGAGGTGAGTGCGCGATGCGTCATCTCGATGTATCGCTTGAGCGTCTTCCATAGCTCCCCATCCTCTGCGACTTCCTCAGCCGTGAGGATAAGGAATCCCCCTGCCGCCGCCTGATATGATCCGATCCTTATCGAGAGATGGGAGGAGCTTTCCTTGTCAGCGAGGCCGAAGAGCGACTTATGGGAGGGATGGGCCTCGATGATCGTAGGCCTCTTGGAGGTCTTCCCGCTGTCTATGACGATATTAAGGCGGTAGGCGTCCTCATCTTCCTGATAGGCAGGAAGCGTCCGCAGGAATGCCTTGATGCGCTCATCGTTCCATCTGCTCTCTATCGCTCCATGGCTCATGCGTCCCTGCCCGAGGGCTATGAGATCATCCTGGAAATCCCGGGCCTTGCCTTTCTGGAAGAGCAGGACCGCAGGGCGCGACCTGTCTCCGGAGTAGGCATATGCCACATCCATGAGCCCTGATGTGTCCTTGTCTATCTTGCCGATCTCCTCCATCACTGCCGTAAGGCGTCCGGAGCCGTCATCTCCTGAAAGGAAGATATTGTATCCTATCCTGTCTGTCCTCAGCCCGAGGGATAGGAGCCCTATGGCCTTTTCCTGTCCTATGATAGCCGTTCCTGGAGGAACATCACTGAATGAGTATGAGGAGTATGAAAGCCTCAGCTCCTCTGGACCAAGTTCCCGCATCATCGCGGAAAAGTGTAAAGAGTGGAATATTTCATGTCAACGAATTATACTCTGCATATGTTCGTCAGCGAGTATGGAAAGGAGCTTTGGACAAGGCTCGATATATCCTCATTCCCGTTCGATAAGTCCCTCAACGGCTTTCAGATCGAGACTCCCGACAGGGAGCTGGGCAAGGCCGCATTCGCGGTCGATGCCTCATTCGAGACGATAGACAGGGCCATAGATGAAGGCGCTGATGTCCTGGTAGTGCATCATGGGCTCTTCTGGGGTGAGCCGATAGCGATAAGAGGCGCTCATTACCGAAGGGTGAAGAGAGCTATCGATGGGGGCTTGTCTCTCTTCGCGGTCCATCTTCCTCTCGACGCGCATCCTCTTCTGGGAAACAATGCGCAGATCGCGCTGCGCCTTGGCATGACCGCATTCGATCCGTTTGCCCAGTTCCATGGCCGGAACATAGGATATAAGGGATCGCTCCCATTCCCGATGACCGTCCCGGAGATAGCAAGGCTTCTTTCGTTCACTCCCGAAAGCGGGACGGAGGTGCTGAAGTTCGGTCCAGACATGGTGTCCTCTGTCGGAATCGTCAGCGGCGAGGGCGGTGATGATATATATGAGGCGATAGATGAAGGGCTCGATCTCCTGATAACGGGAGTCGCTCCCCATGAGATCTACCATGCGGCCAAGGAGAACGGCATCAACGTCCTTGCCGGCGGGCATTACCAGAGCGAGGTGTTCGGAGTGAAGGCCCTGGAAAGGCTTACGAAGGCCGAATGGGGTATCGATACTGTTTTCATCGAGGCAGGTACCGGGCTTTGAGGAGATACAGGCCTTTCATATTGACGCTTATGATCATAGCGCTTGACCAGGTTTCGAAGGCCTTGGTCGTCCGCTATATTCCCGAAGGGACGGTCGCTGCATCGTTCTTTTCCGATTTTCTCTGGATATGCCATGTACGCAATGATGCCGTGGCGTTCTCGTTCGGCGCGTCGCTGCCTGAGCCTGTCAAGTACATCGTGTTCGTACTGCTTCCTATCGCCATCCTCGCACTCATCGCAGCCGCGATCGTGTCGCGCCGCTTCGAGAAGGAGACGACGCCTTTCCAGAGATGGTGCCTCGCAGGAATCCTGGGAGGGGGAATCGGCAATATGATCGACCGCCTCTTCCGCTCGCTCCGGGTCGTGGACTGGATCTCTACGAATAACTATGGATGGTTCGGGATGGAACGATTCCCGACTTATAATATCGCTGATGCTGCTGTAGTCCTCTCCGTGATAGCCTTGCTTGTCTCGCTTGCGGTAGGGGAGTCAAGGAGGAAGGATAACGGTGTCTAAGAAGACTAATTCCCTGCTGTTCATGCTTGTCGCAACGCTGGTTAACCTGGTGCTGCTCCTGCTTTTCCTGATAATAGGCTTCGTTGCCATGGGCCTTATAGTTTCGTACGTACCCTCATCTGAGAGCCTCATGCCTCTCATGCTCATACTCGTATTCGGCCTTTCGATCTTCGGATCGTTCTTCATATATTCACGGCTTATCAGATGGGCGACCGTCAGGTTCAGCCTGGAAGATAAGCTCGATCCGCTGTTCACATCAAAGAGAAACGTAAGACGAAGGGATGACTGAGTGCGTGCCGTTCCGCTTGCGAGGCTAGAGGATACATACTGGTACTCATTCAACGATGAGCCGATTGCCACCGTGAGCGCCTATCCTTATCCTCGGCTGGGCTCTCCGGCGTTCCTGCTTCCCGATGAGTCCCCTGACTCGCTCTGGCATCTCTTCGCTGAGACCGTGGCAGGAATAGATCACTTTACATCGACATCCGGGCTGGAATGGAAGCGTGAGGATTCTGTTGTCCTCTTCGGCCGCTCTCCTTCGATATACCGGGAAGGAAGCGTCTATTACCTTCTGTATGAGACGGAGAGGAAAGGCCGCCATATACGCTCATGTCCATCTTCCATAATGCTCTCAAGCTCTACCGATCTTGCATCCTGGTCCGATCCGATAGCCCTCCTTGAGGCCTCCGATGTGCATTATTCATCGTACAGAGGGGGGAAAGGTCGGCTTTACAGGCCGCAGCTGGTTCAGTGGCAGGGCCGCTACAGGCTGTATTTCGGTGCGGGGGAGTCCAGGCTCTATGAAGCCATGCCGTCCTCGATCGCCTACCTTGCCTATGCAGATGGCCATGATATAGAAGGGCCATATGAGCCGCTTCCCCTGCCTGTTCTGGAGCCTGATCCGGCCTCGATGTATCGCAGCCTCGCCATGGGCAGCGTAAGGATCGTGCCATGCTCGGATGGCCTTGGCGCTGTCTGCTGTCCATTGTTCTATGATGATGAGAATGATGCAGTACGTTCCGCGATGATCCTGATGAGGAGCCTCGATGGAAATGACTGGGAGGATGTCATGACGATGCAGCTCTCTCCTCTTGACGGATGGGCATCTCATGTCATCTCCTCCTGCGATATCAGATACAAGGAGAACGAAGGTACCTGGTACTGCTACTATGCTGCTTCAGGGCCCGTACCAGGGCTTCCTGTTGCTATCTATAGGGAGTCTCTCGGTCTCCTTCTTGGCAAGGAAAGAAGATGATAGACCTACATTCAGATACGATTTCCCGCCTTCTGCGTGAGAAGCCTGAGGCGAATCTTATCGATAATCCCTTCAGCATAAGCCGCGATAGGATGGAGAAGGGCGGAGTTGGCGCCCAATGCCTGGCTCTCTTCGTCCATAACGATGGCAGCATCAGGCCCTGGGAGACGCTTAACGCCCTTCATGACCGCTTCCTTTCGGAGCTGTCCCTCTCAGGCATTCCGCAGATCAGGGACATAGGCGAGTATGATGGCTCTCCCAAGGCAATCCTCACCACGGAGGAGGGCGCCTCTATCGAGGGCCGTCTGGAAAGGCTGGAGACGCTTAGGGAGTGGGGTGTCCTGATCTTCGGCCTCGTATGGAACTTCGAGAATGAGCTCTGCTATCCCAACTCACTCGACAGGGATATCATGGGACGCGGCCTGAAGGCAAAGGGATTCGATGCGATAGCCGAGTGCGAGAGGCTAGGCATCGCGATAGATGTATCGCATCTTAGCGATGGTGGCTTCTGGGATGTCGTCAGGGCCTCGCATAAGCCTTTCATGGCGACTCATTCCAATGCCCGTGCCGTGACAGATGTTCCTCGCAACCTTTCCGATGAGATGATCCGTGCCCTTGCCGATAAGGGCGGGGTAATGGGACTCAATCTCTGTCCGGCATTCCTTTATGATATCCCGGAAGGGACTAGGGAGGAGGATGCCGAGAGCCGTATCGCCGACATGGTACGCCATGTGGAGCATATCTATAAGGTCGGTGGAGAGGATGTCCTTGCCATCGGCTCTGATTTCGATGGTATCGGCGGCCGGCTTGAGATACCTTCTCCTGATTATTTCCACCTTCTCTTCGAAGCGCTTGAGAGGAGAGGGATGGCGCTATCGGTCATAGATAAGATGAAGGAGAAGAATGCTCTCAGAGTGCTTCACGATACATCAGCCGATTGAATATTCTCCGTGTTTGGAGGATTATCAGGGAAGATACATAGGAGGTTCCCATGAAAAGAAAGCTCATGGTCCTGGCAGCTATGCTGCTTATCGTGTCCACCGCCCTCTTCGCCGTGGATTTCAAGGCTGTGATAGGACAGGATACATCTGCGGGACTGCAGTTCAGCAAGACAGCTCCTAAGGGAGACGTACAGACAAAGTTCCTCTTCAACATTGATGCTGAGCTCGATATGGATTTCAATAACGGCCATGGAATGCTTGTGGAGGTCAATCCGTTCAGCGAGGGGTCTTCGGTAGAGTTCGGCCTCGGTGTCGGCTATGCCTATCAGGATTGGCTCAGCAGCAGCACGAGCATGATCCTTGGCGTCGGTCCTAAGTTCACGTTCGGAAGCGGCGGCGTCGGCTTCGAGATCTTCGCGACTATCGATTTCGACTTCCATGTCTCTTCCTCGATGTTCGTCCGTGTCGGAACGGGACTGCGCTTCGATATGGGTGAGTTCGGAGATAACAACTTCGGCAAGACCTTTGAGATCGACATACCGCTTCCACACCTTGGAATCGGCTGGGAGTTCTAAGCTCATCCACAGGGCCTTATCCGAACGGGTAAGGCCTTCTTGATGATTATGAAAGATCTGCGATACTCGGAATCAGACATGGAATATGAGGAGGAAAGGGATAAGGAAGCTGATGGCTTTCCAAAGGTGGTACAGCACCTGTTCCTTGCTTTCATCGCCGTTGCCGCCCTCCTGATCATATTGCTGATTATCGGGTAATCAGAAAATCCTGTTATCCGATAGAAGCCACTTCCATAGAGGGATTACCTCTATCATCGTTCCATCCTCTTCTATCGTCCTTTCCTCATCATGGTGGAGTATCACCAGCCTCCTTATCCTGTCAATGAGGCCAGCGTCCTTCTTCATGAGCATCCTCCTTGTCGTGTATAAGGAAATGTTACATGGAAATCCTTGGACGGAAAAGGAAAAGCTGCCTTATCCCTTGAAGAGAAAAGCAGGCCGTAGCCTGCTCCTTCTCAGCCCTGCTTCCTCAGCTCTGACTTGCGTATCTTGCCGCTGATGGTCTTTGGCATCTCTGATACGAATTCAATCGTACGTATCCATTTGTATTCGGCCATGCGTGAGTTGCAGTATTCCTTGATCTCCTTATCGAGCTCCTTCGAGGGTTCGTATCCCTTGGAGGGAACGACGAAAGCCTTTATTGCCTGACCGCGCAGGGGATCGGGAATGCCTACTACCGAGCATTCGAACACTGCAGGATGCTCTACGAGGATGTTCTCTATCTCATATGGTCCGATGCGGTATCCGCCGCTCTTGATGATGTCATCGAAGCGGCCATGGAACCAGATAGCGCCATCCTCATCCTGCCATGCGGCATCTCCCGTGTGGTAGACACCGCCTCTCCATGCCTTCTTATATAGCTCCTCGTTATCGAGATAGGTGACGAATACTCCCAGCGGCTTCTTCCCGTCCTTCGGTACGAGCACGATCTCTCCGACCTCTCCGCATGGAGTGGGGGAACCGTCGCGGTTTACGATCCTCACGTCATACAGAGGCGATGGCCTTCCCATCGAGCCGTCCACTGCCTTCTGGCCGCGGAAGTTTGCTGCTATCAAGGCAGTCTCTGTCTGTCCGTACCCTTCGTGGAGGACGAGCCCTGTCCTCTCTGTGAATCTGTTGAAGATGTCGGGAGAGAGGAACTCTCCGGCTGTCGAGGCATGTCGAAGCGTCGGCGTATCAGGCGTTCCCTTCCTCACGAGGTATCTGTATATCGTGGGCGGCGCGCAGAAGGATGTTACTCCATAGCGGTTGATGATCGTCACCAGCTGCTTGGGATCGAAGTTGTCGAAGTCGAATACCATCACGGCGCATTCGACAAGCCATTGCCCGTAGAGCTTTCCCCATGAGGCCTTTGCCCATCCTGTCTCAGCGACGGTGAAGTGCAGGCCGCCATCATAGGCCTCCTGCCAGTATCTTGCCGTGACGATATGTGCCAGCGGGTAGGTATAGTCGTGTATGACACCCTTTGGATACCCGGTGGTTCCTGACGTGAAGTATAGGAGCATAGGATCGGTATCCCTGGTCTCTATACGCTCAAGCTGATCGCTTTTGGCTGCTGTCTCCGCCGTGAGGTTGCGCCATCCTGCCATGTCCTTCTGCACGGTCCACAGGATAGGGGACTGTCCGCTTCCCTCAAGTGCCTTCTCGACATTTTCTGCCACGCCATTCTGCGGCGTGACGATGATTGCCTTTACTGCCGCGCATGAGAAGCGGTAGCGGAAATCAGGAACGGTGAGCATGTGCGTTACCGGGATCATCACCGCTCCGATCTTGCAGAGCGCCATCGCCACGAACCAGTATTCGTAATGCCTCTTAAGCGCGACCATTACCTTGTCGCCCTTCCTTATCCCTGCCTTGAGGAATACGTTTGCAGTCTTGTTGCTCTCTCTCCTGATATCCTCGAATGTGAATATATGCTCCTCGTTCTCCGTGTTGCACCACACGAGGGCACGCTTGCCAGGAGTGCGGGCTGCGATCCTGTCCAGTACATCATAGCCGAAGTTGAAGTTCTCCGGCCAGCTGATGTTTATATCTACAAGAGAACCGTTCTCATCTATCGTTTCCTTGCAGTATTCGCTGTATATGCTCATCTTCTCTCCGTGTATTTCCTGCCGAATGACCTGAAGCGCTCATATCTTGCCTGACGCAGGTCCTTCTGCTCCGCAAGCTCCCTGAGCTCTCTCTCTATCTTCTCTCCCAGCCTTGCGTAGAACGCCTTTCCTCCAAGTCCGTCCTCGCTGATCACTTCCTCGGCAATGCCGAATGAGAGCGCGTCATCGGCTGTAAGCCTGAGCCCGTCTGCTGCGTCTGCCGCCTTCGCCGCATCCTTCCAGAGAATGCTCGCGCATCCTTCCGGGGATATCACTGAATAGACGGCGTTCTCCATCATCCAGACCCTGTCAGCCGCTCCGAGCGCGAGGGCCCCTCCGCTTCCACCCTCTCCGATGAGGATAGCTATCGTCGGCGTGTCGAGATCGATCATCTCCATGATGCTCTCGGCGATGGCCTCGCCCTGTCCCCGCTCTTCCGCATCTACCCCGCAGTATGCGCCTGAGGTGTCGATGAACGTTACGATGGGGCGGTGGAACTTCTCTGCCTGCTTCATCAGCCGAAGCGCCTTCCTGTAGCCTTCAGGTTCCGGTGCCCCGAAATGCCTCCGGGTCCGTTCCTCGGTATCGTGTCCCTTATCTATCGCGATGACGGTGACTGCCTGTCCTCCGAGTATCCCGATTCCTGCGAATATCGCGGGATCATCGGCAAAGCGCCTGTCTCCATGAAGCTCGATGAATGGAGAGAATATCCCTCGTATGTAATCTGCTCCGGTCGGACGGCTGCCTGAGCGTGCGATGCGGACGATATCATAAGCCCTTCCCATGATCCCTCCTGTGCAGCGCCAGCAGCAGGCGTATCGCTTCCTTCTCATCCTTACGGGGTACGATCGTGTCGATGAACCCATGTTCCAGCATGGACTCTGCTGTCTGGAACCCCTTTGGAAGAGGCTGCCTTGTCGTCTGTTCCACGACACGGGCCCCGGCAAATCCGACAGTCGCTCCGGGCTCTGCCATTATGATGTCTCCTTCCATGGCGAAGCTGGCGGTAACTCCTCCTGTCGTCGGATCCGTTAGGACCGTCAGATAGAAGAGTCCCTTGCTGCCATGGCGCCTTACGGCGGCGCTGGTTGCCGCCATCTGCATCAGCGACAGCATCCCTTCCTGCATCCTGGCTCCTCCTGAGACGGTGAAGCCCACTACCGGAAGATCATTGCCTGTCGCATATTCGAAGAGGCGGGTGATCTTCTCCCCGGTCGCGGCTCCCATGCTTCCCATCATGAACAATGGGTCCATGATGAAGAGCGCGCATTTCTCTCCCCCTATGGTGCAGGTTCCAGTCACGACGGATTCCTTGCTTCCTGAGGCATTCTCTGCCTTCCTCAGCTTCTCCTGATATCCAGGAAAGGAGAGGGGATCGGAGCTCGCTATGTCAGCGAACAGCTCATAGAAGGAATCCTTATCCGCGATGAAGTCCAGCCTTTCCCTTGCCCCCATCCTGAAATGGTAGCCGCATGAGCAGACTCCCGTTGTCTTCTCCAGCGTGCTTATCGTCAGCGTACGATGGCAGTTAGGACAGGTCTTTTCCGGCTCTCCGTAAAGCGGTGCGGTCTTCCTGCCTCTCTTCTCCAGCTCGTTCTGCGGCTTGAAGAGGAACTTCAGACTTGGCATATCATCTGCTCTCCATGAAATCCGTATCGTAATGGCCGGATGTGAATCTCGGATCGCTCAGTATGGAGAGCTGTTCCTCTAGATTCGTATCGATGCCATCAACCACGAGCTCGCAGAGATATGCCCTGATCTTCCTTATTGCGCCTTCGCGATTACGGGAGTAGACGATCAGCTTTCCCAGAAGCGAATCGTAGTATGGGGTTATGTCCGTACCGTTTTCCATGAAGGTATCGAAGCGCACGAACGGACCTCCTGGGATATGGACAAGATCGATATGTCCCGTGTTAAGGGCATTGATCCTGCATTCGATGGCCGATCCGGACAATCTCACGTCATCATGGGTGAAGTCGATGGGAACGCCTGCCGCGATCCTTATCTGCCACTTCACGAGGTCTATTCCTGTGAGTATCTCAGTGACTCCATGCTCGACCTGCAGCCTTACGTTCATCTCCATGAACCAGAAGTTGCCATCGTTATCCATAAGGAACTCAAGCGTTCCGGCTCCGGTGTAGCCTATCTTCCTGATCGCTATCTCGACTGTCTCGAGGAGCTTGCGCCTCTTTTCCCTTGATACTGCAGGGGAGGGCGTTTCCTCGATCAGCTTCTGATGATGGCGCTGGATCGAGCAGTCGCGTTCGCCGAGAGCAATGACATTGCCGCCCTCATCGGCTAGTATCTGCACCTCGATATGATGGGCCGGCTTGATGCATTTCTCAAGGTATACGGCTCCATCGCCGAATGCGGCCTCTGCCTCTGCGACGGCTCCCTGGAACATGCTCCTGATATCCTCCGGACTCTCTGCAAGCCTGATACCTCTTCCGCCTCCGCCGGATCTGGCCTTGAGCATCACTGGGTATCCTATCCTCTCCGCTGCTTCCAAGGCCTCTTCGATATCGGCAAGAGGCGCTGTTCCGGGAATGGTCTGCAATCCGGCCTTTGCCGCCAGCCTCTTCATCCCTGTCTTATCTGAAAGCCTGTTCATCTCCTCGGCCGTCGGTCCGATGAATGCTATGCCGTTATCGCGGCAGAGCGTCGCGAAGTGGGGGTTCTCCGACAGGAATCCATATCCGGGATGGATAGCGTTCGCCTTCGTGGCCAGTGCCGCGCTTATGATCCTCTCCTCATTAAGGTAGCTGTCCTTTGCCGGAGCGGGGCCTATGCATATGTTCTCATCGGCGAGAGCCACGTGCAGCGCATTCCTGTCTGCCTCAGAGTAGATGGCAACCGTGGAGATTCCCATCTCCTTGCAGGCACGGATGATCCTGACGGCTATCTCTCCTCTGTTTGCGATAAGGATCTTCGAGAACATCAGCCCTCCTTCTTCTCTGTTATCGCAAATGAGAACTCGGCAGAGACGCATAGCCTGTCGCCGACGTATCCTTTTCCCTCTCCGAAATAGAACGGATGGCGTGCCTTCGTTATGCGGCATTCGGTCCTGAACTCATCCCCGGGAAGGACAGGAGAGCGGAAGCGTACCTTATCAAGGCCTGCATATACGGGAATGGCATTCTCTGTCATCTTGTCCGTAAGAAGCACGCACGCTGACTGGGCGAGTATCTCGCAGAGTATCACTCCCGGGACGATTGGAGAGCCGGGGAAGTGGCCACGGAGGAAGAACTCGTCTCCCTTCACCCTGTACATGCCATGAGCCGTATCTTCAATCCTCTCCACCTCATCCAGCAGGAGCATGCTGTCGCGATGCGGCAGTATCTTCATGATCTCTTCCCTGTTCATCAGCTTCTCCTGATGCGGAACAGCTCCGTTCCGAAGCCTACCACCTGTCCGTTCTTCGCGGAGATCGCTTCGACGATGCCGTCGAATTCTGCCTTGATCTCATTCATGAGCTTCATGGCTTCGATGATGCAGATCGTCTCACCCTTCCTGACTTTCGTCCCTACCTTGACAAATGGTTCGGAGTTCTCCGCCGGTGCGGAGTAGAACACGCCGACCATCGGGCTTGTAACAGGTTCTCCTGCAGCTTCTTCCTCGTCGGCCTTATCTGCCTTAGGAGCCTCTGCTGCCACCTGATAGGCTACCTGGGGAGAGGCAATTCCCGAGGATCTCTCCATCCTGACCTTGCCGCCATCCATCTCTATCTCAAGCCCGGTCAGTTCCAGTTCCTTCATAAGGGACGCGTACTTGCGGATATCCTCTTCCTTCATCAGATCCTCCTGAATGCTAGGCAGGCATTATGCCCGCCGAATCCGAGCGAGTTGGAAAGCGCCAGTGTGATATCTGCCTTGACTGCCGTGTTCGGGCAGTAGTTGAGGTCACAGTCAGGATCGCTCTCGAGGAGGTTGATCGTCGGCGCGATGATGCCTGTCTCAAGCGTCTTGATGCAGGCGATGGCCTCGATGGCTCCGGCTGCGCCAAGCATATGCCCTGTCATCGACTTAGTGCTGCTGATGTATGCCCTTCTTGCGGCTTCCTCGCCGAGGGCTGTCTTGATCGCGAGGGTCTCTGCCTTATCATTGAGCGGCGTGCCTGTCCCATGGGCATTGATGTATACGGTATCTGAATCCTTGTATCCGGACTCATCCATAGCCTCTACCATCGCACGGCGGCCTCCGTCTGCATCCGGCCTTGGTGCTGTGATATGATAAGCGTCGCATGTCGAGCCGTATCCTGTGATCTCCGCATATATCCTCGCGCCTCTTGCCTTCGCATGCTCATACTCTTCCAGCACCAATGCTCCTGCGCCTTCTCCGATCACGAAGCCAGCGCGCCTCTTGTCGAAGGGAAGGGATGCGGCATTTGGATCGGTTGCGGTGGAAAGGGCCTGCATGTTCACGAAGCCAGCGACTCCGCTCTCTGTTATGGCAGCCTCCGCTCCGCCTGTGATTACCGCATCGGCATAGCCATGCCTGATGACCCTCAGCGCCTCTCCGATCGCATTCGAGCCGGAGGCACATGCCGTTACCGAAGGCATTGCCGCACCTTGGCAGTTATAGCGTATCGCGATCATTCCGGAGGCCATATTGGCAATCATCATGGGAACGAAGAAAGGGGAGACGCGGCTAGGCCCTCTATCCAGGAGCTTCTTCGTCTCTGTCTGGAAGGTCTGGATACCTCCTATGCCTGTACCGAAGTATACTGCGATGCGCTCCGGCGGGAGCGTTCCGATCACTCCGCTTTCCTCGACTGCCTGCGTGGCTGCCGCGATTGCATACTGTGCATAGCGGTCAGAACGAAGCGTCTCAGCCTTCTCCATGTAATCGCGAGGATTGAAGTCCTTGACTTCAGCATCCAGCTTCGCCTTGAAATCGGCAGTGTCGAAAAGGGTTATCGGCCCGATACCGCATCTGCCTTCTGTGAGCGATGCCCATGCCTCGCTCACGCTGTTCCCTACTGGTGTTATGGCCCCAAGTCCGGTGACTACGACTCTTCTTATCTCTCCGTTCATATTCTCTCCTTACATCGCGATGCCGCCATCGACCTTGAGTATCTCGCCTGTTATGTAGTCAGATGAGACAAGGAAGGCTACTGCATCTGCCACATCCTCTGCCTTTCCCATATGCCCGAGCGGGATGGAGGAGAGGAGGGGATTATCTTCTGCCGGGATGTCCCGGGTCATATCTGTCTCTATGAAGCCAGGGGCGACTGCGTTGCATGTTATGCCCTTGGATGCGAGTTCCCTCGCTACGGACTTCGTGAGTCCGATCACTCCTGCCTTTGAAGCGGAGTAGTTTGCCTGTCCTGCATTGCCCATGATGCCTGAGACAGAGCTTATGTTGACGATCCTGCCGCACTTCGAGCGCAGCATGAGGGCCGCGGTGCTGCGGATCATGTTGAAGGCTCCTTTGAGGTTCACGTCTATCACCCTGTCGAAGTCTTCTTCCTTCATGAAGGCAATCAGCCCATCCTTCGTGATTCCTGCATTATTCACCAGTATCTCGACGCTGCCGAAGTCCTTGCGGATCTCCTGCACCACGTTCCTGGTTTCCTCTGCAGAGGAGACGTCGCATCTGTATGCCTTCGCGCTTACGCCAAGCCCGATGCACTTTCCGACCGTCTCTGCCGCTGCGGCCTCGTTGCCGCTATAGATGACGGCAATATTCGCGCCAAGGGAGGCAAGGCGGAGGGCCGTAGCCCTTCCTATGCCTCTTGATGCGCCAGTCACTATCGCGTTCTTTCCTGAGATCTGCATCATATCTCCGCCTTGATCTTCTCAAGCCCGGCCCTGTCTGCTGCGTTGAAGCATCTTACCGAGCTGTCTATCTTCCTGATCAGTCCTGTAAGCGTTGAGCCTGGCCCGATCTCGATGAATGTGGCTATGCCGCTTCCGATCATTCCTCTGACGATCGCTTCCCATCTGACGGGAGATGAGATCTGCCTGGAAAGAAGCTCCTTGATGCTTCCCTCATAGGCCTTGCCTGTCGCGTTTGAATAAATCGTGATAGACGGGGTATTGAATCCATAGCCTTCGAGCGTGGAAGCGAACTTCCTGGCTGCCTCCGCCATGAACGGCGAGTGAAAGCCTCCGCCGACACTGAGCCTCATGGCTCTTCCGCCTTCTTCCTTTACCTGTTCCTCGAATGCGGGAAGGGCCTCGATAGTTCCGGAAACTACGGTCTGCCCCGGGCTGTTGTAATTGACCGGATATACGCCTTCGAACCGGGATGCGATCTCCTCGACCTTCTCTGGAGACAGCTTCAGCACCGCGCTCATCGCAGCCTTGTGCTTTCCGGCTTCCTCCTGCATCAGGCGGCCTCTTTCGCGGACAAGGGCAAAGCCGTCCTCGAGCGAGACCACTCCTGCATATACCAGCGCGGCCATCTCTCCAAGGGAGAAGCCTGCGGCGGCATCTGCCTTGATGCCGATCTCTGAAAGGGCTGCGGCTGTCGCTGTCTCTACGGCGAACATCGCAGGCTGGGTATTGCTTGTCTCCAGCAGCTCATCCTTCGTTGATTCGAAGCAGAGGGCCTTTATGCCGGGCATTGCTGCCTCAAGCCTGTCGAATACTGCCGCTGCGGCAGGGGAGGCTTCCATTATCTCCTTTCCCATGCCAGGATACTGTGCCCCCTGGCCTGAGAATACGAATGCTATCTTATCCATCTGGCTGCTCCCTTCAGTACCGGCTCTGCCTCTTCGATGACCGAGCGTACGATATCCGCGGCGCTTTCGACCTTATTGACTACGGAGGCGATCTGTCCTGCCAGGAAGCAGCCATTCTCGCTGTCTCCGTCCTTGACGGCTTTCCTGAGCGCTCCGACTCCCATCTTCTCAAGCTCCTCGTCGCTGATGTCGCTGTATTCAGCCTTCGCATAATTGCGTGCAAATGGAGTCCTGAGGCTTCTTACCGGATGTCCCAGCCTCTTGCCTGTGACCATCGTACAGAGGTCCCCTGCCTTGAGGATCTTCTCTCTATAGGTGTCGCTGATGGAGCATTCCCTTGCAGAGAGGAAGCGGGTTCCCATCTGTACCCCGACTGCGCCGAGCATGAATGCCGCTGCGACACCACGGCCATCCGCGATGCCGCCTGCCGCGATTACCGGAAGATCAGTCGAGTCGCATACCTGCGGTACCAGTACCATCGTGGTAAGCTCTCCGACATGGCCTCCGCTCTCTCCGCCCTCAGCGATCAGTGCGCTTGCCCCGAGCCTCGTCATGAGCTTTGCCATTGCAGTGGACGCCACTACGGGAATCACCTTTATTCCCGCATCCTTCCATGAGGCCATGTATTTCGAAGGATTTCCGGCCCCGGTGGTCACTACTGCAACCTTCTCGTCTGCCGCGACTGCGGCGACTTCATCGGCATACGGACTCATCAGCATGATATTCACGCCGAAAGGCTTGTCTGTCAGCGAGCGGGCTGTCCTGATTTCATTGCGGACATAGTCGGCAGGTGCATTTCCTGCCGCTATGATTCCAAGTCCCCCTCCGTTCGATACCGCGGCAGCCAAGGTGCCATCGGCTATCCAGGCCATGCCGCCCTGGAAGACAGGGTACTTGATTCCTAGCATCTCCGTGATAGGGGTGACGATCATCTTCGCTCCTTACTTAGAGACGATGAATGATACGAGATCACCTACGGTCTCGATCTTCTGATCAAGCTCGATGGTGGTGTTCAGCTTATCCTCGAGACCCATCATCAGCTCTACGGTGTCAAGGGAGTCGATCCCAAGATCCTTGAATGTGCTTTCGTTCTTGATGTCTGCAGGATTGCAGTCAGTGCGCTCTGCGATAAGTTCCACGATTGCATCGAATACTTCTTTCTCTGTCATTTCATGACTCCTATGGTGTTTGATGCGAATATTTTGACAGTTCTATGAAAAATGTCAATAAACACTATGTCAAAACAGTATGAAGTAACGGTGGGGGATATGATTACTACCTACATGATAGCTACCATAGATAAGTCTCACTATTCCGCTATCTGCAGGGTGGAGGAGAGATGGCATGTCTGCAGCCTTTATCAGGGATGACGCCATCACTGCCTATCGTAGGATTGTTTTTGCTTGTTGCTGCATTCCTGGTTCAGGTTGACTCCATTGCGTATAAAAGATTTGAGGCAGATTTACTGATGCTTGATTGACAGAGATGCCCAAAGCGTGTTGAATATAGCGGTACGGGGCTGTAGCTCATCTGGTAGAGCGTCAGGTTCGCAATCTGAAAGTGGTGGGTTCGAGTCCCATCAGCTCCAAGTTATACGGGATTGCCGGTCGATGATATTTCCTTTGAACTGGTATTGATGGGAGCCTTTTGATCAGGCTCCTTTGTTATCCGGCCGCTTGTGCCATCATGTCCGATCTTCGATGCCATCCAGCCGCAGCTCCCTGATAGCATCGCCTTCTCTGCGATGATGCGCCGGCGGCGTTGTATTTCTAATGCTGATTCAGATTGCCTCTGCCGATTCTTCTTCGATACTCCCATGGAAAATAAAGAAAAGAGCAGGGAAGCCCTGCTCGCTTTCCGTGATGGCAGCTCAGAACTTCTCAGCCTTATCTATATCCAGTACGAATACGACACAGCCTCCTGCCGGTACCTCTACCATGTTTGAGCCTGTGTGGGAGAATATGCGCATATCAGCACCTGTGACCGGGCTGAGCTGCATCCTGTGCCCTGCAAACTTCTTGAGGGTATCGATAACAGAATCAACCTTGTCATCTTCCGTTCCGATGAGAAGCGTGGTGTTCTTTGCCTTCAGGAAGCCTCCCGTAGTCGATAGCTTGGTCACGAAGAACCCCTGGCTGTTAAGCTCCTGTACCGTATCGGTCTCATCTGCCGACTGTATTATTGCTAGGATAAGCTTCATCTTCACTCCTTTATTCCAATTATTTTATCATAGCGATGACCCAGAGGCAAATATAACAGGATTTATATCTACAATATTTTCCAATACAAATAATTATATTCAATGTATTCCACTCGTTGGCATTAATTCATGCTTGACTTGGGGAATATGGGAGCCATCATCATTCCATGAATGGATCTGGAATAGAGGATGTGCTTAAGGGCCTTAGGGATTCTATCAATGGCATAGCCCTGAAGGGAAAGGATAAGGGAACTCTTACATCTTCCTTCCCGGTCCGTCGCATGATAGCCGCATTCTCAATCATCATCGTACTGATCGGCAGCCTGATCCTAGGCTTTCTTTTCCTGTCCCCTTACGGAGAGCCGCCATGCCTTGATGCAGATAGCCTTGAAGCGGTTTCCAGCGTGATGGATGGACAGGTCTGGCGGGTAATCGATTCCGATAGGGATGAGATATCCCGGATGCTTTCATCTCCGTCCTTCACGATACGCACGGAGCGGGGGAAAGGAGCGGAGCTTCTATTCTCCATGGGTGAGGTCGTGCTTTCCTTCATTCCTTCAGACGGTACGATGGAATGCCTTTATGGAAAGAAGAGGCTGCGCCTTTACCCCTATCCTGATGACAGGGGAGGCGTAGCCTCGTTCTATCTGACTGACGGAGAGCTGTCAGCAGCCTTCGTTCCTCTTGAGTGAGGCCTCCATGAATGCGAGGAATGCTGGATGCGGCCTGTTCGGACGGGATTTGAATTCCGGATGGAACTGGACACCTAGGTAGAATGGATGTTCCGGTATCTCGACAGCCTCCACAAGATGATCATCGGGACTTGTTCCTGCCATCTTCATGCCGTTCTCCTCGAAAACATTGCGGTACTCATTATTGAACTCATATCTGTGCCTGTGGCGTTCGGATATCGAATCGGTACCGTATATGCCTTCCATCATCGATCCATGGCGTATGGTGCATGGGTAGGCCCCCAGCCTCATCGTTCCGCCCTTCGGAATCTCTCCCCGCTGATCCGGCATCAAGGCTATCACCGGGTGTTCCGTGTCTGGAGAGAACTCTGTCGAGTCTGCATCCGTCCAGCCGAGAACAGAGCGGGCAAAGGCTATGACTGCTATCTGCATGCCAAGGCAGATCCCGAGGTAGGGGACTCCGTTCTCCCTGGCGTAGGTAGCGGCCTTTATCATTCCCTCGATGCCCCTGGAGCCGAATCCTCCGGGAATGAGAATGCCATCGACATCCTTTACCTCTTCTTCCCTGAATGTCTCCGAATCGACCCATCGTATATCAACAGAGGCCTGATGGGCCCATCCGGCATGCTTCAGCGCCTCGTTTACGGACAGGTAGGCATCATGGAGCTCCGTATACTTGCCGACCATGGCGATCCTGACGCCTCTCGTGCAGTGCTCTGCCCTATAGAGCATTGCCTTCCACTCCCTCATGTCTGATTCATGTCCGCCAAGCCTCATCATCCTTACGACGATGTCGTCGATGCCCTCTTCCTGCAGCATCATAGGAGCCTCGTACAGGATCGGTACGGTGCTGTTCTCTATCACGCATTCCCGCCTGACGTTGCAGAATAGCGCGATCTTCGCCTTAACTGATTCCTCGATCGGCTCATCTGACCTGCATACGATGATATCAGGGAAGATGCCTGCGCCCATCAGTTCCTTTACCGAGTGCTGCGTGGGCTTTGACTTATGCTCTCCTGATGACTTGATATATGGAACCAGCGTCACATGTATGAATAGGCAATCCTCCCTCTCTGTCTCATGGCTTATCTGCCGTATGGCTTCCAGGAACGGCTGTGATTCGATATCGCCGATCGTACCTCCTATCTCGGTGATCACCACATCGGCTCCGGTCTTATCGCCAAGGGCATATATGAATGACTTTATCTCATTCGTGACATGCGGAATGATCTGTACAGTCGAACCCAGATACTCGCCGTTCCTTTCCTTCTGCAGGACGTTCCAGAACGTGCGTCCGGATGTGAGATTGGAGAACTTGTTGAGATCCTCGTCTATGAAGCGCTCGTAATGGCCAAGGTCAAGATCGGTCTCCGCACCATCGTCAGTGACATATACCTCACCATGCTGCAGGGGACTCATCGTACCGGGATCCACGTTCATATATGGATCCAGCTTCTGTGCCGCGACCTTTATCCCGCGGCTCTTGAGAAGCCTGCCAAGGCTTGCCGCTGTTATGCCCTTTCCCAGTCCGGATACCACTCCTCCTGTCACGAATATGTGCTTAGACATCGCTTTCCTCCCTGAGTATCATTGCTGCGGCCTGACGCAGCGTAATCCTGTTATCCATGGCCATCTTCTCTATCTCCCTGTGTCCCTGGTCCTCGCTCATGCCGCGCCTGAGCGATAGAAGGCACTTCGCCTTGCTCTCTATCTTCATATCCTCTATGCGCCTTTCGAGCCTTGCGATCCTGGCATCGGCAAGCATCAGCCTCTTTCTTATCGATAGCGCCAGATGCAGGGCCTGGATGAATACCGGCCTTATGATTGGCTTCTCGACCGTTATGACGCCTGCCTTCTGCAGCTCATCCCCGATCATGATCATATCTTCGGACCGTATGAGCATCACTACCTGTATCGATGTCTCATCTTGTATCATCCTTGCCAGCTCAAGCCCCGATTCGTCGGAAAGGGGGTAGTTTATGATCACCTCATCCCACTCTTCATCAAGCACGCGCTGCCTTGCCTGCGACCCTGAGAGAGCGGGAGAAGGGATGCCCCCGGCTTCCTTTATCAATGACTCTATGCTGGCGAGGCTTCTTTCTCCGCCAGATACGGCAAGTATCCTCATCTTACGTCACCAGGAATTCCATATCCCTTGCCGTTACCTTCGGATAGCCAGAGGAGGAGGCGCTCTCCCAATCGGCTCTCTTGGCGGATATGAAGCATGATACTAGATGCTCAGGCAGGAGCATCCGGATGAAATCTGAATCCTGTGCCTTTCCGATGGCCTCATGCAGGTTCTCTGGGAGCCTTTCTCCTTCCTTTATCCCTGAAAGCCTCAGCTTCCTCTCTATTCCTTCCTCCGCAGCTGCCGAGAGCAGCAGGAGCGCAAGGTATGGATTGCATGAGGGATCTGCTGATCGTACCTCTATGCGCTTGGCACTTTCCGCCTTTACCTCCGGCATCCTCAGCAGCAGCCCCCTGTTGCCTGTTCCCCAGCTGATCGAGCAGGGAGCCTCGAAGAGACCGAATCTGTCATATGAGTTGGCTACCGGGTTCAGGAACAGCGTAATCTCCTGTATGTGGGAGAGTATTCCTGCTGCCATATGCTCCCTAAGCTCGTCGAATGAGCTGCCAGGCCTGCGGCATGAGAGGCTTATATGCAATCCTGAGCCTGACTGATCGAACAGCGGCTTCGGCAGGAACGATGCGTAGAGCCCGGATCGGGCGGCAAGCATCTTCGTGGCAGACTTGAACGTTATGAGCTGGTCTGCCGCGCTCAGGAGAGGCTCTGGCCTGAATGCGATCTCATTCTGCCCAGGTCCCTTCTCGTGATGGCTGGTGTCGATGAAGATGCCCATCTCCTCCAGCATCAGCGATATCTCCCGCCTGATATTCTCTCCTTTATCCATTGGGGCGACATCGAGGTATCCCGCCTTATCCATCGGCTCAAGCGTAGGCTCGCCGCTGTCATTGCTGCGGAAGAGGTAGAACTCGCACTCTGTTCCCGCGAGCATTGGAAGGCCTCTCTTCCGCAGCCTGGCATCCTCTTTCCGCAGGAGGTATCTTGCATCTCCTTCGAACGGTGTCAGATCCGGATGGTGGATGGAGCAGTAGAGCCTTATCACGCTCCCGTGGTCAACAGGCCTCCATGGAAGGGGCATAAGCGTTTCAGGGTCGGGAAAGAGCAGCAGGTCCGAGTCCTCGATATTCAGGAAGCCCCGTATCGCAGAGGCATCGAATCTCACTCCTTCCTCAAAGGCCTTCTCCAGCGTCGCCGCCGATATCGAGACATTCTTCAGCTGCCCGAATATATCGCAGAAGGCGAGGCGGACGAATCTTACGCCGTTATCCTTCACATATTCGAGTACATCTTTCTTATCATAGCCTTCCATGATTCCTCCTGTGAAAAGAGAAAAAGGCGCCATATCCTGACGCCTTTGTCACACTGAGGATACTCCGTATCAGGACATGTTTTCAAGAATCGGGAAGCGATGTTGACTATATTCGGCATCTTTGCTAATCCTGAAGTCGCAACAAGGGTGTTGTAGCTGACAGGATGCTATAGCACCCTTAATTGCTTTCCGGAGGAGATAATGGAGACTGTATCAGATTACTTCGGCTCGATGGTTTTCAACGATGACGTGATGAAGGAGCGTCTGCCAAAGGATGTCTATAAGGCACTCAGGCGTACCGTCGATGAAGGCAAGGACCTTGATATAAACGTAGCGAACTCCGTTGCGAACGCCATGAAGAACTGGGCGCTTGAGAAGGGATGCACGCACTATACGCACTGGTTCCAGCCAATGACCGGGATAACCGCAGAGAAGCATGAAGCCTTCATCTCTCCTGCTCCCGGAGGCAAGGTCCTCCTTGAATTCTCCGGGAAGGAGCTGATCAAGGGCGAGCCTGATGCTTCGTCATTCCCGTCAGGCGGCCTCAGGGCTACGTTCGAGGCCAGGGGATACACAGCCTGGGATCCGACCAGCTACGCCTTCATAAAGGATGAGACATTATGCATTCCTACCGCCTTCTGCTCATACTCCGGAGAGGTCCTGGATAAGAAGACTCCGCTCCTGAGAAGCATGGAAGCTATATCAGAAGAGGCTGTGAAGGTCCTTCATCTCTTTGGCAAGACCGATGTGAAGAAGGTGAATACGACGGTAGGACCCGAGCAGGAGTATTTCCTGATAGACAAGAAGGACTTTGCCAGGCGTAAGGATCTCATATATACGGGCCGTACCCTCCTAGGCGCCCGTGCTCCGAAGGGACAGGAGATGGAGGATCATTATTTCGGAGCCCTCAAGACCCGTGTCTCCGAGTATATGCAGGATCTGGATAAGGAGCTTTGGAAGCTTGGGATATACGCGAAGACCTCGCATAACGAGGTCGCTCCATCGCAGCATGAGCTTGCCCCGGTCTTCACGACTGCTAATATAGCGGTGGACAACAACCAGCTTACGATGGAGATCATGAAGAAGGTCGCTGAGCGCCATGGCTTCGTATGCCTGCTTCATGAGAAGCCATTTGCCGGCGTCAATGGCTCTGGAAAGCATAACAACTGGGCACTCTCGACCGACAAGGGACAGAATCTGCTAGATCCAGGTGACAATCCTAAGGACAACGCATTGTTCCTTCTCTTCGTAGCTGCCGTCATCAAGGCTGTGGATGAGTATCAGGACCTGATACGCATGAGTGCCGCATCTGCGGGAAATGATCATAGGCTCGGCGGCAATGAAGCACCGCCAGCCATCGTTTCCATGTTCCTCGGAGATGAGCTCACGGAGATCTTCGATTCGATTGCCGAAGGTAAGTCCTCCAGCGGAAAGAGCAAGGAGGATATGAAGCTTGGGGTCCACGTGCTTCCTGTATTCCCGAAGGACACGACTGATCGCAATAGGACGAGTCCCTTCGCGTTCACCGGCAATAAGTTCGAGTTCAGGATGCTTGGCTCATCCTTCTCCGTGGCCGGGCCGAACACCGTCATCAACACCGCCGTTGCCAAGGCTCTTAGAGAATTCCATGCGGTCCTCTCTGCAGCAGATGATTTCGATGCGGCTGTTGCCGACCTTATCCGGGATATCTATATCGCGCACAGGAGGATCGTGTTCAACGGCAACAACTACTCCCCCGAGTGGGTGGCTGAGGCTAAGAGAAGGGGATTGCTGAATCTCGTCTCGGCTCCGGATGCCTATGACACCTTGATAGCTCCGAAGAATATCTCCCTTTTCGAGGAGTTCGGCATCTATTCCTCGATCGAGCTTTACTCACGATATGAGATACTCAACGAGGAGTACTCCAAGACGATACATATCGAGGCTCTTACCCTGATCGATATGATCAACCGACAGGTGCTGCCTGCCGTCATGGAGTTCGCCACTGGCATAGCCCTCGGCCTTGAGGCTAAGAAGAAGGTCCTTCCTGAGATGGCCTTCGATGCCGAGACGGACAGGCTGGCGAAGGTTGAGGCACTCGCAAGCGATCTTCACAGGGCCGTAAGGGAGCTTGAGAAGTCCGTTGCCGTCGCCTCTGAGTATGAAGGCTCCTCGCTTGCCCATTTCTCACGCAATGAGATCCTTCCCGCGATGGAGGAGGTGAGGAGAAGCGCTGATGAGCTTGAGCTTATAGTAGGGCAGAAGAGCTGGCCGTATCCGACATACGGTGAGATGCTGTTCTATATCGACTGAATCCAAGGTCGCCGTAAGGCGGCCTTCTTCATGATATAATCGATCCATGATCACGATACATGATGACAGGATTTCGCTTACGGCAGATGAGAATGACGGGCTTACCGTCGTATCCTTGAGATATAACGGCATAGAGACGATCGAGGCCGACGAGGAGCGGATCAGGAAGGGCGTTACATACGGCATCCCCATACTCTTTCCGACCCCTAACCGCATAAGCGGCGGCTGCTACACATTCAATGGCCGTACGATCGAAGGAGAGATGCACGGTACTCTCCGCCATGCCAGATTCGGCATCATCTCCCATGCCGATGATTCCATAGAGGCTGAGATACCGTTCTCAGCCCTTGGTAGCCTCTTCCCCTATGATGGTCATTTCCATCTCCACCTCCATCTATCGGGAGGAGCCGTGATCTGGGACTTCTCCATCCGGAATGAAGGTGAGGAACCCCTTGCCTTCGGCCTTGCCCTCCATCCGTTCTTCTGCAAGCAGGATGGCATGAGATTCTCCTCGACGCTTGAGTATGAGATGGAGGCCAGCGATGAGAAACTCCCTTCAGGGCGATGGACAAGGACCGATTATGGCAGCGAGAAGGATGTGGCAGGAATGGATATCGATACCGTGTTCTTCTCCGACAGCACCATCAGAAGCAGCCTTGTATCGAAAGCATACTCGATAGAAATAACAGGAAGCGATGACTTCGATCATGTCGTCGTATTCACCTCTCCTGACAGATCCTTCATCTGCGTGGAGCCCCAGACCTGTTCCACCGATGCTCACAATATGTACGCCAAGGGCCTGAAGAAGGAATCAGGGCTCATCATCGTCCCAGGAGAATCTAGGCATGAGCTATCAGTGAGGATGGCATTCAGCGGCTAGGATGAGGGTGAGCAACAGGAGAGGACAGATACTTGCAGAGCTGCTGCTGACATTCATGAAGATTGGATTCTTCACCTTCGGTGGCGGCTATGCGATGATTGCTGTGCTTGAGGACAGCTGCGTTGAGAAGAGGGGATGGATAACCCATGACGAGATGATGGACGTGACCGTCATCGCGGAGTCTACTCCCGGTCCGATAGCGATCAACTGCGCGACCTATGTAGGCTATCGTCAGGCAGGGCTGATCGGTGCGATAGTGGCGACGCTTGGAATCATCATCCCTTCATTCCTCGTGATATATATCATCTCGATGTTCCTCGATGACTTCCTTGAGATCGAGGTGATCGCCAACGCGTTCAATGGGATAAGGCTTGCTGTCGGTATACTGATACTCGACGCGGCCTTCAATATGATCCGGAAGATGAAGCAAAGGGTCTTTCCCCGGATAGTGATGGTCTCATCCTTCGTGGCTATGCTTCTGATAGATATCCTCGCCTGGAATTTCTCTTCCATCAGCCTGATGCTCATAGCCGCAGCCATCAGCCTTGCTCTCTTCGTCATAGACGAAGGAAGGATGGCGAGAAGATGATCTACCTCGATCTGCTCCTGGGATTCCTTCGCGTAGGCTGCTTCGCCTTCGGAGGCGCGTATGGTGCCATCCCCCTCATACGGGATGTGGTGTTATCATACGGCTGGCTTGATGATGAGGCGCTTGCATATATGATCGCTGTCAGTGAAAGTACCCCTGGGCCTATAATGGTGAATCTTGCGACGTATATAGGCAGCAGCCAGGCAGGACTCCTAGGCGCGATACTTGCCACCACTGCTGTGGTTCTTCCATCATTCATCGTGATCCTGCTAATAACCTCCGCTCTGAGGACTGTATTGAAAAACAGTTACGTTCAGGCCGTTCTGAGAGGCTTGAAGCCCTGCATCATCGGCATAATCCTTGCAACAGGACTCTATATGACAGCAAGCAGCTGCATATCTGAAAACATGCTCGATATGAAGGCCGCCATCATCACCCTTATCCTTGCACTCATAATGTGGGGAACTCGTCCGATTCTAAGGAAGAAGATCTCCCCGATAACACTGATCCTTATAGCCGCGATCCTAGGAGTGATAGCCTATTAACGATAATGCCCCAGCGGGGAGGCTGGGGCAAGGAATGAAGATAACTGATCTCATTCTGTTTGATCAGGAGGGGTTACCTCTGGATATAAACTGTCATCTGCAAGGATTTCCGCGAGGTTCCAGTTTTCATAGATAGGTTTTTTCTCTATAGCGGTAAGAAGGTCTGCCTTCGACCAGTTATTACTAAAATCAGTTCCGAAGGTTCCATTTTCCTTATTATAGTAAACAGATTGATACATTGGCTCTAGTCTGGCCGCAAGATAAGAAAGCTCTTGGATTATAGTTTCTATGTTATTGATATCTATTGTAGCTACGTATTCTTCATATTTTACTTTTTCGATTTGTTCTGGTTTTATGGCTTTGTATGAGATGTAGCCTATTATATTCGTATCCGAATGGAACAGGGCTTGCATATGTGAGCAGGTCGTCTGGTCTTCGGTACCTCCCAATGCAGCATTATTACTTGAAGTAAAAAGTACATATGTGGATGTCTCGCCATCGAGAACATTATCCTGATTTTTTATTTTCGAACCTTTTGTAATGGCATAATAATCCATGTAGACTTCATTCCCGAGTCCATCATCCCCGACATGGAAATTTTTGAATCTGATAATCTGGTTGTAATCAAACGTTTGATTATCTATGTCATATATGATTTCTACAGCAAGATCATTAGCTGTTCCTTTATATATGATTTTGCCATCTTCATTCTTGGATATTGTCAGGTTGATTTCTTGCCCGAATATAGTTTTATCAATTGATGATTCTGAAGTATTGCCAGAAAAACCTGTGATTGCAGGAAGGACCATATTATACATTAGCATAATACCTTCCTGAGGGGCTTCTTCAGGGCCTTCTGCAGTGGATTTACTAAGCATATTTCTAGCAGTTGTTCCATCAAGAGAGGCTTCTATGAATGTCGGAATCGGGACTCCGGATGTTTCATCAGGATTTTCTTCGTCAGGAGGCGTTACCGGATCATCTCCACCTTCACCAGTTCCTGGGTTCTCTTCTTCCCCCGGAGGTGTAACAGTACCACCGCCACCACCGCCTGATGCACCACCACCTGCTTCATTACCTGATCCTGTCACAGCTGTTGCTTCTTCATCAGCTATCGTGATGGTTGCTGTAGAGGACTCTGGGAGGTTGTTGATCGTTACCTGTACGCTTGTCGTTGAGAGTACTCCATCGGTGATCGTTGCCTTGACTTCCGCTGTTGCGTTGGCACTCTCTGGGATATCTATCGATACTGGTACAGGATTGCCGTTTCCTGATGATACCTCAAGCCTTGCCGTGGTTTTTGCGGAGTAGGTGGTTGCGGAGAATGAGGTTCCGTCCGTGGTTCCTGTGAATTCGAACTCAATGCTTCCTGCAGTTATCTTCAGGGAGCCGGAGGTGTAGCCATTGAATGTGGCTATGGCCTTAATGGATGCTTCCTCTGCGGCCTTTGCCTGAGGGTATTCGTACTTTACGTCGATACCATCCTTGCCGGAGAAGGCATCCTTAAGGATCGTCTCTACGTTGATTCCGTTCTTCACGGCATCGATATCTTCCTGAGATGGCGCAGGTGTTCCTGTGCTGTTGCTGCATGAGGAGAATGCAAACAGAATCAGCGCGATTGAAAGCAATACGAGCGGTAGCTTCTTCATATGATGGATAACTCCTTGTTGGCAAAGAGTATACCCCCCCCCGTTGATATAATCAATATCGCAATGGATGAAATAGGGCCACCTTCCGATGGCCCCGATGGATCAGCCCTCCTGGGAGAACTCTTCCTTTCCTGCTCCGCAAAGCGGGCATACCCAGTCCTCTGGTACGTCTTCCCACTTCGTTCCCGGTGCGATTCCGTTATCAGGATCGCCTGCTGCCTCGTCATAGACATAACCGCAGAGGTTGCATACATACTTCATGATAAAGCCTCCATTATCGATAATCGTTATCAATAAGATAGCCCCTATATAGCCATTAGTCAATGATATCTTATCCTTTCATGGGGTGGCTCCTGTATGCTTGAAGGGGAAGGATATTGTAAGGATCCTCGGATTTAATTCAGTATAATATTATTAATCATAATGAATTGTTAACGGAATATTATGAATAATTACTTGTCTTTGCCTCTTTTTGTTGCAAGTCCGTCCGTTATAGGTGAGACTTTATGTATCAATGCAAAGGAGGTCATATGGACCTTAATATTGGAGCATTAATCATAGTCGCCGGCTATCTGATCGGTATGCTGGTCATCGGATTCGTCGTTGGTAAGATCAACATAAAGACCAGCAAGGATTATATGATCGCAGGTCGCAGGATGGGGCTTTTCATGGTCGCCTTCTCGCTCTCTGCAAACAACATCGGAGGAGGCTCTACCACCGGACTGGCGGATAAGGCCTTCGGTTCATGGGGCATGAGCGCCATATGGTACGTCCTTGCCGCGTCGATCGCCATGATTCCCCTGGCATATTTTGCTCCCCGCATCCGCAAGACGATGGCAGTGACTATCCCTGAGGTCATAGGAAGGAGATTCGGAAAGGGTAGTTCCGTGTTCTCCGCCGTCCTTAACATCCTTGCCCTGTTCTGCCTTACCTCTAGTCAGGTAGCGGCTTCGGGCTCAGTCGTCGCAACCCTTACCGGTATCCCGATGAATGTCTGCCTCATCATCGCAGGTATCATAATCATCCTCTATACCACGCTCGGAGGAATGATCGCTGACCAGATCTCCGACCTCGTGCAGTTCCTTATCATCCTCGTAGGCCTTGCGATAGCGACGCCTATCGTCATAAGCGGCTGCGGTGGATGGGATGCGATCTCCGCCCAGCTTCCGGGAGAGAAGCTTGATTTCGATAGCATCGGCTGGGTCGTGATCATCGGCTACATCTTCAATTACTTCTGCACCTTCCTCTCCGGTCCTGAGATGATCAGCCGCTTCGAGAGCGCGAAGGATGAGAAGACGGCTTTCCGCGCGTCCCTGCTATCTGGTGTCCTGATGGCTGCCATGGCGGTATTCCCGACTCTTCTCGGCCTTGCTGCTTACGCCATGAAGGACAGTATCCCAGGCCTCACCGGAGCCACTGCCATGATGAGCGTCACCGAGCATTTCGCTCCTACTATCGTCACCGGAATCGTATCCGCGGCCATCATCTCTGCCACGATGAGCAGCGCTGACTCGAATCTCCTGTGCATGTCCACTATGTTCATGAACGATATCATGCTGCAGTACAGCGATAAGGCAAGGATGTTTGATGATAAGCAGACGATATTCTGGACAAGATTCTGCAATGTCGTGTTCTGCATCATCGCGATGTTCATATCGCTGTTTGGAATCAATATCGTCATGATGAATACCTTTGCCTTTGCGATAAGGTGCGCAGGTCCGTTTGCCGCATATGGCCTTGGCATGGTGGTCCCCCGCGCGACAAGGCACTCCGGAAGCATCTCGATCATCACCGGTACGATCGGTGTCGTGTTCTGGCAGATCCTTTCTGGCGGAGATTTCTATCTGGGAGTGCTCCCTGTCGTGTTCGGCTGCGCGGTTGGAGCGCTGACGTTCCTCATCGTGAACCTCATCGAGTGGAAGATGGGCGTGGAGCCGGCTCCATCGGCCTTCCTTACGCCAGAGCAGGTGAGGAAGATAGAGGCTGAGGAGAGATAATCACATTGTCCACGATACTGGGGGCTGGGCTGATCCCGGCCCCTTTGCTATCATCAGGCTAGGAGATTCGATATGCAGAAGAGAAAGCAGGATTGGTTCAAGGACCTCGTTATCTATCAGATATACCCTCGTAGCTTCATGGACTCCAATGGTGATGGCATAGGAGATCTGAAGGGAATAATCAGCAGGCTAGATTACATAGCCTCTCTTGGAGTGAACGCCATCTGGCTCTCTCCGATCTATTCCTCCCCCTGCTTCGATAACGGCTATGATATTTCGGATTATCAGGGAATCAATCCGGATTACGGTACGTTCGAGGACTTCGAGCTCCTTCGCGATGGATGCCACGAGCGTGGTATCGCCCTGATAATGGATCTTGTCGTCAATCATACCTCCCATCTTCATCCATGGTTCATTGCATCTAAGGCTTCCCGGGAAGGGAAGTACAGCGATTACTATATCTGGCATGATCCCGTGGATGGGCATGAGCCCAATAACTGGGCTGGTTCGTTCGGCGGCAGCGCCTGGGAATGGGTAGAGGAAAGAGGGCAGTACTACCTTCACCTCTTCTCAAAGGAGCAGCCTGATCTGAACTGGAAGTGCGATGCGCTGAAGGAAGATATCATAGCGATGATCAGATGGTGGGGAGACAGAGGCGTCGATGGCTTCCGCGTTGATGCGATAAGCTATCTGGAAAAGGCGCCAGGCTTCCCTGATTCTCCGCTTCCTCCTTTCTCGACCGGATTTTCGCTTGCCATGGATATCTGCAGCAACCTGCCTGGCACGCATAAGATCATCAATGAGCTGAGCAGCCGCGTATTCCAGCCTTATTCGATGATGACGGTTGGCGAGGTGATCTGCCGGACGCCTCAGGATTACCATGACTATGCCAGCTGCTCGCGGCATGAGTTCGATATGTGCATACCGTTCGTGCCGCCTGTAGTGGAGATAGCGACCTGGTCGCCGCTTGCCATGAAGAAGAAGATCATCGAGACGTATGAGGTGCTGAGGGAGGATGGCTGGTGGGCCAGGTTCCTCAGCAATCATGATAAGCCGAGGCAGGTCTCCCTATATGGTGATGACACGAGGTTCCGCACGCGCTCTGCGAAGATGCTTTGTGCCATCATGCATATGCTTCCTGGTACGCCATATGTCTATCAGGGAGAGGAGCTCGGCATGGCTGATGTCTCATATGATTCCATCGATGACTATGATGATATCGATACGCGCAATTTCTACGCTGAGAAGATCGCGACCGGATCATCTCCGGAGGAGGCTCTTGCAGAGGCCCGGCTCATCAGCCGAGATAACGCCCGCAGCCCTATGCAGTGGGATGACTCTGCCAACGCCGGCTTCTCGTCCGGGCGTCCATGGCTTGGCGTGAATCCGGATTATGCTGAATGGAACGTGAAGAAGGAAGAAGGAGATGCTTCCTCTGTCCTCTCTTTCTATAAGGCCATGATAGCCCTCAGGCGTGGCAGCGAGGCCATCCGGCGCGGATCCCTTGCTTTCGATCTGCCTGATGATCCCGTGCTTTATGCCTTCGAGAGGACGCTTGATGATGAATCCTATTATCTCGTGGCGAACTTCTCCGGCAAGGATACGGCCCTTCCTCTTGATCTTTCCGGCTATGGAGATATCGTACTCTGCAATACAGAAAGGACCTTTCTGGCCAAGGATACGGTCCTCGCACCGTACGAGGCCATCATATTGAAGAGGCAGTGATGCCGCTCGTGCATCATATGGAAAGATAAGGCCGTCGCCAGAACGCGACGGCCTTGCTCTTTCACATATGATTTTTCAGGCCTTAGCCTCTTCATCCTTTCCGAAGAGCTTCCTGCAGCACGCGATGACGACTACGATCGCCAGTGCCACCAGGAGGACAGCAAGGATGATCTGCATAGACTGTCCGACCACGGACACGGCCGCGCTGGCTCCGAATGTCCTGATGTTGTTCAGGATGAGCTGTATGAGCGCGGCTACGGTTGCCGCAAGCATGAAGAACATAGGGATGAACATCATCTTGTTGTCCTTCTTGACCTTCTTGAGGTATACGGCGACAGCTGCGAGGGCAAGCACGGAGAGAAGCTGGTTCGCTGATCCGAAGAGAGCCCAGATCTCGGCATATCCGACCTGTGCAAGCACATAGGATGGGATGAGGACGATGATCGTAGCGACCCATCTGTTGGTAAGGACCTTCTTCCATCCCGGAAGGTTATTCTCGTCATCGTCGTTATCGAGGAAGAGCTCCTGGAACGAGAGACGTCCTACCCTGGCTACGGAGTCAAGGGATGTGAGAGCGAACGCGGAGACTGCGAGCGAGATGAGCGTGTAGGAGATGTCCGCAGGGATGTGAAGCACCGAGAGGAAGCCTGATATCGCCTGCGAGAATATCATCTGGGGCGTTCCAGAAGGAATCGCTCCGCCGGCAGAGACAGCGCCAACCGCTACAAGGGCGATGACTCCGAGAAGGGACTCGACAAGCATGGCTCCATATGAGATGGGAAGCATGCTTGACTCATTCTCGACCTGCTTTGATGCGGTCTCTGAGGATACGAGCGAATGGAAGCCTGACACGGCTCCGCACGCTACCGTTACGAAGAGGATCGGGAACAGGGAACCGGCTGATGTGACGAATCCCGTGAATGCAGGAAGCTCCATCGGCGGGTTGGATGCGAAGATTCCGACAACGGCAGCGAGTATCATGGCAATCAGGAGATAGCTGTTCAGGTAGTCCCTAGGCTGAAGCAGCGCCCATACAGGCGTTACCGATGCGATAAGGATGTATATGAACACGAGGACCATCCATGCATTGACTCCGATCGAGAATGGGAAAAGGCATCCGAGCGTGACGCAGGCAATCAGAAGGATGATGGAAAGGGCCGTATTGAGGGCCGTTCCTGGCTGCTTGTACTTGATGAAGAAGCCGAATGCGACCGCGACGAAGATGAAGAGCGTCGATGTGCATGCCACCTGCGAGTTGGAGTAGTTGACTGTCTCGGTGAATGCTTCGGATACGCCAAAGCTCTTTGCGACGATATCTGAGAAAGCCGCAACTACGAGGATGGAGAAGAAGTATACGAAGAGCAGGAAGAGCCTCTTGCCTGTCTTTCCTACATAGTTCTCTATGATGATTCCGATCGATCTGCCCTTGTTCCTGACGGAGGCGAACATCGAGGAGAAGTCCTGTACCGCTCCGATGAAGATGCCGCCGATAAGGCACCAGAGAAGGACCGGTACCCAGCCGAACACCGCCGCCTGGATAGGCCCGTTGATAGGACCGGCTCCCGCGATCGATGCGAACTGATGGCCGAAGACCACCTGAGGCTTGGTCGGTACATAGTCGATGCCGTCGTTGATTTCAACCGCCGGTGTTTTCCTGCTATCGTCGACGCCCCATTTCCTTGCAAGCCACCTTCCATAGAAGATGTAGCCTGCTCCGAGGGCGACGATAGCTATTACGATTATCGCAATGCCATTCATATGATTACCCCATTAAGCGAATTTGAGGAAATTCTAGTAACATGGAAATCGCTATTCAAGATTTTACAAGGGGTTGTTCAGATAAAAAATGAGGTTTTCATGAAAAGTCGGGCTTGCCCGCGGGTAACCCCGCGGGAAGCTTCCGTCACTCGATGGTCAGGAATGCCCTATAGCATGCCTCTGCGCTCTCTATGTCCTTGATCGCGGTTATCTCCCAGGGGGAGTGCATGCTCATGACAGCTACTCCGCAGTCTATGACATTCATGCCGTAGTATGCGGCATGCTTCGCGATCGTGCCGCCTCCGCCTACATCCACCTTTGCCATCTCAGCCATCTGGAACCTTACATTGTTCTCATCCATCTTTGCCCTGAGCTTCGCAATGAACTCGGCATTGGCATCGGATGCCCCGCTCTTGCCCCTTGAGCCTGTATACTTGTTGAATACCACTCCGCCGGAGAGGAATGAGGAGTTCTTCTTGTCGAAGAGCGAGGCATTGAGTGGGTCATATGCCGAGTTCACGTCGCTTGAGAGCATGTATGACCGGCTCATCATGTGCCTGAGCTTCAGTCCGTCATAGCCTGAGAGCCTTGAAAGCACCTCAGCCGCGGCATTCTCGAAGAACACGCTGTCCATGCCCGTGCTTCCGACCGATCCGATCTCTTCCTTATCCACGAGAAGGCAGCAGGATGTCCGCTTAACCTCCCCCTGCGATAGCATCGCCGAGAGCGAGGTATATGCGCATACCCTGTCATCCTGGCCATACGCCAGCACCATCGACCTGTCCAGGCCCATCAGCTTTGCCTTGCCTGCTGGGACTGCCTCTATCTCGGCCGAGAGGAAGTCGTCTTCCTCTATTCCGTAGCGCTCGGAGAGCAGGTTGAGTATCGCCTTCTTTCCCTTTTCCTTTTCTTCTCCCTCATCATCGGCAAGGCCTATCATGATATCCAGATCCTCGCCGGGAATCAGCTCTGACGCAGTCTTCTTCATCTGCTCCTGAGCCATATGAGGCAGCAGGTCCGATATGCAGAACGCAAGATCATCATCCTCGCCAAGCTCGATCCGGACCTCCGTGCCATCCTTCCTTATGACCACGCCGTGGAGAGCAAGGGGTAGCGTTACCCACTGGTACTTCTTTATTCCTCCATAGTAATGCGTATCCAGATAGACTATCCCATCGCTCTCGTATACCGGCTTCATCTTTATATCGAGCCGGGGAGAGTCTATGTGGGCCCCGAGTATGTTCATCCCATCCTCTATGGGATCGGTCCCGATATTGAACAGCGCGATCGATTTGCCATGCTTGACGACATACGCCTTATCTCCGCTCCTGAGCCTGTCCACAGATTCTATGTTCCTGTATCCGGCTGTCTCTGCCTGACGGATTATCTCCCTGACGCATTCCCTCTCTGTCTTTCCCGCATCGAGAAATGCCCTGTATCCTGAAATAAGATCGTTCATCTCTTTGTCTCCTTATCAGAAGATAGCGAGAAAAGGGCAGGGTGGGAACACTTCATGAAATGCTGTACACTGTGCGCATGACGCAGAAGGGTAGAAGGAGACGGTTCCACAATGTCTCGCTCAAGGATCAGATCAGGCGGCATCCGAAGATGTTCGCACTCTATGTCCTTCTAAGGACCTCCATCATCCTCGTGATGATTGCCCAGATACTTAACCGGGACTGGAAGAACGTCATGCTCTGCGCCCTTGTCCTCTTCCTCTATACGATACCATCGTTCATAGAGAATAACTGGCATATAGATATTCCTGATACGCTTGAAGTCATTGTCTATATATTCATCTATGCCGCTGAGATACTCGGAGAGATCAGGGCGTACTACGTAAGCGTTCCCGGCTGGGATACGGCGCTGCATACCGTTACCGGCTTCCTAGCTGCCGCTGTCGGCTTCTCCCTTGTCGATATAATCAACCGCAATGAGAACACCAAGCTGAATCTTGCCCCCTTATATGTAGCTGTCGGCGCATTCACGTTCTCAATGACCATCGGCGTGATCTGGGAGTTCTTCGAATTCTTCATGGATATGTTCTTCCATCTTGATATGCAGAAGGATACGGTCATCAATGCCATCTATTCCGTTACCCTCGATCCTATGCGCTCGAATAACGTGGTGGCCATAAGGGGAATAACCGATACGGCCGTCAATGGAGAGAGCCTTGGCATCGGCGGCTATCTGGATATCGGGCTGATAGACACGATGAAGGATCTATTCGTCACATTCATAGGAGCGACCGTATTCTCGATCATCGGCTTCATCTATCTGAAGAACAGAGGGTCTGGAAAGTTCGCAAGGCGCTTCATCCCTACGATGATAAGCAAGGCCGGATCCGAAGACCCGGCCGATGATTCAGATAAGTGACTTCAGGTCAGAGAGTGCCTTCTGATCGATCATCTCCCAGGGGAAGGTGACATCCGGCCTCCCGAATGATCCCTGGCCTGCAGCCTTGTAGTAGATAGGCTTCCTGAGATCGAATCTCTCTATCATCGCGGCAGGCCGCAGATCATAGTGCCTTCCTATCCACTCGATGATCCTATCATCATCCAGCTTTCCTGTTCCGAATGTGTTTACCTCAAGCGACACTGGCTCTGCGACTCCTATCGCGTAGGCTGCCTGAAGCTCGCACTCCTCGGCTGCTCCTGATGCCACGATCGTCTTCGCGATATTCCTCAGCGCGAGAGATGCTGTCCTGTCGACCTTCGTGGCATCCTTTCCTGAGAATGCGCCGCCGCCATGATGGGCATATCCTCCGTATGTGTCTACGATGATCTTGCGCCCTGTGAGACCTGTATCTGCCGCCGGCCCGCCAAGGACGAACCTGCCTGTCGGGTTGATGAAGAAATGCGTCTTCTCATCAAGCATCCCTGAGGGAAGGGAAGGAATGATGACCTTTTCCATCAGATCCTTCCGCAGCGTCTCCATAGATACATCCGGATCATGCTGCGCAGAGAGTACGACAGCCTCGATCCTGACAGGCTTCCTGCCATCATATTCCACAGTGACCTGGCTCTTCCCGTCGGGGCGCAGGTAGGGGAGCGTACCATCCTCCCGCACCTGGGTAAGGCGCATTGACAGCTTTCTTGCCAGCACGGCCGCCAGAGGCATATACTCATCGCCTTCGGCAGAGGCATAGCCGAACATCATGCCCTGGTCCCCGGCTCCTAGCGTAGAGCTGTCGGCATAGGAGCTATCAACACCCTGGGCTATGTCTCCGGACTGCTCATGGAGGGAGATCGTGATCGATGCGCTATCATCAAAGCCATACTCTTCTTTCGTGTAGCCGATCTCCCTGATCGTCCTCCTTGCCACCTCTTCATAGTCCACCTTCGCCTTCGTGGTGATCTCTCCCATGATATGCACGGCACCGGGCTCGGTCGTCACCTCGCATGCTGACCTTGAATATGGATCCTGCCTGAGCAGCTCATCGAGGATCGCATCAGCAATCTGATCACAGACCTTGTCCGGATGTCCCTTGGTAACCGATTCCGAGGTGAATAATCTCTTCATATATACTCCTAATCAAAGCGGTGAGCCTGGATGGGTCTTCTGCCATATGGCATCTGCGACTCCCTTCCAGTTATCTGCCGCCTCGCAGCATTTTGCCGTAAGATCATCGACGTCCTCCTTTGCGGAAAGATCCGTCGATTCAGCATCCGCATTGTGAACCATATCAGCAAGTGCGCCCTTGTTGTCAAGAAGAGGGCAAGGCCTGAGGTAGTTTGGGCTGAAGGGCTGGTGCTTCGCGTACTCCGAGAAGAGCGGCCCCTGCAATGCCTCTATCAGCGAATGTTCCTTGAGATTGGTATCGGAATAATGAATGAACGCGCAAGGCTCGGCATCTCCGTTGGCGTTGACGTGGAAGTAGTACCGTCCTCCGGCTATGCAGCCTCTGACATACTCGCCATCGTTCCAGAAATCCATCGTGAATATAGGCTTTGTCTTCCTGTATGCGCGGATCTTGTCATACATATAGGCCCTTTCATCAGCCTTGACCATCAGGGAGGTAGGAGAGCCCACGCCGATCGGCATATAGGTGAAGAACCAGGCGAACTTCGCCCCCTGATCGATCATCCAGTCGAAGTACTCCTCGCTGCCTATGACCTTGTAGTTCTCGTGGGTATAGCAGCAGGAGACGCCGAATGGAAGCTTATGCTCCCTGAGTATCCTCATGGCTTTCTCAACCTGCTTATACGTTCCCTGTCCCCTTCTTGAGTCAGTCGCCTCCTCGAATCCCTCTACCGAGATAGCCGGTACGAAGTTCTTTACCCTGAGCATATCCTCTGCGAACTTATCATCGATGAGCGTGCCGTTCGTAAAGGCCATGAACTGGCAGTCAGGATGCGCCTCGCATAGCCTGATGATATCGGCCTTCCTGACCAGAGGCTCACCGCCGGTATACAGGAACATCCTCGTACCGATCTCGTTTGCCTGATTGATCAGCGAGTCAAGGAACTCATAGCTGAGATTCAGGTGGTTGCCGTATTCGGCCGCCCAGCAGCCTATGCAGTGCAGATTGCAGGCGCTCGTAGGATCGATCAGTATCGTCCATGGGATATTGCAGCCATACTTCTTCCTTGCCTCGGCCTTCCGCCTTCCTCCGAGTATCGTCGCGTTGATGATGAAGTTCTCGAAGGTCTTCTTCCTGACCTCCGGATCTATGTCTGTCCAGAAGCTCTTGACGAGCCTGTACCAGTTGCTATCCTTGTCTCCCAGCACCTCGTGGATGAGCTTCCTCTGCTTCGCGACGGTACCTTCCTTCTCATCATACCTGTCTACCCATTCAAGCACCTTGGCAATCGCCTCGTCAGGATCCTTCCCATTTATGTAGCCCAGGACCGTCTTCAGGGCGAGGGCCTCCGCGTTTTCCCTAAGCGTATTCTTCATGGAATTCCTCCTATCCTATGGCAGAAGATAATATCGAGAGGGACTGAAATCATTAGACATTTTCAGGCAAACGCCTATCTGAGATGTCTCAGGTACTCCTCGCATAGCCGGGTTATGCGGCATCTTAGATCGCTGACGAACACATCGGGCCTCTCTACGTTATGGGATAGGAGCCAGCGGAATATCGCGGCAAGGAGCCCATCGGATGCAAGCACTATGAATTCATCGCTGCCGCCATGGACTTCCAGCATATCCCTGATATACTTCGATATCACAGGCAGCATGATGTTCATCAGCGTGGCATATCCGGTAGAGAGCAGTATGGTCTTGTAGAACAGCCTTTCCCTGTAGAAGTAGGATGCGAGCATCTCCATGACCTCCCAGCCCTGCTCCTCCTCAGGCGTTGTCTCGAGGTATTCTCTGAACTCGGTATCAAGGATCCAGTTGATCAGGTCTGATTTCCCGGTGAAGTGGTAATAGAAGCTCTTTCTGTTCATGCCGGCTTCCTCGGCAATCATGGAGACCGAGACCTTCTCATATGGCATCTGTGCCAGAAGCTTCTTCATTGCCGATGCCAGTGTCCTCTTTGTCTGTTCCGCCTTTGCCATCTTGAATGTCCTTTCTAACATCATACAACATTTTGCCTGTCCTTCCAAAATAATCGAGGAGGCGTTATGATGGGGGTGAAACCCATTTTATCATACCGGATTGAGAGGAACCTATGAGAAAGACGATATTGATAATCACGCTGGGATTGCTATTGCTGCTATCCTCATGCGACAACACCACGGCATCCGGAGGCGTCAGCCTGCCAGACTGGATGTATTCGACGGAAGCGAGGACCGAGGCTGAGCTTAAGGACGCACTGAAGGGAACCTCCGAAGATAAGGAAATCATTGTCTCTGTCCCAGCCGGAACGACTATCGAGGTCAAGGATACGATCGATGTATCTGGAAAGAACGTCAAGCTTATCATCAGCGATAAGGCGGAGATCAAATCCACCAAGACGATCTTCAGCATCCCTGCCAAAAGCACGATGACGATAGAAGGGCAGGGAACGCTTGATGCTGGTAGTCAGGCCGCCATTACCAGTGCTGGCACTCTCTTCATAAAGGATGCCTCCCTTGAAGGAACCGCTAACGTCCTTGCTGTAACAGGCGGAACGACGACCATAAGCGGTGGTTCCTTCGTCACTACAGGAAAGGATATCGCGACGGTGTCGGGCAATGGCACCATCTCCATCCCAGAAAGCTCCCAGGCCGTGTTCACTGTCGGTACGAGCGGTACGGTATTCGGTTCCGCGACCGGTCTTGATATAAAAGGCGGCACATATAATGTGAAGCTTTCCGCTGATCTCTGCGCTATCGGTTATATGGCTCAGCCGACCTCTGAGGATTCCAAGGAATACAAGGTCAAATGGAGCGATGCCAAGATCGTAGCGGATATCATAAACGGGCTGTCGCAGGAGAAGATACAGAACGACCTTTCCTCGATACTAAGTGTTTTGACAAATCCTGGTGGAGTGGAAGGTACAGGCAGTGGCACCGGAACCGATGAAGGTGCCCAGCCTGGAACAGATACTAGTACGACATCAGTTACCCCTAGTGTTACCGATGGTTCTTTGACCATTACAGGAACCGCCCCGCCCTTCAAGCTCACGTTCAAGGATTATAATAATGGTTTCAAGGATCCGGACTTCGCGACTGTAGTAAGTGGCACAGCTACGCTTGACATTACCATCCCTACAACAACGACGACGATTCCTTCTACTCTTGATTATGCGATTACCTGTGCTGATGTCACGGTTGAGATTGATGGGCACACCGTCGTGATCAACCTCGCTGAGTCGAAGGGAAAGGTAGAGGTTGGCCAGAGCGGAACGGATTCCCAGCTGTTGATAAAATATCCAACCGTTGGAGAGGGTGCGCTTAAGGTTAAGTCCGATAATGGATCTCAGAATACGGTTGTATGGGCAGATGTAGATGATTTGCTTGATGATCAGGCCTCTATTCTTCCTTCAACATCAACAGGCAGTGGTACTACCGGCAACTGATCTGATTTAATGGGATAAATCACATGGCATATTCCTCAGCCCCTGCTTCGGTGGGGGCTGTCTCTATCGTGACACTGTACGATGAAAGCGCTATCATCCGTCTATGCTTACTCTAGACAATGTTTATCAGGCATCGTTCGCGCTGAAGAAGGTCGCGAGGATGACCGATCTTATCAGGGCTCCTAAGATGTTCCCTGACAATGAGGTGTATCTCAAGACCGAGAACCTCCAGAACACGGGTTCCTTCAAGCTTCGCGGCGCGTATTACAAGATCTCAAGGCTTACCGATGAGCAGAAGGCAAAGGGTGTCATTGCCTGTTCTGCCGGCAATCATGCGCAGGGTGTTGCCCTTGCTGCATCAAGGCAGGGAATCGATGCTCTGATATGCATTCCAGAGGGCGCTCCTATATCAAAGGTCGAGGCAACGCGTGCCTATGGTGCCAGGGTTGAGCTTGTGAAGGGTGTCTATGATGATGCCTACAGAAGGGCCCTTGAGATCATGGAGGAGTCTGGCCGCACGATGATCCATCCCTTCAATGATGAGGATGTCATCGCAGGCCAGGGGACGGTAGGGCTGGAGATCCTTGAGCAGCTTCCCGACGTGGATCAGGTGGTGGTGCCTGTCGGTGGCGGCGGCTTCATCTCCGGTGTCGCCTTCACGATGAAGAAGCTCAGGCCTTCCGTGAAGGTATATGGAGTACAGGCCTCTGGTGCGGCTTCGATGCTCGTGTCGCAGGAGCATCATCACATCGAGACGCTCCCTTCCGTCAATACAATCGCCGATGGAATCGCCGTCAAGAGTCCTGGCGATCTCACCTTCTCGCTTACAGAGCAGTATGTCGATGATATCCTCACGGTCACCGATGATGAGATAGCGGTAGCGATACTCAATATGATGGAGACGCAGAAGCTTGTTTCCGAAGGAGCAGGTGCCGTCGCTGTCGCGGCCGCCCTGTCTGGAAGGCTCCCTCTTGAAGGCCGGAAGACAGCGCTTATCGTATCCGGGGGGAATATCGACGTGACGATACTCTCCAGGGTCATCGACCGTGCGCTTATCAAGGAAGGCCGTGTCGCTGACATCACCGTTGAGCTTATGGATAAGCCAGGACAGCTTCTCGAGGTGTCTTCAATCGTCGCCGAGAGCGGCGCGAATGTCATCGGCGTGTTCCATGACAAGAACGGCAATGAGGCGAACATCAACAACTGCACGCTCCGCGTACGCATGGAGACGAGGAACTTCGAGCATATCGAGGAGATAAGGAAGCGCCTGGCCGATGCAGGATTCCAGATCGTCAGGAGAATGTCGTGATCGACTTCTTCTTCGATATAGACGGGACGCTGCTTCCATTCGGCTGCGATGTGCCCGAGAGCGCTGTCAAGGCGATAAGAAGGCTGAGGAAGCTAGGCAACAGGGCTTTCCTTGCCACCGGCAGGAGCCCTGCAGAGATCGTGGACAGCGTACGCTCGATCGGCTTTGACGGCGGTGTCTACGGAGCAGGGGCGACCGTTTATATCGGAGATGAGAAGGTCTATCATCGCGCATTCACTGAGGAGGAGAAGGAAAGGGTGCTCTCTTTCTGCCGTGAGCGCGGTTACTATGTCCTGATGCAGTCTGACAGAGGCACATACATCACTCCTGAGGGGTTTGAGTACTGGAGGGAACTCCTTATCGGGCATATAGGGCGCATGGTGGCGCTAGATGGCATAATACTGACATCCGAGATTCCTGCTGACGTGGAGATGAACAAGCTGCTGTATATCGCGAAGGAGGGAACGATCGATGAGGTGAGAGCCGCTCTCTCTCCTGATTTCTCCGTCGTGGACAACACTGTCGGGCTGCCTGCCGATCTGATGGGGGAGATAGTGCTTCCATCTGTCTCCAAGGCCTCCGGAATCGATATCATAGAGCGCTGCAGCGCCATCAAGGGCCATACCGTGGCCATAGGCGATGGGGCTAATGACATGGAGATGGTTGCCCATGCGGAGCTTGGAATCGCCATGGGAAACGCTACTGACGGCCTTAAAAACATTGCGGGATACATCACCTCAGATGTGGCAAGAGACGGCCTTGCCAAAGCAATCGATTACGCAATTCTATATTTCACTGAGAATTGATTTTGCGCTTTCTTTATCTCGGATTCCATAATAGACTTAGAAAAAGGAGGGAACTGAGATGGAAGAGAAGCGAAAGAAAGCTGAATACAGAAGCTCTATCCGATCTAAGACGTTGATAAGAAGCGCCCTAGTTTCCCTTATGCAGGAGAAGCCTTTCGAGAAGATAACGATTACCGATATCGTCAGGAAGGCTGATATCAATAGGGGGACATTCTACGCACACTTCAAGGATTCGCGGGAGGTTCTGGAACGTATCAGGGCCGATGCGCTCCATGAGATGGAGGAGGCATTCTACAGCCTGCCTGCCGACACCGTGATGCGGGATCCTCGCCCGCTTCTTGAAAGGATCACCAAGTTCCTTAGCGAGGAGAGCAGCTATTACAAGATGCTGCTGTCCACTACCGGCATCCAGGAGTTCCTGAATGAGATAAAGCAGATCGCGATGAAGTACTTTCTCGATAGCGATCTTGCGAAGAACCATCTGAATAGGGATCTGCTGATACTCCGGCTGGATTTCATCATATCGGCTGCCGCGGGAATCTATTATGACATAGTGATCGGCTCGATTCCCCTGAAGCTGGATGGCGCCGCTGAATTCATCAGCTCGATGCTGCAGCCATACCTTCCTAAATGAAGCAGAAGCAGAACCGGAAGAACAGGATAGAGAGGCAGAGCGAGCTGCAGAGCCCTCCTGGGGAGTTCTGTGTATAGCTCTGTGAGTATCCTGCATAGGCATTCCGCCTGCCTGACAGATTATCGCTGAATGTCCTGTAGCTCATGTTGCCCGGTTCCATCTGTATCGCGATATCTATATCCCTTCTGGCTCCGACCGTATCGCCTGTATGGGCCTTCGCATACGCGGAGAGGAAGTACCACCTGCCGCTGCGCTTTTCCTGCGGTATGGAATAGAGCGTGTTAAGCGCTTCCATGAAGCGGCGTGCATTGATGTAGTTCACCGCGGCCTGCATCTCTATCGGCTCGCCTGAGTCCGCGCCATAGCCATCATATCCATATCCATAGGATGAAGAACGCTGCTGATATTGATAATCATTGCGGTGGTTGATGATCTGGTCATACGCGGCATTGATCTCCTGCATCTTGCGGGCAGCCTCCTCGCTGTTTCCTGCAATGTCTGGATGATATTTCTTCGCAAGCCTCTTGTATGCCTTCTTGACCTCGTCATCAGATGCCCCGTGGGGGAGGCCAAGCACGCTATATGGGTCAGTCATCTTTCCTTTCCGTTCCCTCGAATCTTATCCATATGCCACTGTAAAGGATATTCCTGAGAATTGAAACATGCTGATCGAGCGGAAGATGCTCAAATGCAGTCGAAGCGGTGGCTGCCGCATCGATAAGCATCTCCTTCATCGCCTCCTTGCCGATTCCATCAGGCAGGGGATTGTACAGCCCTTTCTTATGATCCTTCTTCCTGTCGCACCATGCATCAAGCAGGTAGACGAACCGACCTATCCCGCACCCAAGGGCTCTCAGGTCATCACGGAAGAACGAGGAATCGTCATGCACGAATATCTCTCCCAGGAGGTTTCCTGTCATCAATGACATCTCCTCAGGATCCTTGCATCCTTCCTTCTCCTTCCTGGCGATCCTTCCCAGTTCTTCCCTGATGCGTCCATCCTGCCTTTGATAGCGGGCCTCAAGCTCTGGCATCAGCGCCCTGAACTTCTCTTCGTTCCTGCTTCCCTTGCCCTCATCATGGATATTGTCGAGAAGCGAGTAGTAGCCAAGAAGCATCTGCATATCGGCAGCATAATCGGTGCTTGCCGCATGGATGTATCTATGCTCCCTGATGGGATGGACGGCACACCTCTCGCTGCCTTCCGTCTCCTCTTCGTCGTTAAGGTCGGAAAGGACCATCTCAAGGAATACCATGTCATAGGAAAGCGTTGACGTCCCTATGCTTCCATAACGCTCTCTGAGCACATGGCACAGCCCGCAGTAATGGGCCTTATATAGTGCCCTCTCTTCCTTTGAGAGTCCCTTTATGTCTGCAGCAACGTATCCGAACATCACGTCCTCTTTATGAACTGCTCTCCGCAGTGGGGGCAGGTTATGCGTATCTTGCCCTTGTTCCTGGGAACGCGGCAGTATTCCTTGCACTTAGGACACCTGAAGTACCTGTGGGTCTTCCTGTCGGCCCTCCTTGCCCTCTTCTCCGGGCTCTGCCCGATCAGGGAGAGGAACGTATCATTCTCATTACGTCTCCTGCCTATGTTCTTTGACATCATGCGGAAGACCGCCCATGCCGCGAGAGCGAGCGCTGGTACGGCGACGGCCATGCGTATGAGTTCCGTCTCTATGACGGATGCGGCGACCACGAGGATCACTGCAGCCGCTATGAGGAATACCGATAGCTGATCAGAGCCATTGCGGCCATTATAGAAGCCTGCCATAACCGGAATATCGGAAAAAGACGGAGGAAAGTCAATCAAGTCCCCCTTTGATGTTATATTCAGTATATGAGGATATTCGCACATAGAGGTTTTTCGGGAAGGTGTCCCGAGAATACGATGACGGCATTCGAGGAGGCAGTGGCCTGCGGCGTTGATGGCATAGAGCTGGATGTCCACCTTTCCAAGGATGGCGAGGTGATGATAATGCATGACGAGGCGCTCTCCCGTACTACGGGCAGAAGCGGAATCGTCTCTGACTATACCAGGGCAGAGCTTGAGGCTATAGGGGTTGGCAAGGCAGAGGATGGTAGCTGGAACAGCTTCCCGACGATTCCATCCCTTGAGGAATACTTCTCCGTCATAGGCGGCCGTGCCGTGACGAACATAGAGCTTAAGACCGCTCCGCTGTATTATCCTGGAATCGAGGAGAAGGTCGCTGCCCTGATAAGGCGCTTCTCCCTTGAGGACAGGGTAATCATCTCTTCATTCAACTGGCTCTCGGTACTGCGTATGAAGGAGGTGGCTCCGGAGCTTGAGTACGCGCTGCTCTTCTCTGGCATGAGGCTGGATAGGATGGGAAGCCTCTTCAGGGAGATGGGCATCAGATACTTCCATCCTGATCTGAAGATCATAGATGAGGAGATCGTCAGAGATCTCCATGACAATGGTATCGGAGTGAATGTCTGGACAGTGAATGATGAGGAAGGGATGAAGCGCTGCATTGCCCTGGGCGTGGACAGCGTCATAACGAATTATCCTGATATAGCTGCTGAGGTGATCGATGATAGTCAGAAGGGTTGATGAGCTTGTGGGAAATACCCCGCTGCTGGAAGCTGGGAACATCGTGAAGGAGATGGGGCTGAGATCCCGCATCCTTCTGAAGCTGGAGTATCTTAATCCAACAGGATCCGTGAAGGACAGGGCTGCATTGTTCATGATAGACGATGCAGAGAGGAGCGGAAGGCTTCAGCCGGGAGGTACGCTGATCGAGCCGACCTCGGGAAATACCGGCATAGGGCTGGCTGCTATAGGAACGAGCCGCGGCTATCGCGTGATCATCGTCATGCCAGATTCCATGAGCGAGGAGCGTCGGCGCCTGATGAGGGCCTATGGAGCGGAACTTGTGCTTACGGCAGGAGCGGAAGGGATGTCTGGAGCTATCAGGAAGGCTGAATCCCTTTCTGCGGAGATCCCTGGCTCATTAGTCTGCGGACAGTTCTCTAACAAGGCCAACGCCGATGCCCACTACAGGACCACCGGTCCTGAGATCTGGGCGGATACGGAAGGGAATGTCGATATCCTTGTATCCGCGGTGGGCTCTGGTGGCACGATCACGGGGACCGGACGCTATCTCAAGGAAATGGATCCCTCCATAAAGGTCGTGGCTGTCGAACCTTCTGCGTCCCCCGTGCTTTCCGGAGGAAAGGCTGGACGTCATGGGATACAGGGAATCGGCGCGGGGTTCGTTCCTTCTGTGCTGGACAGAAGCGTCTATGATGCCGTGGAGACTGTCTCCGATGAGGAGGCTGCGGAGTGTGCCAGGCTTGCCGCGCGCAAGGAAGGCGTCCTGCTGGGCATATCTTCCGGCGCGGCTCTTGCGGTAGCGCTGCGCCTTGCCAGGAAGGCTGAGGGAAAGACGATCGTGGCTGTGATGCCTGATTCCGGCGACCGGTATCTTTCCGGTACGCTCTTCGCGGGAAGGGATGCTTGACGCGTTCATAATTGAGAATTATTCTCAATCCGATGTCTCAGTATAATACAGGCCAGCGTGACAGCATCCTTGCATTCTTCTCCTCGCACAGGGAGAAGGCATTTACGCCGGAGGAGGTGATAGCCTCTATCGACGGAGCCGTGCAATCCACGGTCTATCGCCTGATACCGCGCCTTGTAGAGGAAGGGCATCTCGTACGCCTCTCCTCAGGCCGTGGCTATGCATACCGCTATTCAGATCCGGAGCGTTGCCCGAACCATATGCATGTCGAGTGTGCCATCTGCGGCCGTACGTGCCATCTCGATGAGGCTATCTCAGAAGAGCTGGGAAGCCTGATAGAGCGTGCTACCGGATATGGCGTGCTGCAGTCCACAGTGATCAAGGGCATCTGCCCGGAGTGCAGGGCGCGATGAGAAGGCTCTTGCTGCTTCCCCTGCTGCTCATGTGCCTCATTTCCTGTGATGACGGTGAGGCGGATGAAGGCGCGTCCCTCTCCATCGTTGCCGTGGATTTTCCATCTTATGATGCCTGCCGGGCCGTGCTTGGATCCGATGATGGCCTTGTCATGCTTCTTCCTCCCGGCATGGAGAGCCACAGCTATGATCCGACCGCGAGGGATATGGTGAGGCTTTCGGAGGCTGATCTCATCGTCTTTGCCGGAGGTCCTTCCGATGAATGGGTAGAGACCCTTGTTTCAACCCTTGATAATCCTCCCGTACTCTTTCGCCTCATCGATCAGGTCAGCCTGCTGGAGGAGGAGAGGCGCGAAGGGATGGAGGAAGAAGGAGATCATGACCATGGCCATAGCCATGATTTCCAGATGGATGAGCATGTCTGGACGAGCCCTCGCAACGAGATATCGATAATCCGGAATCTTTCCGCCGTGCTTTCTTCTCTTGATAGCGATGCCCGTGAAGCCTATGAGATGAATGCGGCAGGGTATATCGCGGAGCTTGAGAGGCTTGATGAGGAGTTCAGGACCATCGTCGATGATGCGCCGCTGCACACGCTGATCTTCGCTTCCCGCTTTCCTCTCCTTTATTTCGTCAGGGAGTATGGCCTGGATTACTATGCCGCGTTCCCAGGCTGCGCGGAGGAGAGCGAGCCTAGCGCCCGTACCGTCGCATTCCTGATAGACAAGGCGCGCAACCTTGCTGTGCCGTGCGTGCTGAACATAGAGCTGTCATCTGGGCTTATCGCAAGGACGATCGCTGAGGAGGCAGGAGTTCCTGTGCGGACATTCTATTCCCTGCATAATGCTTCCGCCCTGGATTTCGCCCAAGGTGAGACATATATATCGATAATGGAAAGGAACGTAGGTGTCCTCAAGGAGGCTCTCGGTGAATCTGATAATCGGTAATGACATAACGATAGGATACGAGGGGGAGCCTGTCGTCTCCCATCTCACATTCTCCGTTGAGAGCGGTGATTATATATGCATAGTGGGAGAGAACGGTTCCGGCAAGAGCACATTCGTGAAGAGCGTGCTTGGGCTTATCCCTCCGCTTTCCGGAAAGATAGTCTTCAGCGGAGGTCTACGGCAGGATTCCATCGGGTATCTTCCTCAGAGGTCTGCCATCCAGCAGGATTTTCCTTCATCCGTCACTGAGATCGTGCTTTCGGGCTGCCTGAACAGGCATCATCGCCTCTTCGGCTACTCGCGGGAAGAGAAGGCAAGGTGCAGGACGATGCTTGAGAGGCTGGGTATCGCAGGCCTTTCCTCCTTATCATTCCAGGAACTGTCAGGAGGCCAGCAGCAGAGGGTGCTGCTCGCGCGTGCCATGATGGCTACCGAACGTCTCCTGCTTCTCGATGAGCCTGCGACCGGACTCGATCCGCAGGCAACAGCAGAGCTTTATTCGATGATAGATTCCCTTAATGGGAGCGGCATAACGGTGATGATGGTCACCCATGACATACATCCGGCGCTCAATGCTGCAGGGAAGATCCTCCATTTTTCCCATGATGGTTATTTCTTCGGGCCTAAGGATGAGTACTTCAAGTCTGAGAAGGGCATGACATTCATGAAGGAGGCTGGCCATGATCATCACTGAGATCCTTTCCTATCCATTCCTCTCCAGGGCTCTCTTCGTGGGCTTCCTGATTTCGATATCATCATCACTTCTTGGGGTGAGCCTCGTGCTGCGGCGTTACTCCATGATAGGAGACGGCCTCTCGCATGTTGGATTTGGAGCTCTTGGCATCGCGTCGCTTCTCTCCCTTTCCCCCTTGTACGTGACGCTTCCCGTTGTCGTGGTATCCGCATTTCTCCTCCTGAGGCTTTCCCAGAGAAAGGGTGGGGGAGACAGTGCCATCGCGCTGCTATCCTCATCTGCGCTGGCGATAGGCGTTGCCGCTGTATCGATAGGCGGGGTGAATACGGACCTCAACGCGTTCCTCTTCGGTTCCATCCTCTCCGTTTCCCGCAGCGATGCCTTGATATCCCTGGCCGTATCCCTGGTTACGCTCTCCGCGTATCTCGTGTTCTATCATCAGATCTATGCCACTACGTTCGATCCGGCATTCGCGAAGGCCACAGGGCTGCGGTGCGAGCGCTACAACAACCTGCTTGCGCTCCTTACCGCGCTCGTGATCGTCGTAGGCATGAGGATGCTTGGCTCCATGCTGATATCATCGCTGCTGATCTTTCCGTCGCTCTCTGCGATGAAGGTCGCCCGGACGTATTTCCGCGTATCCGTGATTGCCGCAGCGGAAAGCGTTGCCGCGTTCCTTGCCGGCTTCATCGCATCCTATGCGCTCTCCCTTCCGACAGGAGCGTCGATCGTCATCGCCCATATGCTCATATTTATCATCCTGAGCGCCTCAGGCCTGATTATCCGCCGCATCCATTCAGTGATATCATAGAGCCATGGATGATAGCCTCCTTGATTATACATTGCGCATCATTGCCGCGATAATCTGCGGATCTCTTATAGGAGCCGAGAGGGAAAGGCGGCAGAAGAGCGCTGGCATAAGGACCCATATAATAGTCGCTATGGCCTCTGCCCTGATGATGATCGTATCGAAGTACGGTTTCTTCGATGTCCTCTCTGTCGATGGAATCTCCGTGGATGCCTCCCGTATCGCGGCTAGCGTCGTCTCTGCCATCGGCTTCCTTGGCGCCGGCGTCATATTCGTCAGGAGCGAGAGCGCGCTGGGACTGACCACGGCCGCAGGATTATGGGCGACGGTAGGAGTTGGCATTGCGTTCGGAGCCGGGATGTACAGCATAGGCTTCATATTCACGGCCCTTATGCTCGTAGTTCAGATCGTGCTGCATAGCAGGCACTTCTTTCCCCATAGCAATGTCGTGGGGGCGGTAAAGGTGAATCTTACCATGAGCGGATTAGGCATCCGTGAGCTGAGAAGCCATCTCCTTTCCAAGGGAATACAGTTCCGCAGCTTCACGGTACAGCGCAGCGATAACGGGGACAGGATATTCTCAGCACGCGTCATCTTCTCTGCCGCAGCCTGCCATGAGGAGCTTCTCGATAAGCTGGAGCTGGCGGATTACATCGAGGAGATCTCGATATACTCATTGCCGAATACATGATATAGCCATTCATTCGGAGACAGGGGCATATGCCGCATTACCTGCAGGATATATCGGCAATGGATGCGAGTATATTGACAGCAGGGATGAAAGAGTGTAAAGAAGGGGGTAGGACAAAGGCGCCCAGGAGAGTTCTGGGCGCCTTTTATTTGTGATAAGCCTTTTCTGTACAGTGAGGTACGCTTGGAATATTGATTCCACAGGCGTACCTCTTTTGTTTCAGGAAGGGAAAGGGGAGGGTAGGAATGCAACTGATTGCAGATCTTGTATGAGTCCTTTCTCGATCTGTTCTTTCGTCATTCATTCAGGAGGGCCTTGCGCTTTGTGCGAGGCCGGGAATATTCGTACTTTGAATAGGCGGATTTCAAGCTATAATAGGATAGTGGATCATGAATCCATGAATAAAGGAGGATAAATGAAAAAAGTACTTGTCTTTGTTCTGATTCTGGCAATTACCGTCACGGCTGCCTTTGCCTCAGGATCGGGCGAGAGCGCTGATAGCGGAAAGAAAACCATCACGATCGGTGCAGAATCATGGGAGATCAACAAGCTTTTCCTTGAGCAGGCTGCTGCAGAGTTCGAGGCAGCTCATCCGGATGTGGATGTCGAGATCGTCACGATCGCCGATCAGACAAAGCTTGCGAATTATATACTGGACTGGGGCAGGGGAACCACGGATGTGGATCTCGTCTTCCTTGATGGAGGAATCTTCTCAGTCGAATATGCCGCGAAGGACCTGATCTATGATTTTGAGAAGGATCTGGACTTCTTCGCTGATTTCCCGAAGTCGAACTTCACTCCAGGATCTCTTGAGACAGGATTCATCAATGATGGGCAATACTGCCTGCCTGCGATCTATGAGGTCTATGGTATCTCAATCAATAAGGCCATGTTTGAGGAGGCTGGACTGCTTGATGAGAATGGCAATCCTCTTCCTATCAAGACATGGGATGAATTCTATGATGCCGCAGAGAAGCTGACTAAGAAAGACAGCAACGGAACAGCCACGCAGGTCGGTGCCTCGATTCAGTTCGGCAACAATCTGCATATAATACTCGGCAGTGCCATATACGCTCAGTTCGGCGATGCATATGCAGAGGATGGCATAACGTATAATGTCGATAATGACTATATAAGGAATATGATCGGCACATGGCAGAAGGGAATCCAGAATGGATATATCTCCCAGTCGACATTCGTTGATAACGCAGGCGGAAGGAACGGCTTCAAGGCTGGCCAGATCGCAATGTGCTTCGAGGCTGCTGGCCGCTGGATGGAAGCTATCGATACGATCGGTACTGAGAATCTTGCCCTCATCCCGATTCCTGGCGACTTTGGAGGAACTGTCTGCTTCGGCTGCCAGATGGTCATCCCAAGGGCCTCTGAGAATGCTGACATTGTCTGCCAGTTTATCAAGGAAGCTATCTACGGAGAGTATGTGCAGGTCAATGCATTCAGCGAATATGGCAAGATGTCTGTCATCCAGAAGTATTTCGATGAAGCCCTTGAAGGCACTCCGATATGGAATGGCATAGCTGATTCCATGAGCAAGGCAAGGCCTCTCAAGGAATATGAAGAGTCTCAGAAGTTCCTGAACGGCCTGAATCAGATATTCCAGGGCGGCCTTGTTAGCACGACAACCACTCCGGCGGATATGGTTGATCAGATCCTTGATCTGTCAGCATCCATCAGGAAGTAGTCTTCTCATTACGCATGTGGCTGGAGAGCCACATGCGTATGCTATCAAGGAATCACATCATGCAAAATACAATCAGTTCGAGAAGGAAATCAAAGGAACGATGGGGCAGGATCTTCGTGCTGCCCACATGCATCGTCCTTTTCGTATTTGTCGTTTATCCAGTCTGCTATACGTTCATCCTGGCCTTCAGCAGATATAACTTTGCGTTCGACCGTAGCATGACATTCATTGGAGTGCAGAACTTCATTGACATGTTCAAGGATAATCAGTTTCTTACCGCATTAAGGAACACATTGGAATTCACGCTGTATATGTTCGTGATCCTGATCGTCCTATCTCTTGCGATCGCATTGCTTCTCTTTAATAAGAAAAAGAACAGCTGGTTCTTCAGGATTTCGATATTCATGCCGATCGTCGTCCCGGCTTCTCTGATATGTATCCTGTTCAGCTTCATGCTTGCAGATAACTTTGGAATAATAAACAAGTTCCTTTTAGATATAGGACTCTCGCGCTTCACCCATAACTGGCTCACGGATGCTGAGACCGCGAAATGGTGCGTGATAATAGTCGAGGTATGGGGCAAGGTAGGCTTTTGCACGATACTCTTCCTTTCTGGCTTGCAGAATATCTCATCAGACCTCTTTGAGGCAGCTGAGCTGGATGGAGCCATCGGGTGGAAGAAGCTCTTCTATATCATCATACCGAACATACGTGAGACATTCGTAGTCGTTGGGATCTGGGCCATCCTGCAGTGCCTTAAGCTGTTCGTGACCCCGAATGTCCTTACTAATGGAGGTCCTGCGAATTCGACCCTGGTCATGTACCAGAATATATATAATACGGCCTTCAATTACTTTGATATGGGATATGCTGCCGCGCAGGCATTTATCCTGACAGCATTGGTTATGATCTTCTCGATGCTGAACATGAAGATAGGTAAGAAGGAGGCCTGATATGCGAAGGCAAAGGACGTCATTTTCTGTTTTTGTTTCTGTTTCCCTGCTCGTAATATCCTTGGTCTTCATCCTGCCGATAATCTTCTGCATCTTCACATCCTTCAAGGAATCGACGGAGATAATAAGGGATATCACGTTCTTCCCGCGCAAGTGGTCGAGCGTGAATTATGACTATATCTTCGCAAGAGGCGCGAAATACCTGCAGTACTATCTGAACACGATCATCATAACCGTGTGTTCCGTTGCCATTACGCTGGTGCTTTCAGCTCTTGCCGGCTATGCATTCGCAAGGCTTCCCTTCAAGGGTAGCAGGCTGATCCTTTCCATGATCCTGTTCCTGCTTGCATTTCCTCTATGTGCCATCCTTATCCCTATATACATGATGGAGTTTGAGATCGGATTGCTTAACACCTATCTGGGCATCATACTGCCGAACCTGCTATGCATCCTTCCGTTCTCGATATTCATCATGCGAGGAACGTTCATAGATATGAGCGGCGAGCTTGAGGATTCAGCAGAGATAGATGGGTGCAATGCTCCTCAGGCTTTCCTGCATATAATGCTGCCGCTGGCCCAGAACGCCCTGATAATAGTCCTGGTCTCCGGCTTCTATAATGTCTGGGGCGAGTACACCATAGCTAAGACGCTTGCATCAAAGGATTCTATAATGCCTATCTCGGTTGCCCTTACGTTGCTTAAGAGCGAGGATTGGAACTATGGAGTGCTTGCGGCAGCGATTACGTTGTCCATTATTCCTCCGATCACGATCTTCGCGATCTTCCAGGACAAGCTTGTCGAGGGAATGACGGCAGGATCGATCAAGGGATGAATATATATATAAGAGGGTAAGGTCATGAGAAATCTCATAAGCAATGTCAATCTGATCCTGCCAGATAGGATCATACGGAATGCCTGGCTGGTCACGGAGGATGAGAAGATCGATGATTTCGGGGAAATGCCAGCTCCTAAAGGTAGCTTCTCGGATATTATCGATGGTGCCGGATCATATCTTTCTCCTGGGTTTGTGGAAACGCATGTGCATGGGGGAAGGAAGCATGATTTCACGGATGCGACGCCTGAAAGCGCGCTTGAGATAATGAGGCTCCATCTTTCTGGCGGAACCACCACCATCCTGCCTACGCTGACGAGCGTGACCCATGATAGATATATCAGGTCAATGGAGAATCTCAACCTCCTGATTCCGCAGCTTAAGACCATGGATGATGTTCCTGAATTCGGCGGAATCCATATGGAGGGGCCGTATTGCAGCGGAGAGGCCCTTGGAGCACAGAACACCCTTACATACAGGGATCCTGATTTCAATGAGATTGAACGATACATGGAGCTTGCTCCGTATATCCGCAAATGGACCGCAGCGCCCGAGAGAGAGGGCGGCATGGCATTCGGCCGGTATTGTGAGAAGCATGGCATCCTTGCTTCGATAGGTCATTCTGGAGCGACCCTTTCCCAGGTTTATCAAGCTTGGGACAATGGGTATAGAAGCATCACCCATCTGTATAGCGCATGTTCCAGCTACCATAGGAACGGGGCTTATCGTGAGGCTGGGATCGTCGAGGCCGCATGGCTCATCGACGACATGGATGTTGAGATGATTACCGATGGCGTCCATCTTCCGAAGGAGTTCCTGCAGCTGATTTACAAGATAAAGGGACCTGACCGGATCTCAATGATAACAGATGCTATCAGATACGCAGGAGTCGATGTGCCTGAAGGCAGCTTCGTTCCTTATGAGGACGGGCAGGATAGCGGCGTCTGGATCGAGAATGGCGTTGCGCTTGTTCCGAGCAGGGCCTGCTTTGCTGGAAGCATCGCGACCTTTGACCGTCTTGTCAGGACGGCTGTGAAGATTGCAGGAATAGGCCTTGTTGATGTTATCCGCATGTCAACGCTGACTCCGGCGAGGACGATAGGCCTTGATAGGGAGGTCGGTTCGATCTCTCGCGGAAAACGTGCTAACCTGCTTATGTTTGATGATGATATTTCCATCAAGCATATAATATTGAGAGGAAAAATGGTCAAATGACCAGGAGGATAGATTAATGAATATTACCATTACCGTTTCACCGACCGCGAAAGAAAATGGGTACAAGGCGGCGCTGAAGGCTGCAGAAGTCATCAATGAAGCCATAGAAAAGAAAGGGCATGCCCGCATCATCCTTTCTACAGGCGCAAGCCAGTTTGAGATGTTCGAGGCTCTTGTCGGCCTTCCTGTTGACTGGTCAAAGGTAGAGATGTTCCATCTTGATGAATATGTAGGGCTTCCGGAGTCTCATATCGCATCGTTCAGGAAGTACCTAAAGGAAAGGTTCGTGGATATCGTGCATCCTAAGGCAGCTCACTTCGTGAATGGCGAGGGAGATGTCGAGAAGAACATAGCTGAATTGACAAGGGAGCTTCGCAGGGATGAGATAGATCTAGGCATGATCGGGATAGGTGAGAATGGCCATATAGCATTCAATGATCCTCCTGCTGACTTTGATGCTGTCGAGGCTTACCGTGTCGTCAATCTTGACCATAAGTGCAGGATGCAGCAGGTCGGCGAGGGATGGTTTGCGACAGAAGAGGATGTCCCTGCCCAGGCAATTTCAATGCTCCCTAGGCAGATCATGGCTTGCAGGACGATAATAACCGTAGCGCCGCATTCGGTGAAGGCGCAGGCCATCTATTCCACGATAACTGAGCCTGTGACGAACATGGTCCCTGCAACGCTGCTTAAGACACATCCTGATTGGCATCTTTTCATCGATGATGATTCTGCTGCAATGCTGTTCGGCAAGCGATGATCCCTACTGAGGATCGTATCGTCGCTTTCCGATCCATGTGGTTGCTGATACGGCTTTTGATCGAGTCAAGGCAGGCTTTCCCAGCCTGCCTTCTTATGTAACCAGGATGCTGTTATCCGTATGGCTCTCAAGGAGGATGACGTCATTCTGATAAAAAAAGAAGGAGGTACCAGATCGGTACCCCCTCCTCTATGGAGCCGAGCGGGATCGAACCGCCCACCTATTGAATGCCATTCAATCGCTCTAGCCAGATGAGCTACGGCCCCTTTGCATTGACTTGGATGAATATACCAGTAAAAGACGGGAAAATCAACAGGGTATGAGAAGATTGGCGATCTAATGCCATTTCTTGTTAATCCCTTTGGTTGCCAGCTCTTGCATATATACCACAAAATAAGTACTCTTCACGCAAAACGAGGCGCATAGAATGGATAAGAAGTTCAAGGTAGCGGTAATCGGCGCGACAGGCGCGGTCGGACAGGTTTTCATGTGGATGCTTTCTGATCATCCATGGTTTGAGCTCAGCTATGTGACGGCATCGGCTGCCAGGGTAGGCCAGAAGTATGCGGCGACCGTGCATTGGGTCATGCCGTTCGAGATGCCGGATCCCATCCGTGAGATGGAGGTCAGGGAGTTCAATCTCAAGGCCATGAAGGAAGAGGGGGTGCAGATCGTGTTCTCGGCCCTTCCTGCGGCAGTTGCCCGTGAAGCGGAGCCGCAGCTCAGGGCAAACGGATTCTATGTATTCTCAAATGCCGCCGCGATGCGCTATGACCAGGATGTGCCTATCCTGATCCCGGAGACGAACAGCGAGCAGCTTGAGCTGATCAGGGCACAGGGATACCCTCAGACTGGCTTCTGCGTGACCAATGCGAACTGCGTGACGACAGGCCTTGCTATGGCCCTTGCTCCGCTCCGCAGGTTCGGCATCAAGACGATAACGATCAACAGCTATCAGAGCGTGTCCGGTGCCGGATATCCAGGCCTCTCATCATTTGATATCACGGATAACTGCATCCCTTATATCGGAGGAGAGGAGGAGAAGATCGAGAAGGAGGTGAAGAAGATCCTCTCGATAGATCCTGAGGTCTACGCCTATACGGTGCGCGTGCCTGTCATGTTCGGCCATCTTGAGACGATCTGGCTCGACCTGGAAGAGGATGTCGAGACCGATGACATCATCAGGGCGTGGGCAGAATTCAAGGAGGCTTCCGATCTTCCTTCAACGCCCGCCCAGCCTATCGTCTATTCGGCAGAGCCGACCTTCCCGCAGCCTAAGTATGCCTTCTGGGGCTCTCCGAAGGGAATGGTCGTCTATACCGGAAGGCTCAAGAAGAAGAACGGCAAGATCGGATTCGTGCTTCTCGTGAACAACATCGTCAAGGGGGCCGCCGGCGGCTCGATCCAGAATGCTGAGGCCTTCGTAAGGCGTTTCGAGCTTATCTGACGATCGTCAGGCAGTCATCTATATATACCGTATAGCGCCGTCCATTCTGCCCGATAGGGTAGGTGTGATGGCGCTTGCATTTTCTGCAATCCCCGCCCAGAGCATCATGCCGGTAGCAGCTGCGTGATATGAAGAGTGGCATCCTGTAGCTGCTTGCAGGAGTCGGCGTGAACGGCCATGGCTCCTCATTCCTATCCCGTTCCACCCAGAGATATCCTCCGATAAGCGAAGGAACCTCCTCCTGCAGCAGGGCAGCGGCTTCCCTGTTTGACATGTATAGATATATATCTGCGAAGTAATCATATTCCGGATGGGCCTTCGCAAACGTTATGTCACCGATATTGTTCAGGCCTATCATGGGAGAGACTGCATTCCTGGCCTTCTCCTCCATCTGGCGGAAGGTCTCTTCCTCATCGAACCTGACTGCTGGAAATGACAGATAAGTCCTGCCGTCTATGAGCCTTCCCTCTGTATTCCATGGAGTGCGTGCCCCGTCTAGGAGATGCCTGTCAGGAAGCTGCCCGGTGCTGTTATCATGGATATCGCAGCGATAGCTCTTCCTTTCTATCGGTATCTGATCAAGGCGTGAGAGGAAATCCCTTCTCATAGCCTTCATGGAGGCGGGGTTGATATATCTTCCAGCCGCTCCTGATACATGCAGCGGAGAAAGCGCATGGCCGCTGTCACCAGAGGCTCCGAAGCATTTTCTCACGGCCTCTTCCGCGCTCTTGTCCGATGTTCTGATCTCTGCATCGTATTCCATCGTGAGCCGTGCCGTTGATATCCTGATCGTTCCTTCCCCGATATCTATCGATGTCTCTTCCGCCTTCTTTCCCTTAGGAATATCCACGGATATCCTGCGGAAGTTCATGGAGCTGTCTGATATCATATGGAGGACAGATGAGCGCGGCAGCATCCTGTCCTCGGGAAGGATAAGGATGTATCTGTCTCCCTCACAGCCTGCGATCCTGGCTGCGAACCTGTAGGGCTCGAGAAGGCCTGATGATGCAATCAATACCATAAGGCCATCGTGGTCCTTCAGCCTCTCCCGGCTCTCCACCAGCAGCTTGCGGCCACGCTGGTCCAGCACGCTCCCGATCCTTATTCCCCAGTGTCCTGTATATCCTTCTGTGAGCATAGCCTTATGCCCAGGTCCTGCTCCCTCTAAGTATCCTGAGGAGGCTTCCCTCTGGAATGATAGCGAGACTGCCCTGTGTTCCGCTTTCCCGTCCTTGCCATCAAGCAGCGCACGATAGTAACGTGTAACGGCATCGACGTATTCCGGTCCCTTGAGCCTGCCTTCCACCTTGAGGCTGTCTATGCCTATATCATCAAGCTCCCTGACAAGGGCGCCTGCATCAAGGTCCTTCAGAGAGAATGGATAGAGCTTCCTTCCAGTCTCTTCATCAGTGAACCATGTGCGGCATATCTGGGCACATGCGCCTTCATTGGCTGAGCGGCCTGTTATCTCATGGGAGGCCATGCAGAGGCCTGAGAAGCCGTAGCATAGGGCTCCGTGTATGAATACCTTAAGCTCTACGTCAGGGCAGGAGCTGCGTATAGCCCTGATCTCGGCAAGCGTCAGCTCCCGTGATAGCACGACGCGTTCGAAGCCCAGTGCCTGCATCTCCTTCACGCCCCCTGCGGTATGGACGGCAAGCTGCGTAGACCCATGGAGGGGCAGGGAAGGAAAGTCCTTCCTCAGTATCCGTGCCACTCCAAGGTCCTGGGTTATTATGCCATCAGCGCCTATCGATGAGATATCATAAAGGGTCTCATACAGCGCTGGAAGCGTATGGTCATCGATGAGCGTATTGACAGTGACATAGATCTTCCTGCCATGTTCCTTGGAGTATCTTCTGATTCTCGAAAGGTCATCGATGCTGAAGTTTCCTGCACCTCGCCTGGCGGAAAACTCCTTCATGCCGAAATATACCGCATCTGCCCCGGCCCTGAATGCCACCAGTGCCTCTTCGATCGTTCCTGCTGGAAGCGCGAGTTCTATCATAGCCTGAGTGTAGCATAGGCCAGATCAAAGGTCTTCAAGCATCCTGAGTATATCCGAGGCTGATGGAGGGCATCCGCGCACTCCGTGGGCAGCTCCGGAACAGCATGTGCCGGAACCTATCTCCATCGTTCTGCCTCTCCAGCCCTGGCCGACGGCTATCTTCCTTCCTCCCAGCCTGCTGATGTCCCCATCCTCCTCAAGGCGCTTTAGCGCATGGATAAGGGATGCAAGGCATGCAGAGCAGGCATCGGATGGATCGGTGTATCCTGCAAGCCGCCCCACCGCTCCGCTGGGCCTTGCCGTTCCCGCCTCTGGCCTGTTCAGTTCCCGGACCTCGATATCCTCAAGCGAGAGGTTCCGTCCTGAGTACTCAAGGACGATAGGGATGTAGGGGATATCATCAGCGGCATATCCCATCAGGGAGGCTCCAAGGATATCTATGGCAACAGGGTCATCCCCTGCCATCATCCTGTCGGTTTCCACCGGATTGCCTCCTTCCTCGAAGTCAAGATCGCCTGAAAGGCTATCCACTATCGTCAGATCAGGCCGGACAAGCATGTTCAGCGCCGCTATCGGCTTCATCAGTCCCATCCTGTGGAACTCCCTCTTTGATCTGTCGGACAGGCATCCCTTGAGATTCTTCATTGCCGCTGTCATCCTCGTCTGGCAATGGCCTTTAAGCACCGGAAGGTTTATCAGATAGTCACAGCTGAGGATCGCCTCGGATACCTCCATCCTCATGCCGTCGTATTCAAGCGTCCTGAAGCTGTCTTTCTTCGTATCTATGAGCTTCACGCCAAGCCTTCTGGCGATTTCCAGGCATCCGCAGTGCCTGAAGGCCTCCTCTGTCGATGCTCCGACCCATGAGCCTTCGGCTATCGCTATATCTGTCTTGCCGAGATCATGGAGGCATTCGATCAGCGCGCTCATGATCTCCGTGTGAGTCGTTGCCCCTTCCTCTGCCCTCGATGGCGTCACGAGATTAGGCTTCAGGATGATTCTCTCCTTGTCCTTTACCCGTTCCTCGATACCATATGCGTCAAGCAGCGATCTCGTCATTGCCGCCGCATCCTTGCCATATATCATGTAGACTGTCGAAGCTTCCATGGAGTAGATGGTATACCGTCTGGCTTCTTGCCGCAAATGCATTGTGGCGATGGCGGTGATGATCCTTGCGGTCGCTTGCCAAAAGGTGCGATAGCATTTATTCTTTTCAGAGAATACGATTCCGCGATAGCGGAAGATATAAGGAGAATTCGATGACACTAAACGATCTTAAGCATCCTAAGCTAGTTCAGTGGGTCAACGAGTTCGCTGCCCTTGCCACACCGGACAACATCGTTGTCTGCGATGGTTCCCAGGAGCAGTATGATGAACTCATCGACCTCCAGGTAAGGGAGGGCCTCTGCGTCCGCCTCAATCCTGAGAAGAAGCCAAACTGCGTACTCTTCGATTCCGATCCTTCGGACGTGGCGCGTGTAGAGAAGAGGACATTCATCGCTGCCGAGAAGCAGGATGATGCCGGTCCGACCAACAACTGGATCGATCCTAAGGAGCTGAAGGCTACCATGACCGACCTCTATAGGGGTTGCATGAAGGGTAGGACGCTCTATGTCATCCCGTTCTCCATGGGTCCCGTAGGTTCTCCGATGTCGAAGATCGGCGTTGAGCTTACCGATAGCGCATACGTTGTCTGCAACATGATGATCATGACTCGTGTAGGAAAGAAGGTCCTTGATGTCCTTGGAACGGACGGCTATTTCGTTCCGTGCCTCCACTCCGTAGGCAAGCCTCTTGCCGAGGGTGAGACCGATGGCGGCAAGTGGCCATGCGCTCCGATGGAGCACAAGTACATCTCCCAGTTCCCTGACACGAGGGAGATCTGGTCATATGGTTCCGGCTACGGCGGAAACGCCCTGCTCGGAAAGAAGTGCTTTGCACTCCGCATCGCATCTGTCCTTGCCCGTGATGAGGGATGGCTCGCTGAGCATATGCTCATCCTCAAGGTCACTAACCCAGAGGGCAAGAGCAAGTATGTCACTGGTGCCTTCCCCTCAGCTTGCGGAAAGACCAACCTTGCCATGCTCATTCCTACCATTCCTGGCTGGGAAGTCCACACGATCGGTGATGATATCGCATGGATGAAGCCGGGTAAGGACGGCAGGCTCTATGCGATCAACCCTGAGGCTGGATTCTTCGGAGTTGCTCCTGGCACATCCGCTAAGTCTAACTACAATGCCCTCATGGCTGCCTCCAAGAACACCATCTTCACCAACGTCGCTCTCACTGAGGACAAGGATGTATGGTGGGAAGGCATCGGCTATGATGCTCCTGGTCCTCTCACGGACTGGAACGGCAACAGCTGGGTACAGGACAAGGGCAATAAGGAGCAGAAGCCTGCGGCTCATCCGAATTCAAGATTCACGGCTCCAGCCTCTCAGTGCCCATGCATCGCACCTGAGTGGGAGGATCCGGCAGGAGTTCCTATCTCCGCTATCCTCTTCGGAGGCAGAAGGCCGTCGACCATTCCTCTCGTGCATATGTCACGCAACTGGAATCATGGCGTATTCCTTGGCTCCATCGTCGGTTCCGAGGTTACGGCTGCTACCCTCGATGTCAAGGCTGGAACGATCAGGCGTGATCCGTTCGCAATGCTTCCGTTCTGCGGATACAACATGGGCGACTACTTCCAGCACTGGATCGATGTCGGCAAGGCTGCTCCATCTCAGGATGTCCTGCCTAAGATCTTCTACGTCAACTGGTTCCGCAAGGATGCCAATGGCCACTTCATCTGGCCGGGCTATGGCGATAACAGCCGTGTCCTCAAGTGGATCTTCGAGTGCTGCGATGGTACTGCCAAGACCGTTGATACCCCGATCGGAATCATGCCGACCATCGATGCCATCGATAGGCCGGAGGGAGTCAGCGATGCTGATATGGCAGAGCTTCTCAAGGTCGATGTCGAAGGCTGGTTGAGGGAGGTTGAGGATATCAGGACCAACCACTACCCGAAGTTCGGCAAGCATCTCCCGAAGGAGCTTTCCGATATGCTCGATACCCTCGAGTCATCTCTCAAGGCTTACAAGGGCTGATAGCCTGCTTCGTGATATGGAAAGGTCTGCTGCGGCAGGCCTTTCCTGCTTTCTAAGCCCTTCCTTTCATATATAATCTTCCTATGAGCCAGACAGAGCGCATCTTCGATATCCTCTATCGCCTTTCCAGAGAGGGAGGGTATGTACGGCTTTCAGGGATTTCGGAACGCTTCGGGATATCCGTCAGGCAGGCGGGCCGTGATATAGAGTATATCCGTGACCGCGTGCTTCCTGATTCCTCGTCGCTTATCTATGACCGTGCCATACGGGCTTATCGTATCAGCGATGATGCGGATATCCTCTCATCCTGGAGGGAGCGCATGATACTCTCCCTTGCCCTGTATGACGCTGCGGCCTCAGACACCCCTGGCGGCCTGGAGCTTTCCTCGAGCATCCCGTCCTCGATGCGCAAGGTCCTTTCCCATGTTGAATACAGGGAGAATCGCCGCAGCCTCATCGGGGACGAGCGATTCATCGGAGCTGTCATCAGGGCCTTCGATGAGGATCTGACGCTTGAACTCATATACCATAAGCAAGGCGGCCATGCCGGTGAGCGCCGCCTTGTCGAGCCTCTCCGCCTCATCAATTATGAGAGCGCGTGGTACCTACTCTCCTATGATTTAGGGAAGAAGGCCATCCGCACGTTCAGGCTTTCCCGCGTGGAATCGCTGAGCGTGACAGGAAGAAAGGCTTTCCGAAGGAGCGAAGAGGAGATAAGGAGGATTGCCAGGGGAGCCTATGGCATATTCATGACGTCATCTGAGCCAGAGGCGTATACGATGCGCTTTTCAGGCGGTGCGGCACTATCTGTATCTGCAGAGATATGGCATGATGAGCAGAAAGGCAGGTGGATAGATGGTTACGTCTATGAGCTTACCGTTCCGGCAATGGGGCCGAAGGAGCTTATATCCAGGATACTGTCATACGGAAAGGAGGCTGTGCCTGTGTCCCCGCCTGCTTTCGTTGATGGGTACTGGAAGGAGCTTGAGGCGATGATGGAGAGAGGTAGGGTACGATGAGGAAATGGAGCATGATCATATCTGCAGTGGCCGCACTGGCCTTCGGAGGTGCTGCCTTGGCATCGGGCTCCGCGGTCCTGGCGGTACTGTGCGGGCTATCAGCGGTCTCGCTGCTGTTATCGCTGTTCCTGTCCGCGGCCATGCTTCCGGCAGTGATGCTGGGCTTCATCGTCGCAGCGATGGTCTCTGCGCTTGCCGTTATTGCCATCGCTCCCCGATTCGGTGCTGATCCTCCTCCAGCGGCGGCAGGAATCATAGGTGGCGCAGATGGACCGACCGAGATATATGTGACGGATGACGCTGGAGCTGGCGATGGGGAAGCCTTGCCTCCTGAGCCATCCCAGGAGCCTCCAGAGGAAGAACCTATCGAGGAGATAGCCGTTCCTGAGGCTCCTTCTGTCTCTGTCGTGGGCCTTTCCGTAGACGGTGGTGAGGATGAAGGCGTAAGGCTTGCGATTCCTTCCTCGCCCGAGGTCTTCTCCCTGATTACCTCCATCGAGCTTGATGAGCCTGGAGCGCATCTTCCTGATGAGGCCGATGTTCCTGCTGCTCCGGAGATCTTCTACACGTTGCAGATTAACTGATTCCGGGCTGTTCTCTGCGCGTTCTTTAGGCTATTCTCTCCGTATGGATTATCTCTATCTAGATACAGATGATAAGATTGCAGGGGCGGTGGAGCGCTGGAATGGGATGCAGCGTATCGCCGTAGACTTCGAGGGAGAGTTCAATCTTCATATCTATGGCGAGCATCTCTGCCTCATCCAGATATTCGATGGGAAGGAGTATTCTATCATCGATCCGCGCTCATCATCTGTCACGCCGGATGGCCTCAGGCTGTTTTTCTCCTCTCCTGTTGAGAAGGTCTGGTTCGATGCGCAGTCCGATGCGTCTCTCGTGCATAAGAACTACGATGTCGTGATAGAGAATATCTTTGATATCAGGGTACTGGCTCTCATCCTTGGCTATACGGGGAACCTTACCGGCCTTGAGCAGCGTTATCTCGGCATAGAGGCTTCCTCTGGAGGAAGCAAGAAGCGCAACCAGACCTCCAACTGGCTCCGTCGTCCGCTTCCGCAGCCGCAGATAGAGTATGCCTTGGAGGATGTGAGGTATCTGCTGGACCTCAAGGATGTGCTTGTTCCGCTCGTGAGGGAGGCAGGCCTTGAGGCAAGGGCTGAGGGAGAGATGCGGAAGGCCCTGCGGGTCAAGACGCCGGAACCGGGATGGAAGAAGGTAGGGGACTGGCGCCGCATGAGCCGACGAGAGCGTATCTATGTCCGTCATATATTCCTTGCCCGTGACCGCATAGCAAGGCGCTTCAACGTTCCGGCTGTCAGGGTGATGGAGAAGCGGCTGATACCGGCTCTTGCGGCCGATCCTCCGCGCTCTATGGAGACTCTGGAGAAGAGGCTTAAGGGACAAGGACCCAGATTCATGGGATTATTGCTGCCTGCCGTATGGAAGGCTATGGAAGATGCAGAGAAGGAGGCCAGGGAAGATGGCTAAGGAAAGGGTAATGGTAGGATATAGGAGAGCGGGACGCTCAGGACTGCTTCTGCCAGAGATATCATTCGGGCTGTGGCAGAACTTCGGGGAAGGCGGAGATGACAGGGTGGCTGAGGAGATCGTGGCCACCGCATTCGACCATGGCATAACCTATTTCGATCTCGCGGATAACTACGGTCCCCCTGAGTGGAGCGCAGAGGAGCGGTTCGGTCGCATGCTTCGCACGACGCTATCATCGCATCGCGATGAGATCGTAATAGCCACGAAGGCCGGCCATCTCTGCTGGAACGGCCCTTATGGCGACTGGGGATCGAAGAAGCATCTCATAGCCTCTCTGGACAGAAGCCTCCAGTGCATGGGCCTGGATTATGTCGATATCTTCTATCATCACAGGCCGGATCCTGATACCCCTATGGAGGAGACCGCAGAGACGCTTGCCCAGATCGTCAGGAGCGGGAAGGCGCTCTATGTGGCCATCTCAAAGTACTCGCTTGCAGAGACGGTGAGGATGGTCGATCTCCTGGAAAGGCAGGGAATCCATCCGCTGGTCAATCAGGTTAGGTACAATATCATGGACCGTCATATCGAGGGTGACGGCCTCCTGCATGGCCTTGCAGGCCTAGGCATGGGCTCTGTAATATTCTCGCCGCTGAATCAGGGCATACTTACCGATAAGTACCTTTCTGGGACCATCCCCAGCGATTCTCGCGGAGTACGCAGCGAGAGGATCCAGAATGACCTTACCGATGATAACCTGGAAAGGCTTCGCTCATTGAACGAGCTTGCCGCGAGGCGTGGGCAGAGCCTTGCGGAGATGGCTATAACATGGCTTCTTGCGCGAGAGAACGTCACCTCCGTGCTAGTCGGAGCCAGGACGGTCGATCAGCTGCTGGAGAACATCGGCGCGCTTGCCACCGCCCGGGACTTCTCCTCTGAGGAGCTTGATGTGATAGACCGCCTCTTCAGGCCATAGCTAACGCTTGGGAGAGTAGGGGGTATCTTCCAGCGGAAGGGATCTCCTGCTCTTTCCATCCAGCCTCCTGTAGGCATTTGCTATTGCTGGAGCAGTTGGTATGGTGCATAGCTCTCCGATGCCTTTGGCTCCATATGATGTATCAAGCGTGCCTTTGCCATGGACCATGATCGTCTCGATCTCAGGCCTGTCGGTGGCTCTTAGGAGGCCTAGCGTCCCATATCTTGATTTCACATAGCCATCGCGCATGATGAAGTTCTCCGTCAGGGCATAGCCCATGCCCATCAGCACTCCGCCTTCCACCTGCCCCTCGATAGCCTTCTGGTTTATGACAGTGCCAGCGTCGCAGGCTGCGGTTATCTTCTCAACCTTCCCATCAGCATCGAGCTTCGCGACCTGTGCCGAGTATGAGTAGGCGAGATGTGATACCGGATGTTCCTTCTGACTTGTTATCGGATCCGTGACGAATTCGAATTCCCCATAGTACTCTTTCCCTTCCAGCTCGGAGAGCGCGTGCTTCTCAAGATCTGCCTTCAGCGAGAGTGCTGCCCGCCGCACGGCCTCTCCTGTAAAGGCTGTCTGCCTCGAAGCCGTGGATGTCCCGCTGTCTGGCGTGCGTCCTGTGTCAGGGGGCTCGACGAGGAACGAAGCCGCCGGCAGCGACAGCACCGCAGCTGCTACCTGAAGCTCTACGGTTCCGACTCCCTGTCCCATGCACGCAGCCGATGAGCGTATGTGGATGATACCATCCTCGACAGATAGCACGCACCGTCCGGTGTCATGGGATCCGACGCCTATGCCGCTGTTCTTCATCGCGATGGCAAGGCCGGTACGGCTTGATGAGTAGTATTCATCCCTTACCGCATCAAGGCATTCCACTATGGCTGTGTCCGGGCCCGCAATCTGGCCGTTCGGCATAGTATCTCCTGGCCTGAGGGCATTAAGCCGCCGTATCTCGAAGGGATCCTTGCCAAGCCTTGCCGCGACCTCGTCCATCGCGCTCTCGATCGCGAAGCATGACTGTGTGACTCCGAAGCCGCGGAATGCCCCAGCCGGAACATTATTTGTATAGAGCGCCGTACCCTCTACCCGGAAATCCGTAAAGGAATATGGCCCTGACGCGTGCGTGCATGCCCTCTGCAGCACAGGTCCTCCGATGGATGCATATGCGCCGTTATCAGAGAGGATGCGTGCATCCATCGCCTTTATCCTGCCTTCCTTAGAGAAGCCGAGCCTCAATGAGATCCTCATCGGATGCCGCTTGGGGTGGACGTTGAGGCTTTCCTGGCGTGACAGCCTCATGTTCACCGGCCTCTTGGTTATGTAGGCTGCAAGGGCGGCATGGTGCTGTACCGACATGTCTTCCTTGCCTCCGAAGCCTCCTCCTACGAGCGCGGCACGGACCCGGACCTTGTCCTTATCGAGGGAAAGCATCCTGGCGATTTCCCTCTGGTCATCGTAGACAGACTGGTCTCCTGCATAGACGAATACGCCATCGCCGTATGGCATTGCTATCGCACACTCGGGTTCCATGAAGGCATGCTCGGTAAAGGGCGTCGCGTATTCGCCTTCGAATATGAGATCGCTTTCTGATAAGCCCCTGTCTACATCGCCCCGGCTTATCATCTCATGTCCCATGATATTGCTTCGGCCTTCGTGTACCTCTATCTCATCCTTCAGCGCATCTTCCGGCGAGAAGACTCCGGGAAGCGTCTCGTATTCCAGCCTTATCAGGGCCTTGAGGTCTTCCAGAGCATCTCTCTCCGTTGCTACGATGATGCAGAGCGCATCCCCGATGTATGCGGTGGTGCTTCCTTCCGGGATGAGGACGGGCCAGTCCGGGGTTATATGCCCATGGGCGTTATATGGCACATCGGAAGCCTTTATTATCCTGATGCACCTGGGATCCTTCTCTGCCGCGCTGCTATCTATGGATATGAGGCGTATGCGAGGGGCAGGGGAGCGCAGGGCCGTGGCATATGCCATGCCTTCGATGCGGATGTCATCGGTGAAGAGACCCTTGCCAAGAGCCTTATCAAGCGCATCTATCCTCTTCATATCTCCGGAAAGCCTGGGATCCTCGGCTCCTTCCGGTATCGAGCTTCCCTCCCGGAACATCCTGGCGGCAAGGAGGATCGCCTTCTCTATCTTCACATATCCCGTGCATCTGCAGATGTTCCCCCTGATCGCCTTCCTCACATCGCTTCCTGAGGGATCTGGGTTGCTGTCTATGAGGGCCTTTCCGGCCATGATCATCCCTGGGATGCAGAAGCCGCACTGTACGGCTCCAGCCTCAGCGAATGCATACCCGTATACGCTTTTCTCCCTGTCGCTCAGGCCTTCTATCGTCGTTATGCGGGCTCCATCGAGCTTTGACAGCTTCTGCGAGCATGCCTTGCGGAGCTTGCCGTCTATGATTACCGAGCATGTTCCGCAGGCCCCTTCGCTGCAGCCATCCTTTGCCCCTGTGAGATTCAGGGTGTTCCTCAGATAATCCAGCAAGGTGGTATCTCTTTCTTCTGTATATTCCTGTCCATTGATGTTAAAGTGCATGTATGCCTCGCTCTTTTCTTATCGGAAAGGCCGCTTAGCTTCTGCCTTAGCATCTGTCTGTGATACCAGTCCTTTGAGATTGTCGCATCATCCAGCGGCTACGTCAAGGAAAGGGCGTAGGAGAGGCGCATCCGCTCAGCCTCTTTCTCGATCTCCCTGTCGGAGGCTCCATTCATCTTCAGCGCCGTAAGATAGAAGAAGACATATCCCATGACATGGCTTTTAGTCCTCAGGGAGGATATCCCTTCTCCGACCGAAAGGGCCAGTGCCTTGTCTGCGCCATCAAGCAGCTTAGCCTCGCCATATAGCTCGGAGACTACGGAGCTTACCTGTGAAAGCGGAACCCGGTCTTCAAGATAGAGCTCTCCGAGCCGCTTGCAGTCGCGAGGAGTGGTGTAATCAGGGAATTTCCTCTTAAGCCTTCTGATAGGTCTCTCTACCTCCTTGAAGGACCATCTTACCGCCTGCTCCTTGTTCCCTTCCGCTACTGCTTCGATCATCGGCTTGAGAAACGGGGTCTCATAGCCATACAGTGAATTACGCCTCAAGTTTCAGCACGATCTCCTTGCGATCCGTCTTCAGCTGCACAAGCTCTATCCCGGCTGCGCTCATCATCATGCGGCTGGCCTTCGTGGCGTCGCTTGCCTCATACTTGTTCGAGAGATAGACGACCTTCCTTATACCTGTCTGGATGATTGCCTTCGCACATTCGTTGCAGGGGAAGAGCGCTACGTAGAGCGTTGCTCCCTTGAGGCTTGAGATAGGGGAATTGAGGATGGCATTGAGTTCCGCATGGCAGACATATGGATATTTCGTCTCCAGCCATTCTCCCTCTCTCTGCCATGGCAGGTCATCATCTGAGCAGCCGGTGGGAAAGCCGTTATAGCCGACTCCGATGATCTTCCTGTCCGGGCTTACGATGCAGGCTCCCACCTGCGTGTTGGGATCCTTCGACCTTAGCGATGACAGCACCGCTACGCCCATGAAGTATTCATCCCATGATATATGATCTTCTCTTTTTCCTGACATAATGCATGATTATAACAGCATAATCGGTAATAGGGCATGGGATTTTACCTGATTATCATAGGCATATCTTGATAATCACAAACCATGATAGAGTAGTGAAGAATAAGAAAGGACACCCCTTCCGAGGTGTCCTAAACGTACTTGATATCGCTCAGATGGCGGCAAGCATCGTCGGGATGACCGAGATGAGGACGCCAGCTGCGACAGCCGATCCGATAACGCCGGATACGTTCGGTCCCATGGCATGCATGAGAAGGAAGTTCTGGGTATCGGCTTCCTGTCCGACCTTGCTGGACACGCGCGCTGCCATAGGCACTGCCGATACTCCGGCCGATCCGATGAGTGGATTGGTCGGGTGCTTCGGGTCGAGCTTGTTCATGAGCTTTCCGAGGAGTACTCCGCCTGCGGTTCCGACACCGAACGCTACCATTCCCAGCACGAGGATTCCAAGCGTCTCAAGGTTGAGGAACTTATCGGCAGCCATCTTCGATCCGACAGAAAGTCCGAGGAAGATCGTTACCGTGTTCATCAGAGCGTTCTGCATCGTATCAGAGAGCCTGTTGATGACGCCGCATTCGCGGGCGAGGTTACCGAACATCAGCGCTCCGATGAGAGGGCAGGCAGAAGGCAGGAGGATAGCGCAGATCGTGATTACCATGATCGGGAAGACGATCTTCTCAAGCTTTGATACCGGCCTGAGCTGCTGCATCCTGATCTTCCTCTCCTTCTCGGTCGTAAGAAGCTTCATTATAGGCGGCTGGATGATAGGAACCAGAGCCATGTATGAATAGGCCGCTACCGCGATCGATCCAAGGTACTCTGGCGCAAGCCGGCTGGTGACGTAGATCGCCGTCGGGCCATCAGCTCCGCCGATGATTCCGATAGAACCAGCGACATTGAGATTGAAGTTGATTCCAGGAATGAACGACAGAAGGAGCGCTCCGATGAGTGCCGTGAAGATGCCGAGCTGGGCGGCAGCTCCAAGAAGCAATGTCTTCGGATTCGCGATGAGCGGTCCGAAGTCGGTCATGGCTCCTACACCCATGAAGATGAGCACAGGGAAGAGTCCAGACTCGATTCCGGCATCGTAGAGTATCTTGATGAATCCCGCATCGCCAGAGGATGGATCCACCGCGGCGATGAAGGCATTAGGAATGTTGGAAAGTATGCATCCCATCGCGATAGGGATGAGCAGGAGAGGCTCAAATCCCTTCTTGATCGCGAGATAGAGAAGCACGAATCCAACGAGTATCATTATCGCACAGCCCCAGCCTACGGCACCCGCGTCGGCTGCGCCAGCTCCCCAGGCCGCTGTCATGGCGTCTGGGAAGAGGAAGCCGAAGAGACCCGTCGAGGTCCAGAGCTGCATCATACCGTTTATGATTGCATCCATTATGTGTCTCCTTAGCCGATTATCATGAGGACGGTATCAGCGGAGAGCTGATCTCCCTGATTGACGAGGATCTGCTTCACCGTGCCGGCGCAAGGAGAATAGATCTCGTTCTCCATCTTCATGGCCTCCATGACCATAAGGACCTGATCCGGCTGGACCTGATCACCGACCTTAACCTCAAAGCGGAGCGCAAGGCCCGGCATCGGTGCCTTGATTTCCGTGTCCCCTGCAGAAGGTGCTGCAGCCGGAGCGGCCTGTGGCGCTGGAGCTGCCTGGACGGGAGCCGCCTGAGGTGCCGGAGCAGCCTGTACCGGCTGAGGAGCCGCTGCTGCGACGCCGCCGATGGTGACAAGGAGGTCTCCTGCCTGGAGCTGCTGGCCCTGGCTTACAGGAATGGAGGAGATGACGCCATCGCAAGGAGCGTAGATCTCATTCTCCATCTTCATGGCCTCCATGACCATGACGATATCATCCTTCTTGACGCTCTGGCCGACAGACACTGGGATGCGGAGCACGAGGCCCGGCATCGGTGCCACGACGTTCTCGGAGCCCGTTACGACGGTCTGCTGTACGGGAGCTGCCTGTGGAGCAGCTGCAGGTGCCGTAATGCCCTCTGTGATCGAGAGAGGATAGGAGACGCCGTTGACGACAGCTGCGCTTGCGCTGAGCTTGACGCCATAGGCCTTTCCATTGACAGTCACGGTATACTCGCCGCTGGATGCCTTCGGGGCAGCTGCAGGTGCCTCTGCCTTCTTTTCCTGGCTCTTGAGCCTTACGCCATTGACCTTTGCCTTGCCAGTGAGATAGAGGATTCCCTTCTCCTTGCAGGCTGCTGCGATGAAGATGTTCTCATCGGTAATCGGAAGGCTTGCTTCCTCAAGCATCTTCTTCGCTGCCTCGACGCCCTTCTTGGGATCGCGGTCGTTGATATCTACGACCTTCTCAGTCGTAGGCTCGAGCTTGAGCTGTGCCGCAGCTGCCTTGACGACCTCTGGATCCGGCGGGCATGGGGTCTTGCCGAAGTAGCCGAGGACCATCTTTCCATAGCCTTCTGCAAACTTCTTCCATGGTCCGAACATGACGTTGTTGAATGCCTGCTGGAAGTAGAACTGGGAAACAGGGGTTACGGATGTGCCGAATCCACCCTTTGCGACAGTCTCGCCCATGGCCTCGACGATCTGAGGATACTTGTCCATCAGCCCATTGTCCCTGAGCATCTGGGTGTTAGCCGTGAGAGCTCCTCCTGGAAGCGGGAAGAACGGAATCTCAGGATTGACCATCGTAGCCTCTGGCGGGAGGAAGTAGTCCTCCATGCACTTCTCGAATACCTTTTCAGCCTCGCGGACCTTGTTGACGTCGATTCCGAGGGTGTAGTCGGTACCTCTGAATGCATGCCACATCGTGAGGATGTCAGGCTGGCAGGTGCCTCCGGAGCATGGTGTCATCGAGAGATCGATCTGGTTTGCACCGGCATCGAGAGCAGCCATGTACTGGTTTACCGATACTCCAGCTGTCTCATGTGAATGGAAGACGATCTTCACGTTCGGGCCGAGGAGCTTCCTGGCTCTCTTGACCGTCTCATAGACATTGTGCGGAGTAGAGGTGCCTGATGCATCCTTGAAGCAGACAGAATCATAAGGAATGCCTGCGTCGAGGATCTCGCGGAGGATCCTCTCATAGAAGTCCGGGGTATGAGCACCCGTAACACCCTCTGGGAGGCTCATCATCGTTACGGTGACCTCGTGCTTGAGGCCGGCCTCGTGGATTGCCTTTCCGCTATCTATGAGGTTGTTGACATCATTGAGGGCATCGAAGTTCCTGATTGTGGTCATGCCATGCTTCTTGAATAGCTGGGCATGGAGCTTGATGATATCCCTTGGCTGGGAATCAAGGCCTACGACATTGACGCCGCGGGCGAGGGTCTGGAGGTTGGCATCAGGGCCAGCGACCTTCCTGAACTCGTCCATCATATCGAACGCGTCTTCATTCGTATAGAAATATAGTGACTGGAACCTGGCTCCGCCACCTGCCTCGAAATGGTTGATTCCTGCTTCCTTGGCAGCTGCTACGGCCGGCATGAAATCCTTTGTGAATACGCGGGCTCCATAGACGGACTGGAATCCATCGCGGAACGCCGTACACATGAAATCGACTTTCTTCTTGCTCATCTAAAGCGCTCTCCCTTAATTCTTCGATTTATCCCATGCAGCTGCGATAGCTGCCGCGACCGATGCATCATCCGTTGCCGGAGCCGATGCCACCTTCTGCTGGACTGGTGCTGCAGCCTTCGCCTGAGGTGCGCTGGCCGCCTTGGCCGGGTGGTTCTTATCGAGGTTCATGCAGATCCTGCTCATCAGCTTGGATGCGTAGATCAGAATGACAAGGAATAAGAATACCGTACCCATGCCAAGCACCATCAGCACCAGGCCGTCATAGAGCTGAGCTATCAGTTCTTCTCTGGGCATATTTGTCAACAAGGTCAACATATATCTCTCCTGTTCCTGATTGGATTTTGGTTTCAGTATCGAATATAGCAGACAAGTGGAATGAGGTTCAACTGCCGGCAGGGGTGAATCCCTTGCAGTAACAGGAATTCCTAATCAGATGTCCTGCTTCTCCATGCCGAGGAGGCAGCTGCTTCCGCGCCGTATTTTAGGACGGGTTCCGGAAACTGTCTCACCATTACGGATATGTAATGGAGGATATTTCCATAATATAAATAATTAGCATGAATCTAAAGAAGAGATATCCCCCTGTTTCCAGGGGGAAGGGGAAAGGAGGTTCAGTCATTCAGCAGCTCGTATACGATCGATACAGAGCTTGATACCGTTATGTCGCTTATCCTGTATTCCGTGGATACGGAAGCGGACTCATCTGCGGCCATCGCGTACATGATGTTAGCCCTCGGGTAATATACCGAAGAGGATGAGCTGTCGCTGATCGAGATCACGTCTCCGATCCTCACGCCTGCGGCTCCTGCATATGTCTCGGCCTTGGTCCTTGCGTCATGCACTGCATCAACCCTGGCCTTCTCAAGCTCCGCAGACTTGTCTTCCTTGTCCAGCGATACGTCAGATATCCCGATGCCGTTGATGCCCATCAGCTTCGTGTATATATCTCCAAGAGCTTCTATGTCATGTATCGTCACGGATATCGACTCGTTGGCCTTCTGGCCTATGAGTATCTGCTCTCCATCCTCCCAGCGGTATTCCGGGTATGCTGATATATAAGAGGTGCTTATGCTGTCAGCCGGCACTCCGAATGATGTCTCCAGGATCTCCGCGGCTTCGTTTATCATCGATGATACGGCAGTCCTTGCCTCATCGGTGGTGTCCCTGATGGCCGTGGCCGTGACAGTGAATGTCGCCGTGTCAGGCCGTACCGAGACCTCGGCACTCCCTGTTACGGATATCTTTCCGCTTTCTGCTGAGAGCGGAAGCAGCGCAAGCATGGCTATTGATACGATCAGAAGTGATTTTCTCATCATCATGACTCCTTACGCTGTTGATTCTACATGAATCGACATGCTGTTGGCGTAGTTATCGTAGAGATGATGTGTAGTTTTCTCCTTCCATTCCTTCCGCTTGATTGCTATATTCCTTTAAAGAGGTATTCGATATGGCCGATAAAGAGATCGATGAATACGCAGAGCAGGATAAGAGGATAAGGGAACGCTTAGACAAGATAGGGCGTAAGATCATGATAATGTCTGGCAAGGGAGGAGTCGGAAAGACCACAGTCACCGTGAACCTTGCCAATGCGCTTGTTGATATGGGATGCACGGTCGGCGTGCTCGATACGGACCTTCATGGCCCTAACGTGGCTGTCATGTTCGGCTGCAAGGATGCAGAGCTCACATCTGAGGATGGCAGGACGTTCATCCCTGTATCCCCACGCAAGGGACTGAAGGTGATGTCGCTGGCATTCGCCCTTGAGGATCCGGATGCTCCTGTCATCTGGCGTGGCTCGCTGAAGAACAGCGCGATAAGGCAGTTCCTTTCCGACGTGGATTGGGGAGAGCTGGACTATCTTCTCATCGATACTCCTCCAGGGACGGGTGATGAGCAGCTTACGATCTGCCAGTCCATTCCGGAGCTTACCGGTTCTATAATCGTGACTACTCCTCAGGAGGTCGCTGTGCTTGATGCAAGACGCAGCGTCAATTTCTCCCGCAAGCTCGGTGTCGCTATCATAGGCGTGATCGAGAATATGTCAGGGCTTATCTGTCCGCACTGCTCTCAGGAGATTCCTATCTTCGGAAAGGGTGGCGGCAGGAAGATGTGCCAGGAGATGCATGTTCCTTTCCTTGGCTCCATTCCGATGGAGATGGGACTGCCAGAGGCTGAGGATGAGGGAAAGGAGTGGGTCGGAGAGACAGGCCATCCTTCCGCAGAGGCGCTGATGGCGATTGCCAATGAGATAAACAATGGCACGGCATGTTCCACCTCAAGGGATACGTCATTCCTCGGAACTCCGTCATGCAAGCCGTCGGCCTGCGCATCCTGCACTTCCAACTGTCCTTCGAGGAAGAAGCAATGAAGAGTGATCTGATGTGGCGCACCGGTTCCAGGCGAGAGGCGTTCTCCTGCCGCATCTTTTCCGTCAATGAGGTGGAGCGTACCGCTCATGATGGCAGGCACGGGACTTTCGTGGAGATAAAGAGTCCTGACTGGATCGTCGCGATTCCCTGGTTCAGGAGAGAGGATGGCGTACCATGCTTCGTGATGGAGGAGCAGTACCGTCACGGTTCTGACAGCGTTACCCGCGAGTTTCCCGCAGGCCTTGTGGAGAATGGAGAGGAGGCAGCGGCCGCCGCTGAGCGCGAGCTTATGGAGGAGACAGGCATGAAGGGCGAGCTTATCGAACTCGGCTGCGTCTGTCCGAATTCAGCGTTCATGTCCAACCATCAGAGCTTCTTCCTGGTGCAGGGCCTGGAGAAGGTGAGCGGTCAGGCATTGGATGAGAACGAGGAGATCGTCGTCATAGAGGTTCCCGTAGAGGAGGCCATACGTGATATGGGCAGCGGCCTCTATGATAACGGCATCATGATGATGGCTCTTGGATTCTTCCTCCGATACAGCGAGGAGCATCCGGAGCTGATGCTCAGGAAGACGATATGAGTGACGGGGATGGAAAGCCATCCCCGTGATTCCTGTCAGCCGAGTACCGAGAGCGTGTAGTTGTTAAGGCTGTCATTCTCGTATATGAGACGATATAGCGCCTGTACCAGAGGAAAGTCATCGGCGCATCCCTTCTCACGGGTTATATCACCGATGAGCTTCACGGTCCTCAGCCCTTCGACCACGGTCGATGACTTTGATTCCGGGTCGAATCCGAATCCCTTGCCTATCAGCATTCCCAGCGTTCTGTTGCGTGACAGGTCATTGAGGGCCGTAAGCCCGAGGTCTCCTATGCCGCAATAGCGGAAGATCGTGTCAGGCGAGCAGCCGAAGATATCGAGAAGGGCACGCATCTCGTTGACGGCCTTGGTGTATACGAGGAAGTCCACGTTAGGACTGTTGAACTTGCCGGATACTATCCCGATGGCGATGGCATACATGTTCTTAAGTATGCTCATCAGCTCCACCGCCCTCACGTCAGGGGAGTAGTCGAGAGAGAACTGCGTATCGGGAAGGATCCTGTTCTTGAAGTATGTGTAGTCCTCCTTCCTGCCTCCGAATGTGAATGAGGTCGGATATCCGTTGATTGTCTCTATGGCGAATGAAGGCCCCTTCATGGACGCTGTGCGGGAGAAGGGGATGTTCTCCGTGATGAATGCCCCGCTGTCGCTCATTCCCTTCGCGAGATTGACTATCAGAGGCTCGCTGCTGGTGTTGTTCCGGATTTCCTCGGAGAAGGAGACTATCGCCTTTGACGGAATCACGAGCATGACCACATCGGCGTCGCTGAATACCCTGAATGATGATGTCGCGGTGAGGCGGCGGGAAAGGAAGCGGGTAGGAAAGTACTTCCTGTTAGTATGCCTTTCGTTTATCTCCTTCTCGACATCCTTCTCTATCGTGTGAAGGACGACATGGTTGTCGTTGTTCCAGCTGAGGCGTTCGGCGACTGCGGTTCCGAACGTCCCTGCTCCTGCTATGACTATATTGTTCAATCCTCTATCCTCCTGATGATGTATAGGCGGGAAGAGAAGTCTCCGAGCATCCTCATGCCCTCACGGTATCCATCCCCGGAGACCTGCTCCACCAGTGATATCCCGCCCCATCTGAGCGCATCCCCCGGGACGGTGTAGCACTCGCTTTCCTGAGGATAGGCTAGCGATTCCTGCCCTGAGAGTATATGGCTCCTGGAGAATATCCGATAATCATAGCTCTCGTCGATATCCTCCACATATAGCTTCTCTGCCGAGGTGTTCGGAATCAGGTACCTCTGGAGATATAGCATGAGTATGACGCTCCTGTCCTTGTTCGATACCGTCCATATCGTCCTGTTGCCGCTTTCCTGGAGGCGGAAGCGTCCGAATTGCAGCAGCATCCTGTATCCCTTGTAGAACTCTATCTGGTTCTTGAGCGTCGTCTTCTCTATCCTGGATAGGTCATGTGAGTCCAGCGTATATGAAAGCACTCCGAACGCTGCTATGTTGAACCTCGTCTCCCTGTCTACTATGCGGCGTGTCATGGAATTCGGAGAAGGGGAGAATGATGTCTTTATCACGGATAGCGGATACAGCAGCGAGAGCCCTGCCATCATCCTTGACCGCTCAATCGGGTCCGAGTCATCGCTCGGGTTCATCGTCGTTGAGAATGAGAGCATTCCCAGGTCAAAGCGTGCGCCTCCTGCCGCGCTTGTCTCGATGTACAGCGATGGGAAGCGATGTCCAAGCGCTCCGAGGATGGTGTAGAGCCCGAGTATGTAGCGGTGGAAGAACTCTCCTCCGTTCCAGCCTTGATGGCTGAACGCATCTGAGTAGGCCCTGTTGATGTCCCATTTGATGTAATCTATGCGGCAGCGGTCAATCGTTGTCGATAAGGTGGATATTATCCAGTCCTGGACGTCGCGGCGTGTCAGGTCAAGCAGCTGCTCATGCCGGCCTTCCGCGTTCGTCTCTGCGCTTCTTCCGATGATCCAGTCTGGATGCTCCTTATACAGCTCGCTTCTCTCTGATATCCCCTCAGGCTCGAACCAGAGGCCGAAGAGGAGACCCAGCCTGTGCACATCCTGGGCCAGGCTGAATATCCCGGAGGGAAAGCGCATGGTGTTCACATGCCAGTCTCCGAGGCTCGTCCTGTCGCTGCGTCGCACCCCGAACCATCCGTCGTTCACGATCACGCCTTCGAGCCCGAGATCCTTCGCGCCCTTTGCCATGTCGAGGATCTTGTCCTCCGTGGCGGAATAGTAGAGGGCCTCCCAGGTATCGAGCATCATCGGCCTGAGCCGTTCTGCCCATTCGCTGCGGCATATCGCGGTACGGATGAACCCATGCATCCTGTCAGATGCCTCCTCCCGTCCATTCTCGCTGTATATCATGACAGCCTCCGGGCTCTCGAAGCTCTCTCCCTGCTTAAGGCGCCATGAGAACATATCTGGGTTGATTCCCCAGACGATGTGTGTCAGCCCATGGCTCGTCAGCGACATCGAGGCCCTGTGCGGTCCGGAATAGAGCAGGTTGAGCGCATAGCAGCTTCCCTTGCTGCCCTCTATCATGAATCCGGGGTTGGCTTCTGCCGAGGAGTTTCCCTTACGGCTTTCCGAGATGATCGTCCCTTCATCTATGGTCCGTTCCGTAACGCTGAATTCGCGTGCCCAGGCACCATTGAGCGTAAGCGCCTTCATGCCGCTTTCGCGGATATCGAGCTGAGCGGATGCGACGCCTCTGAGCGTGATGCCCTCGATCCCCCTGTTCTCTACGATGGTTCTGCGGGTTATGGCATCGAGGGAAGGGAATACGGTATATACGAGGGTCATGTGCATGCCGCTCTCTATGTCAGCGAATGAAAGCTCAAGCGTCTCTGCCTCACCCTTCCTATCCTTGGAAAGCGGCAGGGGGGATGAGGCCCCCTTCGTTCCCTGGCTTATGGACGCCGCTCTCAGCCGGAAATCGATGGTCCTCTCCTCATTCTCTCCCCACGATGCCGCGATGAGCGGTGCCTTGTAGTCACCTTTGCCTTCAGAAGTGAATTCCAGGGCGCTGTCCGTGAGGTCTATCGCATCATCATCTTCCTTGACGTATGTGGAGGAGCGGGGAAGTATGTATCGCTTCTGCCTCAGCGCGGTGAGCGAGGCGCGTACATCGCGCAGCCTCCTGCCATAATATATATGCTCTGCGTGTCCTGTCGCCGTTATGCCGATGACATAGCTTGTATGCTCTGTCGCGATATGGAATGTCTCTTTCGATATGGATTCGATCATAGAAACCTCGGATTTCTGCTATAATCCTAGAGTATAAAGGAGATTTTTGCCACTGTGGATGTCAGACGCCTGGCCTTGTGGGAGGGCCGCTACGCAACTTATATGTCTAATGATATCTTCTCCGCGATCATCGAGGATCAGGGAGATGTAGTGCTTGAGCTGACATCAAGGGCCCTTTCCGGAGCGCGGATCAGCGCCCTTGCCATCCCATATTTCCGCGGAACGGGAGCAGGTGTGATGTCCGATCCCAATGGGGAGTGGTGGCAGGGCAGCCAGAGCCTCTATCAGGCAGGGGGTGCCTATTTCTCATTCCCTTCGACATCAATGGATATGATCACATCTTCCGGAACGTACTGGAGCGTGAGGCGGTACGGTACCGAGGAAGGCCATGGCGGCGTGTGGCGCTATTCTGAGATGAAGAGCCGCGAGGCTGGCAACAGGTATCATATAGGGAAGGTGGATATGCTCCTTCCGGGGCATCCTGTGCTATACACGGCCATAAGGGTGGAGAATACGGGAGATTCTCCGATCGATGGCTCTGCCTCATGGCATTCGATGATCTCATATCCTTCGATAGAGACAGGGACGATGATCCAGAGCAATGCCCGCTATTATACCGCATATGCGATGGCTTCCCGCGAATCGGGTATCGGACGCTTCAAGCCTGGCGTGATATTCGATGAGCTGAAGCATGCTCCCCTGCTAAGGGGCGGAAGCGCCGATGCCGGCTATGTCCCATCACCATCCGGAACCTATGACTATCTCATAGGCAAGGCTTCTGAGAAGGATCCTGTGTCGTGGATCGCCGTGAATAATCCGCGCAGCCAGCTGCTGTTCTTCATGCTTACTCCGCGTCGCAGCGAAAGCGAGGAGGATTACTTCTTCCCTAACGTGGATCTTGCGGAGAACTATCTTGGAAGGATGGATGCTCCCTGGGCCCTCTTCGATGGCGCCTGCCCTCAGGTGATGGCGGTCACATGCGGATTCAACTCTGGGCCGAAGGGTACGAGGAACTTCTCTCTGGCTCCCGGGGAGCATAAGGTCATATACATCGCCAATGCATTCCAATGCTATGACAACCCCCGCATCGGACTCGGTTATTACTCGACTGAGTTCACTGATGGCGGGGTGGTGTTCAAGCGGACCAAGAGCTGGGCGATGATTCCCATAGACCATCGCTTCAAGGCCATCAGGGAGCAGAGCGCCAGGGTATTCTCCGCTCCCTCTGGTGATTAATGCCAGGGCCAGTCGTCGTGCAGCGAGAAGCGTTCTGAGAGGGTATCTATGACAGCCTGCAGCGACTTAGGCACGGGACAGCCATATCTTTCCCTGTATCCTCTGGCTTCCCATTCCAGCTCTCCGGCGGTGTAGATGCGCTTCTCTCCCGGAGCCTTTCGGCTTTCCCTCAGCTCTCTTAGTATCGAGGTGGCCACGCGGCGGAAGAGGGCCTTTCCCATGAAGAAATCCGGGTTGATCGCTATGAAGAAGTGCCCGAGATGGTACGGCCTGTCCTTTCCGTCCTTATCCTTGCCTGTAAGCTCCTTAAGGTATGGGTTATCCTGCAGCGCGGCAGAGAGTATCTCTACCACCGTTGCATAGCCGAAGCCCTTATACCCTGCGCCATCCGTTCCGATTCCGCCCAGCGGAGCAAGGGCTGCCTTGCCTTTTGTGAGGTCCGTCAGGATGGCTTCCGTGTCCGTCCTGGTATTGCCGTTCTCATCTATCACCCAGCCTGGAGGGATATCCTTCCCGGCCCTGCCATATACCTCTATCTTTCCTCTCTGCGATACGGAAGTCGCACAGTCGAGCACGAACGGGAACGGGTCGTCGGTCGGAATGCCGAAGGTAAGCGGATTCGTGCCGAGCATGTTCTCGACTCCGAATGTCGGGGCGATTGACGGACGGGCGTTGGTTCCTGTTATGCCGATCATGCCTTCCTGGGTTGCCATCGTGGCATAGTAGCCTGCGATGCCATAGTGGCTGCTATTGCGTACCGCAACCATGCCCATGCCATACTCTTCCGCCTTGGATATCGCCATCTCCATTGCCTTATGCGCAACGACATGGCCCATGCCATCATGGCCATCGAGCACCGCAGCGGTCTTCTCATCCTTGATGGTCTCGATCGTCGTCACAGGGTTCAGTATCCCTTTGTCGATCCTGTCGATGTAGATAGGCTTCAGCCTGCCGATCCCGTGGCTGTCGATGCCCCTCTTGTCTGATTCGATCAGCACATCTGTGATGATGTCTGCATCAGCGGAGGGAACGCCTGCTGCCACGAGGGTGCCATGCATGAAGCGCTCAAGCTTGGAGAACGGAACGAATGCCGAATCACTGTACTTTTCGAGGAATTCCTTTTCTGTCATGGATTCAGTATATCATGAAGGCAAGGGGAGCAAGCTCGATAGGGCTGAGGGAAAAGCCTCTGAGCCTCCAGGTCACTCCGACATACCCCATGCCTGAGATCGAGAATGCCGGGGAGGGCTCCGGATCGCTGCTTACAAGGAACTGCGGATAGACTGTTCCTCCTACCGATAGCCCTATTGTCCTGTCCTTGTCGAAATAATACGTGTAGAGCATATCGAGGCCGATACCGAAGCCGACTGATGAGTAACCATCGCCTGCCTCGGCCATCAGTGCCGGACCAAGCGTCAGATTGATGGCAGAGGCCTGCCCGATCCTGAACTCGAACGCGATGCCGGTCATGAAGCCTGCATTTATCGGAATGCCATCCTTATTGAGTCCGAATCCCAGGTCGACATGGACTCCGCCCCCTATGCCAAGCCTGTTTGACAGGTCTGCGACATGCTGGGCCGTTGCGTTGAAGTTAAGCGTTCCGATTCCTCCTGCCGTGGAAGAATAGCCTCCGCTTATTCCCATCATCGCCATCGACGTAGCCGCCGTGAGCGAGAAGGAGAGCATGAGGACGATGAGAAGCAGCGTGATCCTCTTCATAGGTGCAGTATAGCATGACAGCAGGCATATCATCGAGGAGGGATGCTTTCTTCGCCGATAAGGACCTCTAATCAGATCCGGCGATGCAGGGATGTGCACATATCCTTGAAGAACTGCTATCATGCCAGGGATGGCTATGAATAATTACCATACGCACACATGCAGATGCGGCCATGCCTCAGGCACTGACAGGGAGTATGTCGAGAAGGCAGTGGCGGAAGGGTTCAGCGTATTCGGATTCTCTGATCACTCCCCGTGGCCTTATGAGGATTTCAGAAGCAGGATCCGGATGGATGCTTCTGAGCTGGATTCCTATATTGGGAGCATCTCTGAGCTGAAGCGGGAATTCTCTGGTTCCATAGATCTCCGGATAGGGCTGGAGTGCGAGTATTTCCCCGGATACATTTCCTGGCTAAGGGATATCATCGCTGAGAAGGATCTGGATTATGTTATCCTGGGCAATCATTTCATGCGGGATGAACGTACTGGGATATATGCCGGCAGCATAACCGAGGCTAAGGATATGTATGATTATCTTGATACCTCTATCAAGGCTCTAGAGACCGGGCTCTATGCGTATTTCGCCCATCCCGATCTCGTATTCACCAGCGTCGGAGAGTTCGATGATGTATGCCGGGATGTATCGCTGAGGATATGCGAGGCATCAAAGGCCCTGGGGATACCTCTTGAGTACAATCTGCTCGGGGAGAGGAAGAGGAGTGCTGGCATGTTCCGCGGCCTTGGCTATCCGTGCCACGAGTTCTGGGAGATCGTAAGGGAAGAGGAGGCTGATGTCATCATCGGGCTCGATGCCCATAGCCCTGATCATGTCGAGATGGCTTTCATGCAGGAGGAGGCGGGCAGGCTCAAGGCCGAGGGATACCGGATCGTTGAGGGCATCTGAGGCAGTCACATCAGGCCCTTTCTGTCCCTTGATTCCTTCAGGCTGCGTTCTATCTCTGGCAGATGCTCATGCAGCAGTATCCTTGTCTTTATGTAATTGTCACGGCTGATGGCCGTTTCGTCATGGGTGAGTATGCTGAACATCGTCTTCATCACCGTGTATCCCTGGAGGGTAGGCTGCTGTGCGATTATCGCCATGACATTCCTTTCAGCGAGCGCGTTTATGATCATCCTGGAACAGTCATATGCGATGATCTTCGTCCGTCCGAAGAATCCGCTATCCTTTATTGCCGTGAGACATCCTGTTCCGAAGGCCCCCGGACAGACTATGAGATCCGTATCTGGATATTCCTTCAGCTTCCTTGTCGTCAGCATGTAGTCAGATATCTCATTGCTCGATAGTTCTACGCATTCCTGGAGCCCGATTTCAGGATACTCCTTCTCCAGCGTTTCCTGGAGTCCACTGAGCCTGAGCCTGTGGCCATGCATAGCGAGGCTTGGAATGAACACAAGGAGGTTCCCTCCATCGGGGGCGCAGAGGTGGAGCAGGCCTGCGGCGATCTGGCCGCTCAGTTCATAATCGCAGCCGACGAAGCAGCTGTAATCGGTGTTCTCTATGAGATTCGTAAGGAAGACGATAGGGATGCCTGAGGCTGAGATCTCATTCAGCCGCGTGCTTATCCTATCATCGCATATCGGGACGATTATGATTCCGTTCGTCCTTTCCTCGACTGCCTTCTCTATGTTTCTAAGCTGATCCTCGGCATCGAAATCCGCCGAGTACTTGATATCCACGGATACGCCATAATCTGCAAGTTCATCAAATCCCTGCTTTATGCCGATCAGGACATCATCGAAGAATGTGTTCGTCTTTGATATATGCATTATGATGGTGATCCGCAGGTTCTCCTTCCTCATGCTAAGGCCCTTGGCGATCGCATTCGGCTTGTATCCAAGCTCATTCGCTATCTTCTTTATCCGCTTGGCGACCTCAGGATTGACTCGGCCTCTGTCGTGAAGGGCCCTGTCTACGGTTCCTGCGGAGACGCCCGCCATCGCTGCTATGTCCTTAAGAGTCGTACCCATCCTTTCCTCTTTGCGTGTTCGATAACACCAATGCTTGCTTTCTGTATATGATTATACCACGTAATGTAGGAGATTGTGTTTCATCTTTTTGCTATTTTCGCTTTGAAAAACAAAATATGATATTGCTTGACAAATCGAAAAGGTATGTTAAGGTGGATTCATAAGGGTGCGTGTGCGAACACGCAAATAAAAAGGAGAGTATATGAAAAAGATTCTTCTGGGGTTCGTTTGCCTTGTTCTCGCAATTGGAATGGTAGCTGCTGGTGGCTCGAAGGAAGTCGCTGAGGATGGAACCGGTGCGGTTCTTCGCGTAGGTCTTCTTCCGCTGTCTGTCGGCGTTCCTGTGCAGTATGCCGCCGATCAGGGCTGGTTCGAGGAAGAGGGGCTCAATGTCGAGCTTGAGTATTTCGCCACGGGCGCTCCTGTGAATGAGGCCATCGCCGCTGAGGAGCTTGATGTCGCAGCCTCTGGCTTTGCCTCCGTGTATTCGCTCGCCAATGCCGGATGCGTGTGGCTTGCGGATATCAACACGACAGGCGGAATGGGCATCTACGCCAGGGAAGGCAGTCCTATCGTCGCTGCTGGCAATACCGTTCCTGAGCTTCCAGAGGTGCTTGGATCCGCGGATACGCTGAGGGGCAAGCAGATCCTCGAGCCGCTTGGCACTGCTGGCCAGTACATGGTCGAGAGCTATGTCGGCGTGTTCGGGCTTGAGCCGTGGGATGTCCAGCAGGTGAACATGGAATGGGCACCGGCCTTCCAGGCTTACCAGACGGGAGAGGGTGACCTCTGTGCCGGAAATCCGCCGTACAGCTATCAGATGGAAGAGATCGGATACACGAAGGTCTGCAGCTTCGAGGATGTCACCGGCGTTGATATGATGGATGGCCTCTTCGCCCGCGGAGAGATCGTCGAGTCAAGGCCTCAGGATGTCACGAAGCTCGTGAAGTGCATAGTCCGCGCCATGGACGATCTCCAGGACGAGGAGCTTAGGAAGGAATACACGACCAAGTTCTATGCCGATAACGGCGTTGCCTTCTCTGAGGCTGATCTGATGCACGAGATTGAGGATAGGGCATATGTAGGAAAGGATTACATGAGCCAGGAGGGCTACAAGCTCGGTGAGGCCTGGATCGCGATCACTGACTTCCTCGTGCGCGCTGAGAAGATCACCGCGGATAACGCTCCTAACGTAGCGGCTTCCATAAATACCGAGATCATCTCCAACGCGACTGGAATGGATATCAATTAAGCATAGATAGCCGGGGAGGCTGTCATGGCCTCCCCTCTTTTTTTCTCGGAGGATTAACGTGTCAAGCAAGAAGAAGAGCTATCTATGGTTATCTATACTATCGATAGTCGTATTCGTATTGGTATGGTATCTGGCCTGCGATGTGCTTAAGCTTACTAAGCCATCGACGCTTCCAGGTCCAGTCACGGTCGTAAAGACCTTCATCGCTAAGCTGACATCGACGGCTCCTGACGGGGCGACGCTGTTCCAGCATATCGGGTCATCGCTCCAGATCGCGATGAGCGGTTGGGCCATGGGCGTCGTGATAGGAACGCCTCTCGGCATAGCGATGGCCTGGTATAAGAAGATAGACCTTTACGCCAGGCCGCTGTTCGATCTTATCCGTCCTGTTCCGGGATTGGCGTGGATCCCTCTCATGATCCTTCTCTTCGGAATCGGGCTGACCTCGAAGATCGTCACGGTCTTCCTTTCGGCCTTCGTGCCTTGCGTACTCAACAGCTATACCGGCATAAGGCAGACCAAGGACGTCCATCTCTGGGTCGGACAGACATTCGGAGCCTCTGATTTCCAGATGCTCATGAAGATCGCCGTTCCGACATCCCTTCCGCTCGTGATGACGGGAGTGAGGGTCGCACTCGGTGCTTCATGGACCTGCATCGTCGCAGCGGAGATGCTGGCCAGCACGAAGGGGCTTGGCTATATGATCCAGCAGGCAAGGGGTATCTATCGTCCTGACATCATCATATGCGGCATGATAACGATCGGTATCATCGGCGCATTGTTCTCATGGCTTCTGACGCTGGTCGAGAGGAAGGTCATAAAAGGGGTGAAGAGATGACAGGTCGTAATCTTAAGGGCATAAGCAAGTATAAGAAGATATATGCAGCGGTGATCTCCATCTTCGTATTCCTCTGCATATGGCAGCTTGCCGTCATGTTCACCGATGTCGGCATAGTGATGGTAGGTCCTATAGAGGTCATTAAGCTGTTCTTCGTCAGCATGGTCAAGCCGATAGGCCATGATACCATACAGATGCATATCGTCTGGAGCCTCTCTAGGGTAATGACAGGATTCGTGATCGGTTCTGCGCTTGGAGTGGTGCTGGGTATCCTCATGGGCTGGTTCCGCCCGATGAACGCGCTGTTCAGGCCTATATATGAGATCATAAGGCCGATTCCGCCGATCGCTTGGATTCCTCTTTCGATCGTATGGTTCGGAATCGGGGAACCGTCAAAGTACTTCATCATCTTCCTCGCCGCGTTCTCCGCGATAACGATGAACGCCTTTGCCGGCGTACGCGCGGTAGATCCGGAGCTGATCGGGGCGGCCCGTATGCTTGGCGCGAATAACCGCCAGGTATTCACCACGATAGTCCTCCCGTCATGCGTTCCGCATATCTTCGCGGGCCTGCAGATCGCCATCGGATCGTCTTGGGCGACCGTTGTCGCTGCGGAGATGGTCAGGGCTTCCCAGGGTGTCGGCTGGGTAATCATCAGGGGACAGGATTCCAACAGCACGGTCCAGATAATGGTTGGTATCGTCGCTGTAGGTATCGTAGGCTTCGCCCTTGCTGTCCTGATGAGATGGATCGAAGCCAAGCTTTGCGCTTGGAATGTGAGGGGCAGATGAGTAAGGAAATGATAATCTGCGACAATGTCTCAAAGACCTTCGAGACATCTCGCGGTGATGTGAATGTAATCGGGAACGTGAGCCTGACAGTCAACGAGAACGAGCTTCTCGTGCTGTTCGGACCGGGACAGTGCGGTAAGAGTACCCTGCTCAACTGCATGTCGGGACTCGAGCGAGTCACGACAGGGTCCGTTACGATAAACGGCAGGACCATCGACTCTCCGGGACCGGACAGAGGCGTCGTATATCAGCGCACGGCGCTCTTCCCATGGCTTACCGTCATGGGAAACGTCGAGTATGGCCCGAAGGTCAGGGGCATGTCGAAGAGCGAGAGGCGTGAGAAGGCCCAGTATTATATCAACCTCGTGGGGCTTGAGGGATTCGAGAACTCCTATCCTAACCAGCTTTCCGGCGGAATGCAGCAGCGCGTCGGCATCGCCAGGGCCTACTGCAACGAGCCCGATGTCCTCTTCATGGATGAGCCGTTCGGCCATCTCGATGCACAGACTAGGTATCTGATGCAGGAGGACCTGATAAAGATCTGGGAGAAGGAGAAAAGGACGGTCGTGTTCGTCACGAACAATATCGAGGAGGCAGTATATCTTGCAGATAGGATAGCCGTTCTCACGAATTGTCCCACGACGGTAAAGACCGAGTATGAGATCAATCTTCCCCGTCCGAGGGACTACATCGATCCGGAATTCCTCAGGCTTCGCGAGGAGATAAGCTCTGTGGTCGACAAGGCGCTTTAAGGAGGTCGGGATGAGCGAGACTATCGTAAAAGTAAACCATATGACAAAGAAGTTCGGTGATCTCCTGGTGCTTGATGATGTGTCATTTGATGTGAAGAAGGGGGAGTTCCTCTGCATCGTCGGACCCACCGGATGCGGAAAGACTACATTCCTGAACTGCATCACCAAGCTTTACGAGCCGACTGCGGGAGAGATCCTCATCAATGACAAGCCTGTGAATCTCAAGGAGGATAATATCGCATATATCTTCCAGGAGTATTCGACGATGTCATGGCTGACCGTTGAGCAGAATGTCGCGTTCGGGCTTGAGATCAAGAAGAAGCCTAAGGACTTCATAAAGCAGGAAGTGGATGAGGTGCTGGAGATGGTCGGACTGACGAAGTACCGTGACTATTATCCTTCGGAACTCTCCACCTCCATGCTGCAGAGGGTCGTCATAGCAAGGGCCTTCGCGGTCAAGCCGCAGCTCCTGCTGATGGATGAGCCTTATGGACAGCTTGATGTGGAGCTTAGGTTCCGCCTTGAGGATGAGCTGCTGAATCTGTGGAGGAAGACAGGCACGACCGTTATCTTCATCACGCATAATATAGAGGAAGCAGTATACCTTAGTCAGAATATTCTTGTCCTGACCAATAAGCCTACGACGATAAAGGCGAAGCTGGAGAATGATCTGCCATTCCCGAGGAACGTCACATCGCCGGAGTTCATCGATATCAGAAGTAAGGTAACGGATCTGATCAAATGGTGGTAAGGAGGTAGGTAATGCGTGCGATAATGCTGATGTTCGATACCCTTAATCGTAGGATGCTCAGCGCCTATGGATGCGACTGGACCAGAACGCCTAATTTCCAGAGGCTTGCAGAGCGTACCGTCGTCTTCGATAACTGCTACGCAGGCAGCCTGCCTTGCATGCCTGCTCGCCGTGAGCTGCATACTGGCCGCTATAATTTCCTTCACAGGAGCTGGGGGCCTATCGAGCCGTTTGATGACTCGATTCCCGAGATGATCGGCAAGGCTGGTATCCATACGCATATGATCACGGACCATCAGCATTATTGGGAGGATGGCGGAGCCACGTATCATAACAGATATACCTCTTATGAGTTCGTCAGGGGGCAGGAAGGCGACAGATGGAAGGGGGATGTGAAGGATCCTGTGATTCCTGAGCATCTTGGACGCCTCTGGCGGCAGGATGTGGTCAACCGGTCCTATTTCATAAAGGCTGGCAAGCAGCCGCTTTCTGACGTGTTCCGCCTTGGACTGGAATTCCTTGAGAAGAACAAGGCTGAGGATAACTGGTTCCTGCATTGGGAATGCTTTGATCCGCACGAGCCGTTCTTCACCGCTGATGATAAGTATATCAGGATGTATCCAGATGATTATAAGGGGCCGAAGTTCGATTGGCCTGATTACGCAGAGGTGACAGAAGGTCCCGATGCTGTCCAGCATTGTCGCTATGAGTATGCAGCATTGCTGACGATGTGCGATGAGTACCTTGGTCATTTTATTGATTTTATGGACGAGAATGACATGTGGAAGGATACTGCGGTCATCGTCAATACCGATCATGGATTCTTCCTCGGAGAGCATGATTTTTGGGGTAAGAGCGCCCATCCCTGGTACAACGAGACGGTTCATCTGCCGCTGTTCATATGGGATCCGCGTTCAGGAAGGAAGGGAGAGAGGCGAGAGGCGCTGGTTCAGAATATCGACGTGGCAGTGACCCTCCTCCGGTACTTCGGCCTTGAGCCTACTCCTGATATGCTTGGCCATGACCTCAGGGATACGATCGATCATGATGAGAAGGTGAGGGAGTATGCGCTCTTCGGCCTTCATGGTGCGCACGTTAACATAACCGATGGCAGATACGTGTATATGAGGGCTCCTGCTACAGAGGACAATTCTCCATTGTATAACTATACGGATATGCCTACGCACATGCGCTGCCTGTTCTCTGTCGATGAGATGCGAAAGGCGGAGCTTCATAAGGGATTCTCATTTACCAAGGGCGTTCCTCTCTTGAGGATTCCTTCCGTTGAGGATAAGACTGGCGATACCGCGGCGAAGCACAGGATGGAGACGATGCTCTTCGATCTTAAGGCGGATCCGGAACAGAAGCATCCGCTGCATGATGATGCGGTAGAGCAGAGGATGATTGATGCCTTGAAGGCTACGATGAAGGAGAACGATGCTCCTGAGGAGCAGTATGTGAGGCTGGGGCTTTAGGAAGACGATGACGGATAGGTCCGTGTGCCAAGAACCTATCCGCCTATCTCATCATAAGCCTTGATTGAAACAGATTCTTCTGCTACTCTCTTTAAGCAACTTAATATGTGGTGCGATACCCAAGTGGCCTAAGGGGACGGTCTGCAAAACCGTTTTTCATCGGTTCGAATCCGATTCGCACCTTACTGAGGCTCCTTGGATCTGGCAGGGAGCCTTTTACATATCATATTCAGAGGAACGCCGATGCTCCTGCTGGATTGATGCGATTTGATATACGGAATAACTCAATTGTAGAGAGTCAAAGCTTCTATTACGTGATTTATCCCTTTTGTTATGATAATCGTTACTATTTAATGATTTTCGTACTATTCTATTAACCTGTATGAGTACAGTTTCCGATGTAAGGAATAAGGTGATAAACGACCTATCCGTTACATAGGAAACGAGGTTGTCAGGAAATGTGGAAGGAGCTGATGGCGGAATAAGAATGGAGTTAGCATGCTTAGCTGTGTATGGTAATGGTGTGATGGATAGTTACGGCGATTATTCCTATGATTTCGCTGTAGATGAATCTGATACAATTCATTCATATACGTCGATAGCTGTTATAAGCCTTGCTACTGGACAGAGAGTCGAGATGGGGCCAGAAATCTAGTGCTATTTGGATGGAGAATGATATGACCATGGAAGGAAAGAACATAGAATTCAAAAGAGAACTTGCTGATAGTATCGAGAAGGATGTCGTATCATTCCTCAATACACTAGGTGGAGAGATATATATTGGCATTGATAACGATGGCACCGTCGTCGGAGTTGATGATCCTGATGCCGTCCAGCTTGCCTTGAGCGATAGGATCAAGAACAATATCCGCCCGGAAACACTGGGTCTCTATGATATTCATGTGGAGGAACGAGAGGGGAAGATAGTCATCAGGCTGTTTGTCTCCAGTGGCCCTGATAAGCCATATTACCTTGCAAAATACGGAAGGAGCTCTAAGGGCTGCTTTGTACGCGTAGGAGCAGCTGCTGTTCCGATGACCGACCGCATGATTGATGAGATGTATGCCTCACGGGTCCACACTTCAATCAGCATCATGGCTTCACACAGGCAGGATCTTACGTTCAATCAGCTGAAGAGCTACTATGCCGCAAAGGGCATTACCCTTAACGATAGGTTTGCTTCATCGCTTGGGTTGCTTACAACGGATGGAAGATACAACTTCCTGGCATTCCTGCTTGCAGATGAGAATGATATATCGATGAAGGTAGCCAAGTACGCCGGAACAGATAAATGCGATCTCTTGGAAAGCACGGAATACGGCTATTGCTGTCTTATAACAGCTACGAACCGCATCCTCGACAGAATGGCTGCTGAGAATGTGACGATGACGAAGATCACATATCCTAAGCGTATTGAGAGGAAGCTTGTTGAGCCAGAGCCCCTCAGAGAGGCTCTCATCAACATGGTTGTCCACAATGATTACACCCGTGGCTATTCTCCTGTTGCTGAGATATTCTCCGACCGCATTGAGCTGACATCATATGGCGGGCTTGTCCCGGGACAAAGCGAGGAGGATTTCTTCTCCGGAGCCTCTATGCCACGTAACAGGGAACTGATGAGGATATTCAGAGACCTTGATCTTGTTGAGCAGCTTGGCTCTGGTATGAACCGCATACTGCGTTCATATGACAGAAGCATATTCAGGATCTCTGAGCATTTCATCCGTGTTGCATTCCCGTTTGCTGAATCCCCCAATGAGAACGCTCCCAAGAATCAGTCAAAGACAGACGGTGGCACTGTAAATGGCACTGTAAATGGCACTGTAAATGGCACTGTAAATGGCACTGTAAAAGAGAAAATCAAGGAGCTTCTGAGGAAAGCTCCAGAGTCAATATATGCTGATATTGCTGATACAGTAGGAGTAAGCAGGAGAACAGTTGCAAGGGCAATCAGTGAAATGATGGAGAACGGTGAAATAAGGCGTGAAGGTTCTGATAAGAAGGGAACATGGGTCGTGTTGAAATAATTATTCGGAGCAGGTTGTGGAGTTTCATATAGGCGACAAGGTACGTAATAAGAGAGATGGATATTTCAGGATTGATCCTCTTAGATAAGGAGGTTGGGAATGCTTAGGCCTACAGCTGTCAATGTACTTGTCCTTGATGATGCACGTATTCTTATCGAATTCGATATGGGAGGGAGAGCGGAAGATCATGGATGTAAAGCCTTATATCAAAGATGAATGGTATGGTATGCTAGCTGATCCTTCATACTTCCGTACGGTACGGACAAATGGCTATACGGTAGAATGGAAGGATGGACAGGATCTTTGTCCGGATGAGCTGTATTATTGCAGCACTCCAGTTAATTGAGTATAAGCTCAGGGCCAGCTGATATCGTTAGGATAGAAAATGGATAATTCCCCAGGCAGGAATATCCAGATGACCTGATAAGGCTGGTTCATCCCTTCGAATCCCATTTGTACCTTGCTGAGGATCCTTGAATCGGTCAGGGAGCTTTTCATATATACCTTGCATATTCAAATTAGAAGCTCTTGTCTTGAGTGTTGATAAGAATACGAAGAAGTATTCCGTTAAAGAGGCACTACAGAAACTTAATGGGTGAGCTTCTGCGAATTATTAACCTCGAATTTGTTTCATTAGAGAAATTTTGATAAACATTCAGCCTCATTTTAAATCTTCCGCGAAAAGAGTGATATTATAAACTTGGAGGATAAAATGGGTGTATGTCTAAAATGTGGTAAAAAGGGTCTTCTTGTGCATGTAGATGAAAACGGGTTTTGCAAAAAATGTAGAAAAGAATATGAGGCCCAACTTGCGGCGGAAGAAGCAAGACAGAAGGAAATTATAGAGCAAGAGAAGATTGCTGAAGAAGCCAGAGCAAATAGTCTTTTTGATGATATTTGTAATGGATATGTTGCTGTAACGAATTTAAGTTATCCGAGTAAGTTATATGATCCAGTTAATAAAGAAGAGAATATTTCTTTTCTTAATTCAGTAATAAATGAATTCAATCGTTTGATTTGTATTTCTGAGGAAATTAGCTCTAATGAACATATGTGTTCTATTGTTGGAATGCGGTTAAAGGATGAAATAAAATATAGAGACGCAAGAGCCGAGAAAATTGGCTGTGGGAGTATACCACGGCTTGGAATAACCACTGTTTGGACAGATAGGCCCATCGATTGGGTTGCAGTATTAAAGGAATTCAAGAAGAATCTTGAAAATGGAATTAATCGTATTAATGAAGATATCGCAAGGATTTATAATCTCGAAAAAGAAAGATTATTGATTGATAATTTACCTTCATTTAATATTACGCCGTGTAAGAGTTCTGTTTCTGATTATTCCATTTCGGATTTATTGAATCTAAGACTATCAAAGATTGATAAATGGCTCGATATGGATCTTTATTCTGATTTTATTACTGTCGCTATTAATTCCACGTCTTTTGAAATCGATGATGATGATATTTTTGAACTTGCTGCGGTAAAATTTAAGAATTGGAAGCCTGTTGAAAAATTCGATGCAAAGTTTTCGTTAGATTCTAAAACCCAAGAAGAAAAATGTTCATATAAGCCTGATGAGATTATGGATAGTTTTTCTATTTTTACCGAAAGTTACGCATTTGCTATCCCTAATTTATCAAGTCATATGAAATTACTGTATAAGTATGGGTATAATATGCTGGCGATGCCGAAAAGAAGGTATTATGACATATTAAAACTGTCCACTACAGTATTGAAAACATGGGATCAGGTTGATAGAGAAGAGGAATTATATTCAAAGAATCCCGATATTCATCCTTGTCCGGATTTTGAAAGCGCTGTTGACAATTTTTCTGTGGAACAGCTTTCGATAGTTTATGATCGTGATATGTATGGTACCGAAAGGGATTGTGTTGACATTGCTTTCTTGTATGGACAACTGTTCCATGATGTTGTATACCACATTTTCAATTCTGAGAAAGAGAGACGGGAACTATGAATGCTGAATTGTGGCGGTATATACCATTTGTGGAAAAAGTTACTAAAATCTGCAATAGATAATAAGTTATTGTAATGTATATATAAGAGGGGATAAATCTTCTTTTAGGGTATTTTTTTTGGGAATTCTGAAATGAAGAACGATAAATTAAAGATCTGGGCAGATCAATTATTAGATATCGGTAAGCGAAATAATCTTATAAACTTCAAAAATACAAAAAGGTCTTCTGTTGAGGTATTGTTGCCTGGATTTGAGGAAATATATGATAAACTAACTAAAGAGCTTTTTTCAAAACTTGAATTTATCGAATGAAAATACACAGGCCGAAGCATGAATATGCAGAATAATAGGAAACTAGCTCTGCCCGCAACCTTCATTCCATCCAGTCAAAGACAGGTAAGCATC
>CALXLH010000004.1 GCA_944389145.1 uncultured Spirochaetaceae bacterium
ATATAAGTTGTGTCTCATGATATATGCAGTTATAATGTATTCAAACATAATTATCTAAAGGAGGAATGAAATGGGTGATCAGGTGTTGATTCAGTTCAGGGTCGATAAGTCGTTGAAGGAAGATGTATCCCGGATCTATGATGAGTTGGGCTTGGATCTTACCACGGCGCTTCGTATGTTCCTTGCTAAGAGTCGAATCGAGAATGGGTTGCCATTTGATGCAAGATTGTCAGATGATGCCCTCATCCTTGCTGAAGGTCGAAAGGCTTTCTATGGGCTACGAAAGGATGCTTCATCACTCCCTCCCATCAGTGATGAGGAAATCGAGGCTGAGATAGCTGAAGTAAGAGCAAACCGTAAGAAAAACAGATGATATATGCCGTAATTGATACGAATGTCCTTGTCTCGGCGATGATAACGAAGAATATGGATTCTCCAACCGTCAGTATTATTGATGCTATATTCGATCGTAGGATCATCCCGGTTTATACAGATGGAATCATCAGTGAATATGATGAGGTTCTGCATAGAGATAGATTCCATCTGAATGATGGCCGTATACGTAAATTGCTGGCAGCGATAATGAGGGGCTTATATGTCATTCCTCATTCCACAGGGATGATAATACCTGATATGGATGATCTTATATTTTTAGAGACTGCGCTTGAGGCTAACGATCTAGGTACATACCTTGTGACCGGCAACCAAAAGCATTTCCCAGATCTTGATTTTGTAGTTACCCCTTCGGAGATGCTTAGTCTTTTGGAGGGGTAGCCTGTCTCATCTACCGAATCTCCTTCTCTTCTTCACCTCCAGCACCACGATGTTGAAGACGAGGAAGAAGAGGGCGTAGAGGGGGAATATGGCGAAGGTTGTCGTGCGTCCGAGCCAGCCGAAGAACGGCGGCATGAACATCGAGCCCACGTATGCCGCTGTCATCTCCATGCCGAGGATGGCAGGGGAGGCCTCCGCTCCGAAGTAGGCCGGCGTCTGGTGGATCATCGAGGGGAATATCGGGCCGAAGCCGACGCCAAGCATGAACAGGGCTATCGCGCTCATATCCTCAGGGACCGTGAAGAGCATGATTATCGCTATGGCCATCATCACATGGCTCATGAGTATCATCCTCTCATCACCGGTCCTATCACTGAAGAGCCCGCAGAGTATCCTGCCGATGGTTATCCCCCAGAACAGCACTCCGGCGCTCTGGGCCGCAAGGCTCTCGGAGAAGCCCCTGGCGCTGACGAGGAAGGTCGCGCTCCAGAGCATCGCCGTATTCTCGACCGCGCAGTAGGAGAAGAAGCCGAGGAGGGCGGCTATCGCGCCCTTCTTCCTCATCGCCTCTCCGGTCGGCATCACGTTCTTCTCATCCACTGACACATCATTGGTGCCCTTGCTCAGCTTCCACAGCGGTAGGGACACTACCAGCAGTAGCGATACGGCAAGCTGTGCCGTTCCCAGCGAGAGGTATCCTCGTCTCCAGTTCAGGCCATGGCTGAAGAGATATGAAAGGAGGAACGGTCCTATCATCGTGCCGATTCCCCAGAAGGCGTGCAGGAAGCCCATCGCCCTTGCCTTGAAGTGGAGCGCCACATATGCGTTGAGCCCTGCATCCACGGCTCCTGCTCCCAGCCCCAGAAGCAGCGCAAGCGCGATCATGACCGGAAAGGACGGGGCGAATGAGAAGCCTATCAGCGCGACCGCGGTCATTGATACGGACACTGCGGTGATAACGCCTGTGGAGAGATGCCGGGCGAGGCGCGCGTAGTTTATGGAGCTTGTCACGGTACCGAGGCAGACCGTCATGCTGATGAAGCCTGCGAAGGATACGGGTACGCCAAGCTCTGGGAACATCGCGGGCCATGCCGCTCCGAGCATGGAGTCAGGAAGTCCCAGCGATATGAAGGCGATGTATATCACGATGATCAGTGCGATAGTGGCCATGATGCTAATATAGCGACATTCGGGATTGTTTTGGAACAGTATTCCGGCATATCCTATAACAAATCCGCCAAGGAGGCCGTATGATCCTTTCCTGCTACTCACGGAAGCTGTCAGAGGAGATCGACAGCGGATGGAACTTCCGCGATGAGTGCGAGCTTCTCTATGCTTCGTCCGGATCTGTGCGGCTGATCGCCTCCGACGGTTCCCAGGCCTTCACGCTTCGGGAAGGTGAGGGCGTCTTCATCCCTCCTCGGACGATATCTAACGTAATCGCGGCGGATGGGGGAGCCACGACGTATTCCGTGGTCTTCTCCCCTGATATCCTCTGGCCAGACAGGGAAAGCCCTGTATATATCGGGGCCATCGATCCGCTCCTCTTCTCATCCCCTCCGTTCCTCTCCATCTCCCCGTCTGCCGCGGCGAACATAGAAAGGGCCTATTCCGTCCTGATGGAGCGTCCATTCTGCTTCGAGCTTGAGGCGCGCGATCTCATCTCATCGGTGATGCTCACCGTTCTCCGCGAGATGAGCGAGAATGAGTATTCCAAGGCGTCTAGCAATGAGCGTATGCTGCGTATGATGCTCTTCGTGAAGGAGCATTACCAAGAGCCTGTGAGGGTGGGGGACATCGCCGCATCGGCCTTCATCTCGGAGCGCGAATGCCTCCGTTCCTTCTCCCGCTCCCTGGGGATATCCCCACTGCAGTTCCTCCTGTCATACAGGCTCAAGGAAGCCGAGCGGCTCTTGAGGGAAGAGGGGATGAATATATCCGAGATTGCCTATCGTACCGGATTCGAGAGCCCGTCGCATTTCTCCTCGCTCTTCCGAAGGCGCCATGGCATAACCCCGACTGAGTACCGCAGGCGCGTCCTATCGTAGGAATCCCTTTCTCTTATGGCCTTCCTTCAGCCCGAGGAATGTTATCGGATTGATGCTTGCCGCTGCTAGCATCTCCTCATCGGTCAGCGGTGAGTTCTCGAATACCGAGTAGTACTGGGTATAGGACTCGACCTTCAGCAGGTTCACCGAGAAGTCAGAGCCGAAGAGCGTGCGGGAGAGTATCAGCTTCCTCTTCTCCTCGCTGCAGTCGGAGAGGTAGTTGCACAGCTCCTTGTAGAACTCCTCCGTGCAGCCTGAGAACGAGAGGTCCGCATAGACGCCGGGAAAGTCCTCCATCAGCGAGATGATCGTGTGGAACCATGGGCTGTCGGGCTGCTTGCGTAGCCTCATCGAGATCGACTGGAGGCTACCGCGAGAGGTGATGGCATACTGCTTGCCGTAGTGTGCGAAGTCTATCACTATATCAGGATAGTTCTCCAGCACGGTACGCCAGAGCGCCGGATCGGTCAGCTGCCATGCCTCCTCCGCAGATACCCCTCTGAAGCCCTGATCATCGCAGTGCGTTATGATAGGAACCCTGTTGCGCTGGCAGAAGTCGTAGAGATAGCGGTGCTTCTCGAGCGTCTCCTTGTCATTGGGCCATGGGCTGAAGCCAAGAGGGGGATAGATCTTTATCCCGTAGAAGGGCTTTGCCGGAACCTTATGAGGCTCGTGGAAGAGGTGTGAGGTGTCGACATAGGTCTCTAGGAGCTTCTCAAGGTACTCGAATGAGTGGAGGCGGGGATCTATGCCGATGAAGGGATAGAACTCGAAGAGGCCATCGGGATGCCCTTCGTAGTAGCGCTTCATCCCTTCCACCGTGTCAGCGGCGTACTGTAGGAGCTTGTCCTCGGCGCGGAATGAGTAGTAGAGCTTATCGAGCGCCTTCTGATCCTGCGAGAAGTCCATCACGAGGGGAATCATCAGCATCCTGTCGAAGTCCATGCCTCTGATTGAGAGCTTCCCCTGATGTATGTATGGCTCTAGGGGAGCATACTGCTCCTTGCCCTTGGTGGAGAAGTGCCCTGCGAGGTCATCCTCCATCATCATGTAGGTCTCCCCGATCGGCCGCTCGAACGCTGTCAGCGTGTTCTCCAGCGTGGTGACGAGGTTCTTGCTCTTTATCAGCTGCGGGGTGATTATGTAGTCCTCGGCGGTACTTGCCGCGAAGAGCGCCCCTGCTGAGTCGTAGAAGGAGCCGAAGAAGGCCGCGAAGTTGGGATGATTCATCGTCATCGCATGGAAATGGCAGTCGGCGAAGTAACGCATGGCGATATTGTATCCTGTATGGTGGGGAATATCCACGAGCGTGGTATGATAAGGCATGGAATACGGATACCTGGCACTCGCTTCGTTCATCATGCTCTCCTCTGTGCACCTGATGGCTCATGCCATGGGAAAGAGGATGGTGCATCGCATGACGAAGCCCTTCCTCATCCCGCTTCTCTATCTTTCGCTCTTCCTTCTCTCTGATGGCATGGGCAGGACGCTGTCGCATCCGGCTGTCATAGCAGCTGCCGCGCTCTTCTATACCGTTGGGGATATCCTTCTTCTCGATAAGGGATTCTGGCATCTCTTCGCCGGCGCGCTTTCCTTCGCCATCGGGCATGGCTTCATGAGCGCCGCGTTCCTGCTTGATTCGTTCTCTCCGATTGCCTTGCTCATCGGTATCGTGATATTCGCGATTCCGTTCGCGATGTACATGAGGAAGGTGCTGCGGAAGAGGCCTGGCCATCTATGGCGCTTCGTTGCCTATGGCAGCTCGGTATACGCATATGCCATCGCCATAGCCGCCTCGTTTTCCACAGGGCATCTCTTCTCGTCATGCGCATCGCTGGCGGGCGTGGTGATGTTCGGAATCTCGGACTCCCGTATCGTGTACAACCTCGTGAAGCATCGCAGCACATCGGACTTCACGATAATGTGGACCTATCTTGCTGCCAACGTGCTCCTTGCCTCGGCCTTACTGATGAGATGAGGATCTGATTGAGTACATATCATCACCTGTTATGAGTTCCCACTGATCCGATGTGAATGAGAAGCCGCTTGCCGATACGAAGATGACTCCATTCACATCAAGCTCATCTATTGCTAGGATCTTTTCTTCTTCTTTCTTTGCTAATGCCAGCTGCATCGGATCCTTGAGGAACTTGCACTCTGCGACAGAGTATCCGTTATTACGCTTCAGCACGCAATCGAACTCACCGTTGCGCCTTTCCTTCGGGAGATCATACCAGTATGTACCGACTTCGCTTGTCTCATCGTCTCCTCCCATCCTGATACGCTCGATGAAGTATTCCCTCGCGGTTCCCTCGAATCTCTTTGCGATGAATGATCCAAGGCTAGGTTCGATGAATCTCCGATAGACATGCTCTGCGCCATATGTCTCGATCCTTCCTATGTTCGGGAATACGAACGCGTAGAAGAATCGTACGATGTTGTCTGATATCTCATAGAAGGCCTTCTTTCTCTCATCATCCCTGTTGATGGGGGAGACCTTCTCTATGATATCCATCTCTATCAGCTTCTTCGTGGTCATGGCTACGAGTGATGATGACATATTGAGTCCGCTTGCCAGCTCGCTGTTACGGGCCTTGCCGTTCCCAAGGGCCGTGAGGATCGCTTCTGCCGTACTTACCTTCCGGATCTCCTCAAGCAGCGTCTTATGCAGGACGAGGAATACGTATTCCTTAGGATCCAGTAGCAGCCTCATGATGTTCTCCTTGAGGCCAGACTTAGGATCCAGACGGTCAAGGGCGAAGGGCATCCCTCCGAATACCGAGTAGAAGGCCAGCCTGGCATATGATGGCAGCTCCTGATAGAAAGCCGCGGCCTCAAGGTAATTGAACGCCTTGAGGTGCAATGCCAGATCGAATCGCCCATATAGTGGACTGCCTGGTTCGATCATTCCCTCCATTATCCTTATGAATGATCCGCAGAAGCCTATCGTGACGCTGCCTCCCAAGCTTTCCATCTCACGAAGGAATATGGAGTCAAGGTCTCCATGCTCATATGCTCCCTTCATATATGGGTACTCATCTATTGCGAGAACGATTCTCAGTCCTGACGCATTAAGTCCTGTCAGGATATCATGGAGGTCTGTCATGCTGGAAAAGTATCCAAGCCTATCATCAGCATCTGCAACAGCTCGTGCCAGATCCCGGACTATCCTATCATAGCTCTCGTCTGTCGCTATGAAGTTGATGAAGATACCGTCGTATCCCTTCATCGCTTCCTTTATCAGGAGGCTTTTGCCTATCCGGCGCTTCCCGTATACAAGGAAGGCCTTGCATCGTTCTGATTGCTTGTTGATCAGAGCTCTTATGGCCTTGAGCTCATTCTCTCTGTTCCTGAACATGAGCTAAGCATAATGCTAAATCATGATTTAGTAAATCTAGATTTAGTGAATGGAGGAAATGCGATGAATAAAACAGGGCCCGGAGGCCCTGCGTGGATCATATGCCCATCTTCTGCTTCATCTTCGACCAGGAATCCTTCAGCGTGACGGTCCTGTTGAAGACGAGGTGTTCCGGCGAGCTGTCATGGCTGTCAGCCATGTAGTAGCCATTCCTGATGAACTGGAGATAGTCTCCAGGCTTTGCCGATGCTGCCTCCTTCTCGATCTTCGCGTCCTTGATGACGATGAGCGATTCGGGATTCAGGTCATCGAGGTAGTTGCCTGTCTCAGCTCCGGGGTTCTCCGCCTTGAAGAGCTTGTCATACTGCCTTACCTCGGCACTGATGCACTCTGTTGCCGATACCCAGTGGCTTGTTCCCTTGACCTTCCTTCCATCTGCCGTAGTGCCGCCCTTGGATTCCGGATCATAGGTGCAGTGAATCGCCGTGATCGTACCATCCGCATCCTTCTCGACTGAGGTCGCGGTGACGTAGTAGGCATGCTTGAGCCTTATCTCGTTGCCGATATAGAGCCTGTGGTAGCCCTTGACCGGGGTCTCCATGAAGTCCTCTCTCTCGATATAGAGTTCCCTGGTGAATGCGACCTTGTGCGTTCCGCTCTCACTGTCCTCCGGGTTGTTCTCGGCATCGAAGTACTCAATCTGTCCCTCTGGATAGTTGTCGATGATGAGCTTCACGGGGTCAAGCACGGCCATGAGCCTCTTTGCTCTCTTGTTAAGGTCCTCGCGGACGCAGAACTCCATAAGGGAGTAATCGACGACGCCCTCAACCTTCGCCACGCCCACGCGGGAGACAAAGTCCTTCATGGATTCAGGTGAGTATCCTCTCCTTCTTATGCCGGAGATCGTCGGCATCCTTGGATCATCCCAGCCCGATACGAGTCCGTTCTTCACGAGGTAGAGAAGCTTCCTCTTGCTCATCAGCAGGTAGTTGATGTTGAGCCTCGCGAACTCATACTGATGCGGGGTGTGGTCTATGCCATCGATGCTGGTTGCCCAGTCATATGCCGGCCTGTGGTCCTCGAACTCAAGGGTGCAGATGGAGTGGGTGATACCCTCTATCGCATCGGAGATGGGGTGGGTGAAGTCATACATCGGATAAATGCACCACTTCTTGCCTGTCCTGGGATGCTCTGCGTACTTGATCCTGTAGAGCGCTGGATCGCGGAGGTTGATGTTGGGGCTCTTCATGTCGATTTTCGCGCGGAGGGTGTACGCACCTTCCGGGAACTCCCCGTCCTTCATCCTCTCAAAGAGGTCGAGGTTCTCCTCTATGGGCCTGTTGCGGTCGGGGGAATCCTTTCCTGGCTCGGTGAGCGTTCCCCTGTATTCCTTCATCTCTTCGGCAGAGAGGGAGTCCACATAGGCCTTTCCTTCCTTTATGAGGCGGAGCGCTATCTGATAGAGCTGGTCGTAGTAGTCTGAGGCATAGTACTCATAGCTGCCCCAGTCGAATCCGAGCCAGTGGATATCGCTCTTGATGGAGTCGATGTACTCCTGGTCCTCCTTCTCCGGGTTCGTGTCGTCGAGCCTGAGATGGCAGCGTCCGCCGTACTTCTCGGCCAGGCCGAAGTTGATGCAGATCGACTTGATGTGCCCTATGTGGAGATAGCCATTAGGCTCTGGGGGAAATCGCGTGACGATAGTGTCATTCGGCACGCGGCCGGACCTTAGGTCATCCTCTATGATCTTCTCGATGAAGTTCAGAGGCCTCTCTTCCTTGTTTTCCATGTAAACCTTCCTTCAGACATTCCAAAGTGTCCTAAGAGATGGCTGATGATACCATTTTATGGTTAGGGATTTTAATATCCCGCAGCATTTTCTCTTTGAAAAAATATGCAAAAGTAAATCAAAAACCAATATAAGAAATATGCAAAAGTAAATAGTTGATATGATATCGATATAATAATCATGTATATCACAAGTGATGGCTGCAAACGTATTCCCTGGTTGTGGCCGGGCCTGCCAGAGATAGGGGAGCATATATGGAAGAACAACTATCTGACATTGGATCCATCAATCCCCGATAAATCATGATAACCATCAAAGCGCGAAAAGGTTACGCTGAAAGGCACAAGAACATTTAATTGCAATAAATACAATAAGATATTATTCAATAATACTCTTAATTGAAAATACATAAAAGAAGAAAAAAGCACTTGACAAAAGCCTACGGGGGGGGGTAGCCTTTGTGTATCAATAATTCGGAGGATTTTGGAAATTATGAAGAAAATCATGATTCTTATGCTTTCGCTTGCCGTATTATTCAGCTTTGCGGCTTGCGATAACAGTTCGAACACGCCTAGTGATACAGATGAGACATCTGGGGTTATCACTGATGGAATGTATGAGGTTCTCGGAACTCAGGTTTATAAGCTTATTACCGATTCTTCTAACGGTGTGATTGCTAAGCTTGGTACTAACAGCATTGAAATTGTTGTTGAAGGTACGGTAACAACGGATTATACGGCAGCTAGTCCATATACTTCCATTTCTTATACCTATAAGACACCTGGTTCAACAGCTCTTGCTCCAGAGGGAGAGGTTACGATTACCGTTTCCGGAAGGCAGAACGATGCTAAGGGAATCGCGGCTACAGCAGATCATAGCGTCATCCTTGACAGTTATACCGTAACATTTAGTGCATATGCTAATAATGATGTAACGGAAAGCGTTAATGTTGGTGACTATGTTCTTTTTGAGGGGTCATTCTCTGGTAGTCTTGTTGGAAACGTGACGATTAAGCCTGTAGCTACTGATACGACTAAGGCAACGGTAACGTCATCCATCACATCTGTTATTCTCCCAGAATCAATTACTGCATCTTACGATGGAAATGATGCTGTTTCCGAAACCCTTGTTGAGTGCATAAGCTTCAACGATACAGATAGTGATAACTATTATACAGCTGAGGCATATAGGACTGCAAAGGAAGAGGCAGAATATGATGGTATCATGGCCTTCGTTAAGGTTCTTGTGAATGCTTCTGCTTCCCCTGAGTTTGGTGATCAGCTTCAGGCTTTCCTTTCCGCCGGTGAGTCTACATTCAGCGCGGAGGGAAAGGGAAGTGCAACCTTTACTTATACTCCTAGTTCGACCACGACGAATGCGACACTTGCCACTGTTAGCGGTCAGTCGATTAGAATTAAGGAAGGTACTGCGTTCTCAATCTCATTTGCTGGCGATACTCAGCTTAGCGTTGGTGCTACAAAGTTCACAGCTAAGGAATATACCCTTTCTGGAACCTTCGTGGTAACGGGTGCTGCTAGTGGCAAGTTCACGGAGATTACAATCGCTGATCTCAAGGGAGCTCTTACAGCTGGAACCATCAATGGTAATGGAGCAGAGATTGCTTCTTATGGCGCAACAGCGGGAACTTCTGATCTTGCATTCGGTAATCCTACAGAAGGTACTGTTACAGCAAAGGCTGTGACTACTCCTATTGGTCCTGATCTTGTACAGAATACAGAAACGGGCATCTACTCTCTTGCTCAGATTGGCGATGTGACAGTAGATGTATCTGATTACAGTAACTGGTCTTAATCTTGTTAATTCGGGCTCTGCAATGAGCAGGGCCCATCTCGATAGGGAGGCTTGATATGGATGCTAAGTCCGTAGGAAGGCCGAGAGTCCCTAGCGAGAAGAAGCGGGAGTGCCTGGAACTCTTCGAGAAGGGCAACGGGTACAAGAGGACGGCGAGCATAACCGGACTCAATGCTTATACCGTCAGGGACTACAGACGGCGGTACGCATCGGGAGATACATCCTGGGCGTACGGGATGAAATAGGTAGAAGAGAGTTAAGCTCTTCCGAATATTTTATGCTTTTGGGCTCAGCCTAGGCTGGGCCCTTATGGGAAGCCGGAATGATGGCTTTTGTGGTAGAGCCATGATTCGGGCGGTGCCCGCTGGCATTGGAATGAGGATCATAGGGTGATAATCCTTGATCTTCCGAAAGTTTATAAACGGGCTGTCCTTAGCCTTGTGGCGGGACAGCCCATCTTTATCTTTCCTTACACTCTTCCTTGATGATCCTGTATTCCTCTTCGGATCGGCGAAGGATCTCCTTCCATAAGCATAATGCCATGGCTATAAGCAGGATCCAGAATGAGAAGAGTATTCCTCCTATGAGGACAAGGATAGGGGAGTTATCGAGCATTCCTATGATTATTATGATAAGTCCGATGATTCCTGCCGGGAGTCCAGCCAGTGGAATCTGGCATTTCCGAGGATCCTTGTATCCACTTGATGCACGCCTTATGAATTTCTCTGGTATGTACCGATGCTTGCAGCTTTTGCATGTGACATACGGGAAATCCTCCGTATTGAGAGTCGGAGTATTGTAGAATATCTGCTTCTTCCCGCATTCCGGGCATGATGTGACTAGCATTATTTGACCTCTAGGATAGAGAGCTTCTCAGAAATCTGCTGAGCGCATTTCTTAAGAGACGGGACGTATGATATTGCCATTGCCGTTGAGAATCTATATGTGGGAGCTGCTACGCTTATGCTGTACTCGACATCACCATTGACGTTGAAGATCGGGACTGCCACACACGTTATGTTGTCATGGTGTTCCTCATCATCAAGAGCGTATCCGTTCTCCTTGATCCGTTCGATCTCTGCAAGCAGCTTATCCTTCTGCGTGATGGTGTTTTTCGTGAACTGGACTAAAGAGACATCTGAAAAGAATCTTAGCTTATATTCCACATTGCTATAGGCAAGAAGGATCTTTCCTCCGCTTGTACAGTAAAGCGGTATATGCCTTCCGATCTGTGACTTCAGGCCTATTGTGTTAGGCGTATCGATCTTGTCTATATACATGGCTTCCGTTCCATCCTTGCAGAGGAGATGGATCGTCTCATTGGTAATCCCGGAGATTTCCTTGAGGTAGTTCCTCGCTATCTTCTTTATCTCTATCGTATCAAGGACTGCACTTGATAGGGCCAGGATCTTATAGCTAAGCCTGTATATCTTTGTCGCCTCATCGCGTATCACATAGCCACGGTCAGCAAGGGCCTTCAACAGCCTGAGTGCCGTACTCTTATTGAGTTCCGTCGATTCACAGATGCGGCTGAGCGTTGCTCCTCCAGGGAAGCTGGCAAGTCCTTCAAGTATGTCTATATCCTTCAGAGGATGGGTTGAGTTAAGTGTATCCATTTGCCTTCTACTATTTTAAATATGAAAAATATTTTCTTAATTGTCTATTGATTCAGATTCAGATGTCAACAGAAATTTTGTTAAAATATTTTACAATATATACAATTATAATTTTTTCATAATTTGTTTGACAGCTCAGATATCACGAGATTATAATTTTATATATAGAATCATATTTCATATATGAAATCAGGAGAGTAAATTGGCTTCTAGAAAAATCCCGATAAACATCATATTCGTAATATGTGTTTTCGTTGTTTCGGCTTTTTACACGTTCAACGCTTTCTCCCTTTCATTTGGTTCATTCAAATCTCCCGGACCTGGCTTTATTCCAAGGATAACCGGCATTCTTGCTATGTTGTTTTCAGCTGCGATACTGATTATCGACGCGCGGAAGCTGGCTGCGGGGGAGGAAGGCGATGGTGCCGAGGATTCATTTGCGTTTCCTCTCAGGCCGATTCTCTTTGTCGTTTCCTTTATCTTATATGTTCTGATATTCGAGACGCTTGGCTATGTTGTATCAACAGTGATCTTCGCATTCATCCTCAGCATGATAATGCGCAATAAATGGTGGGTATCTGCGATAATAAGCATTTCTACAGGTATTGCTTTCTTCGCTATCTTCTCATTGCTAGCGGTACCTCTTCCGCTTGGGATCCTAGGGTAGTATCATGGATGTATTCGGTAATCTTATCGCAGGCTTTGCGACTGCGTTATCTGTAAACAATCTTCTGTATTGCTTTATCGGAGTCCTTCTAGGGACTGTCGTTGGAGTGCTTCCAGGGCTTGGCGGAGTCACTACCATGGTGCTTCTCCTGCCTCTGACATATTCCATGGATTCCGCTACTGCGATAATAATGCTGGCAGGTGTCTACTACGGCTCGATGTATGGTGGATCCACAACGGCAATCCTCATGAACATGCCAGGGGAGTCTCCTGCCATGGTCACTACGTTCGATGGCTACAAGCTTGCAAAGAAGGGCCGGGCGGGAGCTGCCCTGGCCATTGCGGCCTATGGTTCCTTCTTTGCCGGAACCGTCGGCGTGATAGGGATAATGCTGTTCTCTCCTGTGCTGGCAAAGGCGGCTCTCTCATTCGGGCCTCCTGAATTCTTTTCGATAGCCGTACTTGGTTTTATCCTATTGAGCAATCTGACAGGAAAGTCATTCCTGAGATCGATGCTCATGGTACTTGCCGGTGTCATGCTTGGAACGATCGGAATCGATCCTATCGAAGGTTACCAGAGATTCATATTCGGTCAGGTTGAGCTCAGCAGAGGCATTGAGATGTCAGTAATTACCATTGCTGTATTCGGATTGGCTGAGATCCTGTCCAACTCTGCAGAGAGGCATAGCAAGGCTGATATAATGAAGGTGAGCGTAAAGGAGATGTATCCGAATAAGACGGAGCTCAAACGCTCTATCCTTCCTATGATCAGAGGAAGCTTGATTGGCTTCTTCATCGGCCTTATCCCCGGTCCTGCAGCCATTATGTCCACGCTTGCTTCCTATGCGGTTGAGAAGAAGGTCTCTAAGCATCCGGAGGAATTCGGGACGGGAGCCATTGAAGGTGTCGCCGGTCCGGAGTCTGCTAATAATGCCGCAAGCTCCGGTGCATTCGTACCGCTCCTTGCCCTTGGACTTCCTTTCGCACCGGCTGCCGCTATACTCCTCAGCGGTCTTACGATACAGGGAATAACCCCTGGACCGTTGTTCATCTCTCAGCATCAGGGACTTTTCTGGGCACTTATAGCAAGCATGTATATCGGCAACGTGATGCTTCTTATCCTGAACCTTCCTTTGGTTCCTGTGTTCGCATCACTGGTTAAGATCCCTGCTAGGATATTGCTACCGATCGTCACCGTCGTTGCATTCTGCGGGGCATACAGCATGAATAACAGCATCTTCGATCTCTATCTTCTGATTATCTTCGCTGTTATCGGTGTTGTAATGAAGCTTGCAGGCTATGATCCAGCACCTTTGATCGTAGGTCTTGTACTGGGACCTGAGATGGAAGGCGCTCTCAGAAGGGGATTGGTCATGAGCAAGGGAGATTTCCTTTCGTTCTTCACTAGGCCGATCTCTGGAACGATTCTCGCTTTGGCTATTCTTTATTTAGCATATTCTGTTTTCTCATCGCTAAGAGGTAAGCGAAGGAATAAGGAGGAATGAATGAAAAGGAAAGCTTTGCTGGTTGCGCTTAGTATCATCATGATCTGCAGCCTTCCGGTGTTCAGCGCTGGAAACAAGGAAGCGACGGCTTCAGGTGGGGCATCAGGTCCTTATCCGTCAAAGGCTGTTGAGTGTATCATGGCTGCATCTGCTGGTGGTGGAACGGATCTTCAGGTCCGTGCGATTGCGCCATTCTTCAGCGAGAAGTTCGGACAGGAGCTTGTCCCGATTGCCGCTCCTGGTGGATCAGGTACGATTGGAATGACTAGGCTTGCTGATAGTAAACCTGATGGATATACCATCGGGGTTCCATATACAGGCGGCGTTTGTATCATGCCAAGCTACGGCCAGACATCATATGATGCTGATAGCTTCAGGTATCTTTGCCAGTACAGCAACTCTCCTATCGTCCTGGTTGTCAATGCCAAGGGTAACATAAAGGATGTCAATGATCTTATTGAGTATGGAAAGACTGAGACGATCCTCTATAGCTGTGCTGCGAATGGTGCCATAGATCTTGCGATCCAGGCATTTGCCGAGAAGGCCGGTATCGAGATGATCAATGTTCCGGTCGAGGGTGCGACTCCTGCGATTACGAATGTCCTTGGTAATCATGTGATATGTGCCGGTGTCCATCCGACTAATATCTATCAGTATATCGAGTCTGGAGATCTTACTCCTATCCTCATCTTCGAGGCTGAAAGGTATCCGACCCTTCCCGATACTCCTACGGCTCTTGAGCTTGGCGTTGACATGGTCGTCAGCGTATGGAATGGCCTTGCGGTTCCTGCAGGTGTCCCTGACGATATCTATAACGCCCTTGTCGAGGGCTTTGCCGAGATATTCCAGGATCCTGACTGTATCGCGGCAATCGAGAAGATCGGATCCACGGTTGATTATCTTTCTCCTGCGGATCTTGAGGCAAAGATCGAGAAGGAATCTGCGATGTTCCTGGAGCTTCTTGCTAATAAGTAAGCTTGGTTGATTCCGTGGCGCCATTCACCTGGCGCCACGTTTAAAGGGTAAGATGAGTACTTTTATCATAAGAAACGGCTCCATATGCATCGGAGATGGATCATCATGCTTCAATGGAGACATCCTGGTTGCAGATGGAATCATAAGATCGGTAAGACAGGGGAGAATAACTGCCGAGGGTGCTGAGGTAATAGATGCCTCTGGATTGATAGTCTCTCCGGGATTTATCGATATGCATTCCCACTCAGATCTTACGCTGCTTGCGAATCCTCAGGGAGAGAGCAAGCTTTCTCAGGGGGTGACTACGGAAGTCGTAGGGAATTGCGGACTTACTGCATTCCCTATCTCTGATCGCGAACGGCGGAAGTCACTTGGATTCATCGATGTTCCGGGCATGCAATGGACATGGAAGGACACGGATGAATATATCTCTGTCCAGCTGGAGAATCCATCAGCTCTGAATACGGTGCCATTTGTCGGGCATGGTGGAATCCGGGTTGCTGTGATGGGGTACGAAAACAGGCTTGCAGGCAAAAGGGAGCTTGCTGCGATGCAGGAGCTTCTGCAGGCGCATTTTGATGACGGCCTCCAAGGCTTAAGCACTGGATTAGGCTATGCCCCTGATTTTTATAGCAATGAGGATGAGCTTTGCGCCTTGGCTGAGGTATGTGCAGCCAATTCAAGGTGCTTCAGCTTCCATGTGAGAGGAGAACGTGACACGCTTTTCAAGGCTATAGCTGAAGTGCTGAGCGTGGGGCGGAGGACTGGCGCAGAGGTTGAGATCTCTCATATGAAATGTGCCCACGTGACGAATGTGGGTAAGATGTCTCTGGTACTTAAGATGGTCGATGATGCCAGGCAAGCTGGAGTTAAGGTTAACTTCGACCATTATCCATACACGGCTGGTAATTCCTATCTAGGACTTGTTTTTCCTCCATGGGCGCACGAAGGTGGTCTTGATAGGCTTCTTGAGAGGCTATCCGATCCAGACACAAGGGAAAGGATAAAGCGTGATATGCTGAATGGAACCGATGGCTGGGCAAGCATGATTGCGGCTCAGAACGGCAGCAATATAGTCATATCGAACGTACCCGGGCGCATCAATGGATATATAGGTAAGAGCCTTGCTGATATTGCAGGTTCTGAAGGTGTTACGGTTCCTGAGATTGCCTGTACTCTGATGCTGGAGTCTCAAGGATCAGTGGAGGTCCTTCTTTTTCAGCAGACAGAGGAGGATCTTTGCCTTGCGATGAAGCATCCATCAGGCATGTTTGGGTCTGATGGATTCGCGATGGATTGCGGTAAGGTTATCCAGAAGGGCCGTCCGCATCCGCGTTCGTTCGGGACCTTCCCTAGGATACTAGGGCATTATGTAAGGGAAGAAAGGGTCATTTCCCTAGAAGAAGCAATAAGGAAGATGACATCGCTACCGGCTTCGAAGGTCGGACTGCATGATAGGGGATTGCTGAAGGAGGGAATGAAGGCTGATATAACCATATTTGCCCCCGATTCCGTCATTGATAATGCGACATATGCCGATCCTTTCCGATATTCCAGCGGTATCAGGTACGTGTTTGTAAACGGAGAGATGGCTTATTGTGATGGTTCCTTCCTGGGAACCCGCTCAGGTAAGTTCCTGCTTAGGAGATGATGATGCATAAATTTGATTTATCAACGCCTGCAGTAGTGATTGATCATGATATCGTAGAACGGAATGTCCTGAGGACCGTACAGCTTGCCTCGTCCCATGGAAAGAAGCTCCGTCCTCATGTAAAGACACATAAGATAGTGCGCCTGGCGCAGCTGCAGATGAAGACCGGGGCTGTCGGGATATGTACCGCAAAGGTCTCTGAGGCTGAGGTGATGGCAGATGGCGGTATTTCTGACATCCTTATTGCCAATGAGATAGTCGGAACTGATAAGCTGGCAAGGCTTGCGGCTCTTGCGTCCCGTACGAATATCTCTGTACTTGTCGATAGCCACGAGGTGCTTGATATGCTTTGCAGTGCCATTGCAGGTTCTACCGCAACGATCGGCGTCTACGTGGAGCTTGAGCTGGGAGATAGGCGATGCGGAACGGATTTCTCCGTTGCTTTTGAGCTGGTTAAGAGAATCGAAGAGACGCCGAATCTGCATTTCTGCGGCATTGAGACATTCGGGGGCTTTCTTTTCCATGGAGGGTCGAAGGAAGAGGAAATCGCGCATTGCAGGGAGCTGGCAGCGGCACTTCGGGAATTCAAGGGCATCCTTGAGGAAAATGACATAGAGGTTCCAGAAGTAAGCGTCGGCGGGTCTCCTTCGCTGCCGTTTCTCCTGAATCTTGATATCGTCACCGAAGTCAGGCCTGGTGTCTATATCTTCAATGATGCTGCTACGGTTTCCAGAGAGGCCGCTACCTATGATGACTGTGCGCTTTCCGTGATCGTTACGGTAATAAGCATCAGCCGTGATCACAGCTATGCTGTGGTTGATGGTGGAGCCAAGACATTCTCTTACTGCTGTCCTGGAGTGGTTTTCGGGAAGAAGATACTCCATGGGGTCCTTAAGGAGCAGCCTGATGTATGCCTGTCATCATTATCTGAGGAGCATGGCATCGTTGATATATCTAATTATGAGGGAAAGGACAGGCTGAGAGTCGGAGACAAGCTTGAGATCATACCTTCTCATGCCTGTCCTGTCGTAAATCTGACCGATTCGGTTTATTTGACCAAAAAGGATCTTGTATTTGAAAAGCTATCTGTTGATGGAAGGGGAAAGGTGGAGTAGATGAAGGAATTTGAGCTAAGGGGAATTCTTCCTGCTGTTGCTACGGCATATGACGATGATGGCAAGTTATCTGAGGCGAGGACTGAGCGTCTATATAGCCATCTTGTGAGGAATGGAGTCTCAGGATTGTTCGTTGGAGGATCAACGGGGGAATGGCCCCTGCTGACATCTGCCGAACGCAAGCTTGAGGCAGAGATCGCTGTTGCCTGTGCAGGTGGTAATGTCCCTGTGATAATGCATGTTAGTTCGATGCTCCCTTCTGAGGTACTGGATTATGCAGGGTGGGCAAGGAATAATGGCGTTACGGCTGTATCGATCGTGATGCCATATTACTTCCTCTGCAGGGAGGATGGCCTGTATGATTTCTTCAGTTCCATCATCCCGAAGATCGACTTGCCTGTTCTCATATACAATATCCCCGGCAATGTTAAGAATGTGCTTACGCCTCATCTCCTGCAGCGATTGTCTTCCGATTTCTCGAATGTCGTTGGCGTGAAGGATAGTAGCATGGACTTTCTCCGGCTTCAGGAATTCATGCAAGGAAATTATGCCAGAGAATTGTCATTCTTTACTGGGAATGATGCACAGATAATACCTGCCTGCATGTATGGAGCGAACGGGGCAGTATCCGCTGCCGCAAGCGTATTTCCGTCTTTCGTCATGAGGATGTATAAGGCATTTGCCTCAGGGGATATCGAGACGGCGAAGGCAATGCAGGAGAAAGTCCTCAGATATAGGGCGCTGGTAGTTACTAATCCTCCGATGTCCGTGCTTAAGGCAGCATTGCATATTGCAGGATTCGATGTTGGAGCCCCTAGGGCACCTCTTCAGAAGATCTCTGGAGATGAGGAAAGGAAGCTCGAACAGCTTATTGAGAAGGAGGGGCTTCTGAAATGAGTGAGAAGAAGGATTTTCGCAGTGTTATCACAGAACTTGGATATGAGCTTCCAGAACCACCATCCCCGAAAGGAATGTATCTTCCAGTACGGAATGTTGGAACCCTGTTCTTCACTTCGGGGACAGGCTGCAACATAAAAGGAGTGCGATACTACACCGGCAAAGTCGGCGGTAACGTGTCTTTGGAAGAAGCCCAGGAGTCGGCACGGGTCGCATTACTAAATAACATCGCGAATATATATGCTACGGTCGGTGAGAAGATCTGGGATATCACGGTATTGAAGCTTACCGGGTATGTGAATTCCGATCCATCCTTTATCCAGCAGGCTAAGGTCATAGATGCTGCTTCAGAGCTCCTATATAAGATATTCGGGGAGGCCGGACGCCATGCAAGGTCCGCGATAGGAGTAGCATCCCTTCCATTCGATCTTTCCGTGGAGATTGAGCTTATCGTAAATATAGGCTGATATAAAGAATCAGCAAGAGATTTCAAAGGCGGGCCGCCTCCAGCAGAAATAGAGGCAACCCGCCTTTATCGGTTCATAACACCTTACTTTAAAATTCGTTACATCATATCGGGCAAAATCTTATAATTGCTTATATCTGATTGAAATAATCATCATTATTTCCTGAAGGGTAAAATCATCAAAAGCAGAAAAAACCTCTTGACAATTTGCTACGGGGAGGGGGTAGGCTAATAACAGCATGAAATTTCGGAGGATTTTTTACTATGAAGAAAATCATGATTGCGTTGCTCGCAATTGCTGTGCTCTTCGGATTCGCGGCTTGTGATAATAGCAACTCAAACACGCCATCTGATTCTGAGACGCCAAATGCTCTTGATGTTGTCGTTGCTCAGTATTTTAACGGGCTTCTGGGTGACCTGGATTCTGGAATCGAAGCTGACCATGCAACGATCAATAACCTCGAGTCTCTCTCGTTCTCCATCAAGGAGACAGAGGGGGTAGGTTCTACTCCTGCTACGTCTATCGTCGTCACTGTTACGGGCGAGGATATCACGGCTGATGACAAGGCTACGACCCGCACTGTCAGGCTTGATGGCTGGACATTGAATGCAAGCGATATCCTTGATGCATCATATTCTTATAGCGTCATCGATATCACAGGCCTTTCCGGCGCTCTGCAGGGAACCGTGACCATTGATAATACTGATGCTGCGGCTCCTGTGATTTCTGATCTCCAGGTTGAGCGCATGTTTGCTCCTGTAGCATGTACTTCTGCCGTCGTTTCCATCGGCTCTGCTGAGTATGATGTTGATACGGCTGATATCCTTGCTCAGATCAGCGCAAGTGTTCCTTACACAGACGGTGCAGCGTCGAATCCTCTTCTTGAGAACTATGTCACCGAGGAGTTCTATGAGGCCACGATGAAGGGAGTTTATGAGACTGCGATCAAGAATTATGTATCTGCAGCCCTCACTGCTCTTGATAGTGCTGAGTTCGCAAAGTATGTCGGAACTTCTGCCGTAGAGACCGATTTCACGACAGGTACCGCTAACACAGAAAGCGTTGCAACGCTTAAATATACGATTCCTGGAGCTGAGGCCGATAAGGATATCGTGCTTGCTTCCTCTGGAAATGCGACTATTTCCTTGAAGAAGGGAACGACATTTGCAATCAGCTTCGAGTCTGGCGATAAGGGAGAGGCTGCTGGCCTTGCAGGATCTACCTTCAGCCCGAAGGAATATACGATTACCGAGGCTACGCTCGTAGTTTCTGGCTCCGATGATGTTTCGACAGTCGAGGGCGTGACTACTGACAGCAAGGCTCTTGTGCTTGCTAATGTATCTGGAACTCTGTCTGGTGGCTCCATAACGCTTGCTTCTGACAAGATTTCTGCTATTACTGCTGCTTCTGGCCTTGGTGCCGCTGTAAGCGGAACAGCTACTGTCTCTGATGCAGCTATCTATGCAGATACTACGGATGCGACGGGAACCGTTACTGTAACATATAAGAATTGATTGCTCCTTTTGGGGGAATATCATCCTGGGCCTTGCGAAGGCGGGGCCCATCTCGATAGGGAGGCTTGATATGGAGGAGAGGACATCCTCTGTAAGGCCTAGGATCCCTAGCGAGAAGAAGCGGGAGTGCCTGGAGCTGTTCGAGAAGGGCAACGGGTACAAGAGGACGG
>CALXLH010000005.1 GCA_944389145.1 uncultured Spirochaetaceae bacterium
GCTCTTGCTCTTGAAAACAAGGCGGAGGCATATGTCTGCCAATCCTGTAGACATGTATTTGCCGATTATAAGATCAGATGATCATTGCCGCCTTCATCCGGCAGGACAAGCCTTGTCGGTTTTCTGGCGGCTAACTTTATAAAATTCAAGAACAATCATCACGATAGTACCAAGATCCTAGAAGCGTGACCTACTCTCTATACTGTCCCACATTGCTGTGAGCCTGAGGGTGGAGCTTCCTGCATGCCTGGTCAAGATTCAGCTGAGTGTTTATGAGCGCCATCAAATCGACTTAACGGAGGAAGGAGTTATCCTTCTTCAGATGTGCAGGAGTGGTGTTGAGGAGCTTCCCCCTATGCACATTCTCATGAGCAATGCGCTCATCAAGCAGAATCTAACCGTTTCTTCATATTTCATATCAGATCTCTTCCATTCCTCTTCACCTTCCGTTCCGATTAGAGGATGGAGACTCCTGGAGGTAAAGGTTGAAGCTAAATATTAATGATATGATGCTCGATATTGAACTCATCAAGAAGCGATATAAGATCACTGAAGGCAATGAACACGGTGCTGGTGTTCTCCATCGGATGGATGCCGATATCCCCGCCGGAAAAGAAGGAGTCGATCACGGCAACCGTCCTGTGCTCCCTGTCCGCAAGAAGCCCGAACGGAGTCACCGACCCCTTCATCAGGGAAAGGATGGACAGGAGATCCTCCTCCGATGCGAACGAGAGGGGACGCGAGCCGAGGATGCGGCGCAGCTTTTTCAGGTCTGCAGTCTTGCCAGAGGCGATCGAGACAAGGTAATACTGCCGCTTCTTGTCATCCCGGAGAAAGAGATTCTTTGGTACGCGCGGCATATCGAAGCCCGGGATGGACAGCCCTTCGGCCTCCGCGATCGTATTCACTGCCTCATGGCAGAATTCCCTGTATGGGATCCGCCTTTCATCCAGGATGGCTAGGATATCATCCCTTGTCACCGTAGAATCTCCTCAGATAATCCCTCTTGAATTCAGCGAACCTGTCTTCGGCTATCGCCTTGCGGATGCGTATCATCAGGTCATATAGGTACTGCAGGTTATGCTCCGTCGCGAGCATTCCTCCCAGCATCTCGTTGCACTTGATGAGGTGGTGCATATAGGCGCGCGAGTACTCTCGGCAGAGCGTGCATCCGCATCCCTCCTGTATCGGGGCGTGGTCGAACTTATACTGGGCCTTCTTCAGGGCTATCACGCCATCATCGGTGAAGAGGCCGCCATTGCGGGCCATGCGCGTCGCCAGCACACAGTCAAAGAGGTCGATCCCGTTCTCTACCGCCGCAAGGATGTAGTCAGGGGATCCGATGCCCATGACGTATCTAGGCTTATCCTCAGTGATGAACTGCGCAGTGTAGGCAAGCATATCCTCGAAGACATGCTTCTCCTCCCCTACGGACAGTCCTCCGATCGCGATGCCGGGGAAATCCATCTCTGAGATCGTGAGCGCGCTCTCCTTCCTGAGGTCCTCATAGAAGTTGCCCTGCACGATGCCGAAGAGATTGCCGCGGAAGCGCTCCCCCAGCCTGTCACGCTCCTTGATCGAGCGCTCGGCCCATAGCCTGGTCACCCTCCAAGCCTCCTCGGCGTTGCGATGCTCTATCCCAGGAGGCGTGCATACATCCAGCACCATAGCGATGTCAGAACCGATGACAGACTGGATATCCACGACCTTCTCCGGCGTGAATATGTGCTTCGATCCGTCGATATGGCTCTGGAACGTCACGCCGCTCTCCCTTACCTTCCTCAGTCCTGAGAGAGAGAAGACCTGGAAGCCTCCGGAATCAGTGAGGATGTTCCCATCCCATGAGGAGAATCCATGCAGCCCGCCGAAGTCATCCAGCACCTCGGTTCCCGGCCGGAGATAGAGATGGTAGGTATTGGCAAGTATCAGTCGGTATCCTATCTTCCTTATCGTGTCATGATAGATTCCCTTGACGGTACCGTTGGTGCCAACCGGCATGAATGCAGGTGTCTCGACATCCCCATGCGGGAGGGAGAGTATGCCAAGCCGTGCCTTTGTTTCCTTATCCTTCTTCGTTATCCTGATTATGCTCATAGCTTCCTTCCTAGGATCGACAGCACCAGCGAGAGCAGTATCGTAAGCACGATGGGCAGCACCACCGTCATGACAGGCGCTACCGCTCCCTGATGGCCCATGATCGAGAATACCATATCAGCAACATAGTATATTACCGCTATCGAAAGCGACTGTATCACGGAAAAGAGCAGGACATTGCGGCGGAAGCTGAAGTTCATGCTTACTGAGATGAACATGAGCGTGAAGATTGCCAGCGGGCTGAATATCCTGCGATAGTAATCCGTCGCCTTCTCATGCCATGTCACCCTGTCATTGGCATAGAGGGAGGCAAGGTAATCCACTGCAGTCTCCCTGTCCATCGTCTCGATCGAGGTGTTCTGGCTGCGGAAGAGGCGCGGCTCGATATCGAAGGCGGGATCGGTATACTCTGCCTCATAGCGTGATGCCACGCTCCCATCCGTCACATGATAGACCCTCGCATTCTCGAACACCCATCCCCGTCCTTCCTCGAAATGCGCCCTATCAGCCTCGATACGGGCTATGATGGCCCCATCCGCATGCTGGACAAGCACCGGATCATAGATAGCCTGTGATGCCTCGGAGAAACGCTGCGTATAGATAAGATAGCCATCGGGATCAGAGAGCACGATATTCCTCGTATCACGCGTGGATGAAGAGCCGAAAAGCTCCACCTCAAGCTCATCATGCACGGCGTTTATCGCTATGACAGCCTTCTCCTGATAGACAGATCCCAGTACGGTAAGCACTATGGCAAGCACCACGATAGGAGCCTTGAGCCGCCAGGGGCTTACGCCTGCGTTGAGTATCGGGATGAGCTCATTGTTCGCCAATAGCGTGGAGAGATAGTATGTCACGGAGAATAGGAATGCGATCGACGCCACCATCAGCAGATACTGAGGCAGCGACAGCACGATGTACTCCGCGATCCTCAGCGGTGGGATATCCCCGTTCATGATCTGATCCATCTTCGAGAAGAGCTCGACGGCTGCAAGGATGAGCGCGAATAGCATGATCGTGACGGTTGCGACCTTGAGTATCGATGAGATGGTATAGCGGGAAAGGATCCTCATCTTGCCCTCCTGAAGCGGAACATCAGGAAGAGAGCGGCTGCAAGGATCGCCAGGTCCGGAAGCGACATCAGAAGGTATGGCGCGCTATGGATGGCGAAGATGCGGAGCTGCACGGCAAAGATCATATACCAGTACGCGACGGCTATCAGGAGAGAGATGGCGAAGCCCGTGAGCTTTCCATGCTTGACCCTGACCATCGACAGAGGCAGCGTTATCAGGGTAAGGCAGAAGCAGGCCGCGGAAAGCACGAACTTCTTGGCAAGCTCCGCCTTATAATACTGCGAATAGCTGTTGCGCGGAGGATACTCGCCATATGATGCGATATCAGCGGCGGCTGTCGCCAGGCGCTCAGAGAGGGCCGTCCTTGCGATATCCCCGCGGGCGGCGGAAGCTATGGCATCAGCGACCGAGAGCCGCGAATCCTCCCTGCCCTCATGCCAGCTACGGAAGCCATCGCGCTCTAGGCCCTCCCGTTCCCTGATTCCCGCGATCAGGTCACGGGAAGAGAGATTTAGAGGAGAGGTCGACGTGAGTGATGGTATCTGCTCGGAGAAATCGAGGAAGAAGGTGGCCTTCTCCGCACTCGAGAGCCCGTATGATTCGATATCGCCATCCTCGGTAAGTAGGATATGGGGACTGTCAAGCTCCAGCGAATAGATATAGTTATCGCTATCGATAAGCTCAAGCACTCCCCTGTCTGACAGGACCGTGCGCGACTGTCCATCCTCTTCCTGGGACAGAAGCACGATATCATGGATCTCATTCCCCTCGCTCTGGCCGTTCGAGAGCACGATATTCCCTACGGTATTGACGGAATTAGGCTCGATCTCGAATGTCGGCATCTCCTGCATAAGCACCCTCAGCCTCATCTCATACTGGCTTGATGCCCAGGGATGAACGATATCCGCGAAGAGGAACGTGACGAAGGAGAGGAAGATGGAGACGACGATAAGCGGCCTGTATACATGCGACAATGATATTCCCGAGCTGCGTATGGCAAGAAGCTCATTCGATGACCCAAGATCGCCGAGTATCATCGATGAAGCCGCAAGGGACGCGAACGGGAACGTATAGATGAGGAACTGAGGCATCGAGAGCGAGACCATGGAGAGCATCGTCATCATATCGATGTTCCTCAGGAGTATCCTCTGCACCAGGAGGAGTATCGAATTGATGAAGAAGATGCAGAAGAAGAAAACGAATGCCACAGCGAAATTCTGGGCAAACTGCACGAGTATATAGCGATAGAGGATGCGGTAGGATCCCTTTTCCTTCAAGACTCAGACCCCGGTTGACCCGAACCCCCCGACTCCGCGATCGGTGCTTCCAAGGCTATCGGACAGAATGAATGAAGCCCTCTCCACCCTTGACACCACAAGCTGTGCGATCCTATCGCCGGGATTGACCGCGAAATCCTCGCTGCCGAGATTGGCAAGCAGCACGGATAGCTCGCCCCTGTAGTCACTGTCGATCGTCCCCGGGGCATTGAGGACGGTGATGCCATGGCGCATGGCAAGTCCGGAGCGCGGCCTCACCTGGACCTCGAACCCTTCAGGGATCTCCAGGAAGAGTCCAGTGGGGATGAGAGCGCGCCCGCCAGGAGGAATCGTGATGGGAGAGGAAAGGAAGGCAGAGACATCAGCCCCTGCCGCTCCCTTGCTCTGATAGGAAGGGAGCGATGCCCCCTCCCTTCTCATCACGGGTATATCCATCAGTTCGATTCCTTGGCCGCTTCCGGCTGGGCATCGATATATGAAAGGTTAAGCCTGCCCATCCTGTCGATCTCGATGAGCTTCACATCGACCTGCTGGCCGACAGAGAGCACATCGGAAACGTTCTTCACCCTCGTCTTGGAGAGCTTGGAGATGTGGCAGAGTCCCTCCTTTCCGGGAAGGATCTCGATGAAGGCTCCGAAATCAACGATGCGCTTCACCGTACCATGGTAGATCCTGCCGACCTCTGGCTCCTCGATGATCGAAAGCACAAGGTTCTTGGCCTGCTGCGCAGAGGCGTTGTTCCTGCCATAGATCATCACGGTTCCGTCATCATCGATGTTGATCTCCGCTCCAGACTGGGCAGCGATCGCCTTGATCGTCTTTCCTCCGGTTCCGATCACGGCACCGATCTTATCCTCAGGCACCGTGATGGTGAGGATCTTAGGAGCAAGCTCGCTGATCTCCGGGCGAGGAGCCGGGAGGGTACCAGCCATGATCCCAAGGATATGCATCCTGCCCTCCTTGGCCTGCTGGAGCGCCTTCCTCATGATCTCAGGGGTAACGCCTGCGATCTTGATATCCATCTGGAATGCCGTGATGCCGTCCTTCGTACCGGCAACCTTGAAGTCCATGTCTCCGAGGTGATCCTCCTCTCCGAGGATATCAGAGAGAATGACATAGCGGGAGTAATCCGCTCCTTCGGTGATCAGCCCCATCGCGATACCGGCGACAGGCTTCGAGATAGGAACGCCTGCATCCATCAGTGAGAGGCATCCGCCGCAGACCGATGCCATCGAGGAGGAACCGTTTGACTCCATGATCTCAGAGACGACACGGATGGTATACGGGAACCTCTCCTTCTTCGGCAGCACAGCCTCAAGCGCCCTCTGCGCAAGATGACCATGGCCGATCTCGCGGCGACCTGTGGTAAGGCGTCCGACCTCACCGACCGAATACGGCGGGAAGTTGTAGTGGAGCATGAAGTTCGAATAGCTCTTCTCTCCGTCGATCGTGTCGAACATCTGCTCGTCCTGCACCGTTCCGAGGGTCGTGACAGCAAGGGACTGCGTCTCGCCGCGGGTGAAGAGCGCCGAGCCATGAGTGCAGGGAAGAACTCCTACCTCGCACTCTATAGGGCGGATCTCTGTAACCTTGCGGCCATCTGTCCTGACGCCATCGTTGAGGATCGAGGAACGAAGGATCTCATACTCCATGTCCTCAAACATCTTGGCAATCTCGCCAGGCCTCTTCGCATCCTCGGCGATAAGGTCTGCGAACTTCGCCTTCACATCCTCATGGACGCGCTCAAGGGCCGCATACCTGTTCATCTTGCCCTTGACGAAGGATGCCTCCTTCTCGAGAGGATAGGCATATTCCTTGACAGGCTCGAGCCATGCGAGGTCGGCAGCCTCGATCTCCATCAGAGGCAGCTTTTCCTTGCCGCAGATCCTCCTCAGCTCATCCTGAGCCTCGCAGATGCGGGTGATGACAGGCTGGGCTGCCGCGATGGCTCCGAGCATATCATCCTCGCTGACCTCCTTGGCTCCGCCCTCAACCATGGTTATGCCATCATGGGTTCCCGCGACGACGATATCAAGGGAAGCGGAAGGCATCTGCTGGAAGGTCGGGTTGATGACGAACTCCGAACCGATCTTCGCGACACGCACGGCAGCTATCGGACCATAGAACGGGATATCAGAAATCGTGACTGCGCAGGATGCGGCATTGATAGCCACGATATCAGGCGTATGGGACATATCCGAGGATACGACGGTCGGCACGATCTGGATCTCACGGCCGAATGCCTTATCGAAGAGCGGCCTCATCGGGCGATCGATGAGACGGGAGACGAGGATCTCCTTGTCCTTGGGCTTAGACTCCCTCTTCAGGAATCCCCCAGGAATCTTTCCTGCCGCATAATACTTCTCGTTGTATTCAACCGATACAGGCACATAGTCGATCGGTTCTGATGGTGCGTCACCGCAGCAAACGGTGGCGATGACCGCGCTGCCTGCATAGTGCGCATATACCGCGCCATTAGCCTGCTTGGCGATCTTTCCGGTCTCGAATACGAGATCAATATCCCCGATCTTGACCGAAACTGATTTTACTTCTGCCATTGTTCTTCCTTTCTTTCCTTGTTCTTTCTGCTTTGTTCTTTCATGAAGGAAAGCCAGGCAGAGCTGGCTTTCCCGTTATTTCCTTATTTCCTAAGGCCGAGGTCGGCAATGAGCTGCCTGTACTCGTCGATATTGCGTCCGCGGATGTACTTCAGCAGGCGGCGGCGCTGGCCGACGAGCTTCAGAAGTCCGCGCCTTGACGCATGGTCCTTCGGATTATCCTTGAAATGGCCCTGCAGGTCGTTGATGCGAGCCGTTAGGAGCGCGACCTGAACCTTCGCATCCCCGGTGTTCCTTGAATCGTTACCGTACTTCACTACGATCTCGTTCTTCTGTTCCTTCGTGATCATCTTCTCTTCTCCAAGAATAGTGAATCTAGCTGCAGCGTCCCTTTGCCCCTTCCCTCCACGCTGCCGATGACAGAGGACAGGAAAGGCGAGGAAAGGACGAGAGACTCACGTCCGATCCTCAGCATGCTTTCAACCATCCTCCCGTCAGAGAGGAGGAGCCGGGTATCATAAGATCCTAGTGGCGGTAGGAGCTGATGAATCGAGGCCCTGCTGAAAATCAGTTCTCCAGAGCAAGGCCTGTAAGGTAACGGCACAAGGTCCACCCTGTAGAATTGACCGGAGAGATGAAGGAAGCCTTCAAGCTCTCCTTGTATGACAAGCTGCCTGAGCGATGTGGATGAAATCTTCCTTCCAGCATCATCCATGACAGCGTCTACTTCTATCAGAACGCAGCTTCCTCCCTTCTCCGCGATGAGCCTGGGGATATCACGCCCCGAAGCCTGGGATGAGGGATTGCCGAAGCGGAAATCCGATCCGACGACAGCCGCAACGGGATTCGCGGCTCTCATCAGGAGATCCACGAAGCCACTGGCACCAATCTTACTGAAATCGGCAGAAAAGTCAATCAGCGCAAAAAAATCCACGCCGAATGACGCGATATACTCGGTACGCATCCTGATCGTATCAAGCTCGCCTGCGGAATAGGGCTTCGGATTGGTGCGGAATGAGATGACAAGGCTCACGGAGCCCCTTCTCTCCCTAGCGGTCCTGACGACCGTCTCCAATATCCTCCGGTGTCCCCTATGCATACCATCGAAGACACCTATCGAGAAGACCGTGTCCTGCCCTCGCAGGCGTCCGGAACCGACAAGGGAGGAGAAGTCGAGCGTCTCCATCAGAACCTTCCCATGAGGCGGAGGCCCCCATCCACGCGTTCTGCGAAGCCGAAGAGCGTGTCAAGCATGATATATGCGAACGGACGCTCCGGATCGCTGTCGGAGAGGATCGCGCGGCGGTCGATCCTGCCGTTCTCCACCTCACGCCTGAACGCAGGCGAGAGCCTTACAGAGGAGAACAATGCGGTCTTATCCAGAAGCGATTTCGTATCCAGGGAGATATCAGAAAGAGTGAATGGTCCTATCGAGGTACGCCTAAGACGGGAGACGAAGGCGCAGGAGCCGGCACGCTCGCCTATGTCACGCGCAAGCGAGCGGATATACGTTCCCTTTGAAACGGATGCGCTTATGACGGCCTTCTCCCCATCATAAGAAAGAAGCTCGATGGAATCTATCGCTATATCGCGGGGGGCCATCTCCACGGCCCTGCCGCTCCTTGCCTCCTGATACGCCCTCTTCCCGCCGACATGGATCGCGCTGTAGACGGGAGGTATCTGGCTCTGATGGCCGAGGAACGACGGGAGCACCGAACGCAGCGTCTCCTCCGATGGCGGATCAGCGCGCCTTATAACCTCTCCCTCAGGATCGAGCGTATCGGTCTCGCGCCCGAACGTCACTTCCGCGATATAGGACTTCCCCATCGATGAGAATACGGGATTGAGCCTGGTCGCCTTGCCTGCAAGCACGATCATCAGGCCGGATGCGAACTTATCGAGCGTTCCGGCGTGTCCCACCTTCATCCCCTTATGGGAACGCTTTATGGAAGAAAGAGAGGAGAAGGACGTGATGCCCTCCTCCTTATCCATCAGGATAACCTCCGACTCAGCCATCGATATCCTTCACGGCCTCGTCGATAAGGCGGTTGATGCGCTCAGCCTCGCGATACGAGTCATCGCGTATGAACGTCAGCACCGGCGTGTTCTTCGTCCGAAGCACCTGCGCAAGCCGCCTCTGGATGAAGCCTGATGCGCTGTTGAGCGCCTTTACGGATGGATTTATCCTCTCCTCAGGCATCGATGAGACATAGACCCTCGCCTCCGTGTTGTCTGGAGCAAGCTCCACGCGCGTGACAGAGGTGAATGTGGATAGGTGCGGGTTCTTTATCGCACCGGAGACTATGAGGCTTGAGATAGCCTCCATGATCCGGCTCTCAAGCCTTTCCTGGGAAAACTCACTCATTTATCTCAAGCTTCCTTCTCACCTCTTCGGTCTCTACGATCTCGAGGATATCTCCAACCTGGAGATCCTGCCAGTTCTCAAGGCCGATACCGCATTCGAAGCCTTCCGCGACCTCCTTGGCATCATCCTTGAACCTCTTAAGCGACGAGATCTTCACCATGTCCTTGTTGATCTGGATGGAATCGCGGATCACGCGTACCAGGCTGTTGCGCTTGACCTTGCCCTCCAGGACATAGGCTCCGGCGATGATGCCGATCTTCGGCACCTTGAAGGTATCGCGGACCTCGACCTTTCCGATATCCACCTCCTTGATCTCCGGAGAGAGCATTCCCTCCATCGCCGCGGTGATATCATCAACGACATCATAGATGACGTTGTACTTCTTGATCTCGACCTTCTCCTGCTCGGCAAGCGCCTGCGCACGCGGCGTCGGACGGACATTGAAGCCTATGACAAGCGCGTCGGATGCGGATGCCAAGGAGATATCGGACTCGATGATGGCACCGGCTGCCGCCCTTATGACGTTGACCTTGATCTCATCGGTGCTGAGCTTCTCAAGCACGCCCTGGAGCGCCTCGACAGAACCCTGCACATCTCCCTTGATAACGACGTTGAAGTCCTTCATCTGGCCTTCCCTGATCCTCTCATTGAGATTCTCGAGGGTTATCTTGTTGCGGCCGCCGGCCTCTGCAGTCCTCTCAAGCTCCTGCCTCTTCGCGCCTACCATCCTGGCCTGCTTCTCATCCTCGGTGACCTGGAACGGATCGCCGGCGGACGGGATATCCGAGAGTCCGATGATCTCGACAGGATCCGAAGGACCTGCCTCCTTGATCTTCTTGCCCTTGTCATCGAACATGGCCCTGACGCGGCCCGGATAGATACCGGCCACATAGTAGTCGCCCTGATGGAGCGTACCCTTCTCGATGATGATCGTCGCAACCGTTCCCCTGCCCTGATCGATGCGCGACTCAAGCACCTTTCCGACTGCACGGCAGTTCGGATTCGCCTTCAGCTCAAGCACCTCGGCCTGCAGGAGAATCGTATCCAGAAGGTCATCGATGCCTTCCTTCTTCAGTGCCGATATGCGGCAGTACAGCGTCTGCCCGCCCCACTCCTCCGGCACAAGCCCAAGCTCGGAGAGCTGCTGCATGACGCGCTCCGGATTGGCCTCCGGAAGGTCACACTTGTTTATTGCGACGATAATGGGTACCTTCGCTGCCTTGGCATGGTCGATCGCCTCCTTTGTCTGCGGCATGACGCCATCATTGGCAGCGACGACAAGCACTACGATATCGGTGACCTGCGCACCGCGCGCCCTCATCATCGAGAACGCCGCATGTCCAGGCGTGTCAAGGAATACGATATCGCCCTTTCCAGGCACGGTGACCTTATATGCTCCGATATGCTGCGTAATGCCGCCGAACTCTCCGCCCGCGACATCGGAGGACCTGATCGCATCCAGGAGCTTCGTCTTGCCATGGTCTACGTGTCCCATGATCGTGACGATAGGCGCACGCGGCACGAGATCCTCCGGATCATCCTCATCCTGCGCGATGATCGTCTCGTCATACAGGGAGACAAGATGCACCTGGCAGCCATACTCTGAAGCGATTATCTCAGCAGTCTCATGATCGATCTGCTGGTTGATAGTCACCATCATGCCCATGCGGAAGAGCTTGGAAATGATGTCAGAGGCCTTGAGGTTCATCTTCTTGGCAAGGTCAGCCACGGAGATGTTCTCCATGATATCTATCGACTTTGGGATCGCGGCAAGCTTCTGCTCCTCACGCTTCTTCTTCTGGAACTGGAAGTCAAGCTCCTCATCCTTCTGATAGCGATCGTTGTAGTCCTTGCGCCTTGAGGCTCCCTGAGGCCTCTTTCCAGGTCCCTTCTGATTGATGTCAGGAGCACCCTGTCCCGGCATAGGCCTCATCGGGCGCTGGCCGAAGCGTGGAGCGCCAGGCTGTCCGTCACGCCTGAATCCAGTACCGGAAGGCGTATAGCTCTGTCCGGCTCTCGGCAGGCGCTGGCCCTGTCTCTGGAAATGGCCATCCCCATCCTTATTACCCTGGAAGCGGGGTCTCTGGCCCTGCCTCTGGCCACCAGCGGGACGTCCACCGACGATTCCGGCCACCCTCGGCCTGGATGGAGCGGCCTCCGATCCCTCGACCTTCTGTCCCGGAACAGGAGGAAGATTCGAGCTCTTGATGATGACAGGACCGTTATGAAGCGGAGACTGGATCCTGGAGTTCTGATGATGGACGGCCGTATTGGTCATATAGCCCTTACCGGTGAGGACATTGCCGAAATCCTTCTTCTGGGCTTCCTTCTCCTTCGATTCCTTCTTCTCCGGAGCAGATGGCCTTGTGAGCGGAGGAAGATTCGTCGCCTTGATGATGACAGGCTCGGCGATGCGGCTGCTTTCCGGCACGACGCTATCGGCCTTCTTCTCCTCCTCCTTCTCCTTGACCTTCACGACCACGGGCTTCTTCTTGAGGACGATGACCTTCTTCTCGACTTCACTCTGGGCATGGGTCTCGGCAGCCTGAGCCTTCTCCGCCTTCGGAGCGGCCTGGCGCCTGATTACATTGACCTTCGTGATCTTTTCCTCGTTCTTTACTTCTTCTGACATCTTAACCCTTTATCACTCGAACTCGAACTCCGCTCCGCACTTCGGGCATACGGTCGTACCGGCCGGAAGCACCTCATGACAGATCGGGCACTCGAAATCTGCACCTGTATCATCTTCCGTTATGACAACGCTATCGCGGACGGTAGCGATATCCTCATCGCTCAGGCCCTTCTCGTGAAGCTCATCATCATCATAATCGAAGAACTCCTCAATGGACCAGATATCAATATCATGAAGCCGCTTGATGATCTTCTCTGGAAGTCCGAGATCCGTAAGCGGCGTATCATCAGGATCGATGCCGATCTCATCATTGGTAAGAGGCTGAGGAGCATCCGCGACGGCCTCTCCTTCCTCAGAGGCAGCCTCATCCTCGCTCTTGAAGAGATTATCGACGTTGCGATAGATCTCCATGGTCTGCTCCATCTCATTGAACTGGGCCTGGGTCTTAACCTCGATATTCCAGTCACAGAGGACCTTCGCAAGCTTTACGTTCACTCCGCCCTGCCCTATGGCGATGCCGAGCTGGTTGTCATCAACGATAGCGACGACATGACGGGTGGAAGGATCGATCGTGACGACGCGCCTGACCTGGGCGGGAATCAGGGCATTGGCTATGAACACCAGAGGATCCTCCGAATAGCGCACTACATCGATCTTCTCTCCCTCGCACTCGGCCATCACGGTCTGGATCCTCACGCCGGCCTTTCCTACCGTGGAACCGACGGGATCGACATCGGTCTTATGGGTATCGACAGCTACCTTCGTCCTCACGCCCGCATGCCTGGCGATCGCCTTGATCTCGACATCTCCAGAGGAGATCTCTGGAACCTCGTTCTCGATCAGGGCCTTGACGAATTCCTTTGAGGAGCGGGTAAGGAGGATGCTTACGGAAGATCCCTTAGAGGCCTTGGCATCACGCCCGGCCTTCCTGTTGTTGCGCTCGGCTCCGACCTTCTCGACCTTCTCGACATAGAACTTCAGCTTCTCTGCGATCTCATAGGTCTCCCTCGGGCTCTGGCCGCGGAACGGGAAGAGCGCATCGGCTCCCTCCAGGTTCAGGTTCACGATGAAGTCACCGTTCTTGGGATTCTGCCTCTTGATCTCTCCGATGACGAGCTTTCCCTCCATGGCCTTCGCATCGATATATACCTTATCGGTGGTATATTCCTTGACCACCTGCTGTGAACGCTGCTTTGCGGACTGCACCGCGCTGTACTCGAAATTGCGCGGATCGATAGGAATCTCCAGGGAATCGCCTACCTCGACATCCTCTACCAGCATCTGGGCATCATCGAGAGGGATCTGCCTGACCTTATCATACCAGTCCTCCTCGTTGACAACCTCCTTGACGGAATACAGCTCAACGCATCTGTTCTCCTCCCCTGCGCCATTCGGGAAGAAACGAACCACGACATTGTCATCGGTTCCGAACTTCCTCTTGTATGCGCTGGTGAGCATATCGCGGATGAGGGAGACGACCTTCTCCTCGTCCATCCTGCCATCATCGATCATCGATCTGATTTCCTCGCTAAGATCAAGCATTTCCTGCCTCCCATCTGTATTCCAGCTTAGCCTTCGCTATATCATCGAAATCAAGCGTGATGGTGCCCTTCTCCCCAGATCCCTCGAAAAAGGCATCGGAAAGCGTCACGGAACGCTCATCGGCAGACTCTATGCGGCCGATCGCATAAGCGCTTCTCGAAACGGAATAGCACCTGACATCACGTCCAATGAATACCGAGAACTCCATCGTATCCTTGATGTTCCTCTGCAGCCCCGGCGATGAGACCTCCAGCTGGAGATCCCTGTCTCCAAGGATGATGCTGTAGCGTGGATAGATAAGGTTATAGGCCGCGGCCAGGTCATCTGTATTGATCTCCTCACCGCTCTTATAGAGTATGACGGTCATGGACGCAGATCCCTGATACGTCCCTACCGTTGCCTCCACCGTCTTCAGTCCAAGCCCAGAGACAAGCGAGTCTATCTCGCCTACGAGAGCGCTCCCGGATGCCTCATTCTTCAGCATGCATTCCTCCATCATGAATAAAGGGACCGCGTCGGTCCCTTAAATCACTTTAATGAAACTATGTTCCTTTTACCAAATCAAGAGGCGTATGTCAACACTCTCAAAGGGAATCCATCATCGCAAGCGCCTCAAGGAATGCCCTGGCATCGACATCCACGCGCGCAGATCCATCGATCACGATCTGGGCCGATAGCACGGAGAGCAGGATCTCCTCAATGGGGAATGAGGAATCGGAGGCTGCCGCAACCAGGCTCATCAGATCGATCAGGTCAAGCATCTCGTTCTCCTCAAGATAGACAACAAGATCGCCTGAGGCTATCTCATCGATGCTTATGCCCAGGATGGCCTCAAGGTCCACGGCATCGGAAATTCCCATCTCCCTGTAGCCCTCGATGATCATCGCGGAGAAGAGCATCCTGTAGAGATCCATGTCAGCACCAATCGCCGCCATGTATGAGGCAGCCATCTCATCATCCAGCTCGACCGAGAGCTCCACGCTGCCGGAGAGAGGAGAGCCGGAAAGCATGAATGACGAGGCAGAGACCGAGAGCGTGAACAGGGATGGTGTCGAAATATCGATATAAGCCTCCACCCTGCCATCGAACGTCACGGAGCCATCCCCTCTTCCCTCGACCGCATAGAGCACCATCGCATCATCATAGTCCACCGACGCACCTATGGAGAGGTCGTTCTCTGAGAGAGGAGGAAGCACGGAGAGAGTCACCGTTCCGCTTCCTGCCACAGGATACATATGATCAAGCGGCATCAATGCACCGGCAAGGCCGAAGAAGCCCTGCACGATATCCATTGCAGGACCTTCCACCATGCCTGCCAGGCTCACCCCGCCATCATCCAGAAGCTGCGGAATGAGAAATGCGTTGAGAGCGCTCTCATCGACCGAGGACAGGTCATAGGAAGCAGGAAGAGGCTCGCCTGAGTACAGCAGCCCCGGAGCCAGGAGCGAGACAAGTACCGAAGGGTCCGCGGCGAATAGCGAGAACGACAGCAGAAGCACCAGAATCAGGGAAATGATCTTCTTCATACAGCGATGATAGCATGGAAAGCGGCTAGCGTACCAAGAATGATGGAATCATGCCCTGATCTATTGAGGAAGAGCATGCAACGGAGCTATACCTTTGGAGTTCCGGGGAGGCTGAGATGCATCGTCTGACATATGAATCAACAATACGTTCCTGCTTCGTTGCCTATATCGTACAGGCAATAGTCGTAAACTTCGCGCCGCTTCTGTTCGTGACCTTCCAGCAGACATTCGCGATAGGACTCAGGGAGATAACCTTCCTCATCACGTTCACGTTCGCCATCCAGCTCGTGATCGACTTCGCCTCCGCATACCTCATCGACAGGATCGGCTACAGGCGATGCATGATCGCTGCCCACGTGTTCTCCGCTGCGGGCCTGCTCCTCATATCCGAGCTTCCATTCATCCTAGGGGATCCTTATCCGGCACTTCTGATCTCCGTTGCCACCTATGCGATAGGCGGAGGCCTCCTCGAAGTCCTAATAAGCCCGGTCGTGGAAGCCTGTCCTACAAGGAACAAGGAGAAGGCGATGAGCATGCTTCATTCCTTCTACTGCTGGGGATTCGTCGCCGTCATACTCATATCGACGATATTCTTCTCCGTGTTCGGGATCCAGTCGTGGCGTACCCTGGCGAGGCTCTGGGCTGTCGTCCCGCTTGCGAACATGATAGCGTTCTTCTTCGTCCCGATATATGACATCCTGCCTGATGGAAGGAAGAGCGGGACCGCGGCACTCTTTTCCAATGGCACGTTCTGGCTCCTGTTCTTCATGATGATAGCATCAGGGGCCTCAGAGCAGGCCGTAGGGCAATGGGCATCGACCTTCGCGGAAACAGGGCTGGGCGTCAGCAAGACGATAGGAGATCTCGCCGGCCCATGCCTCTTCGCATTCATGCAGGGGCTCTCAAGGCTCATATTCGGCAGGTACGGCGACAGGATCGACCTGCAGAGGATGATGAGGGCATCTGCGATACTCTGCTGCATCAGCTACCTGCTTGCCTCCCTATCTCCGGATTCCGTGCTCAGCCTCATCGGATGCGCCCTCTGCGGCCTGTCTGTCGGCATCTTCTGGCCTGGTACGTTCAGCATCGCGTCCAGCATTCTGAAGGGAGGCGGAACGGCAATGTTCGCATTCCTGGCCCTTGCCGGAGACGTCGGCTGCGCGATCGGTCCATCCCTCACTGGCCTTGCTGCAGATATGCTGGGAGGCAATATATCATCAGGAATCCTATGCTCGATGATATTCCCCGTCTTCATGCTCCTTGCCCTTCTAGGCATAGGCAGGATCAAGGCAGGGATGGCGCATAAGGAATCCTGATCACCTATGCATCCTCATCATCCATGGCAGGCTTCCTATGATGCCTTCTTCTCCGTACAGCCCAGATGACCGATACGGCGAGGCAGCCGCCAGCAAGCCCGAATAGAATCATCAGGGCTTCGCTCACCTACTGGCGCTCCTCCCCTAAGGCACTAAGCCTGAAAACCTGGATATTCCTGATCCTTTCAGGCCTGGCAACGGGAGCTCCCTGGCTATGCTACTTCCATGCGCTGCAGGACGGGGGATTCCACTCAGGGCTTGTCATGCGGTACTCAAGACGCCTAACCGTTCAAGATATGTGGATCAAATCGAAAAGCTACTCCCCAAGCCTCTTCTTGATCTCTGAAAGGAACATGAGCGCCTCCAGAGGGGTTGATGAGTCGGTGTCGAATGCCGCTATGTCGCGCAGTATCTCGCTGCCCTCGCTTCCTTCCTTATCCGAATAATCGATGAAGAGGTCTCCCTGAGAGGAATCGAAGGCATAATCCGCGAAATGACGGCGCTGGAATGAGGATGCCTCCTTGATCACATCCCTAGGGATCCCCGCAAGCTTCGCGACATGTATGCCATAGCTCGATGCGGAGACGCCTGGCTCGGCCTTACGAAGGAACGTTATTGTATTCCTCTCCTCCCGCACGGCCATATGCAGCAGCTGTATTCCGGATGTATCGAGAAGCGTAAGCTCATGGTAATGCGTCGCAAAGAGCGTTATGCAGCCAAGCGATCGGAGGTATCCCATCACGGCGTATGCGATCGACATCCCGTCCTCGGTAGATGTACCGCGTCCGATCTCGTCCATTATCACAAGGGAGTGGCGTGTCGCCGAACGGAGGATGGCCGCCGTCTCGGACATCTCCACGAGGAACGTGGACTCACCCCTGGCAAGGTTATCGCTGGCGCCTACGCGGCAGAAGATCCTGTCCGTGATAGGGATGACGGCCCTTGCAGCAGGGACATACGACCCAATATGCGAAAGCAGGGTTATAAGGGCGATCTGCCTCAGATAGGTCGACTTACCGGCCATGTTAGGTCCCGTTATGAGCGAGAAGCGGGAAGGAACGGAGGAGAATGAGTTGGCGACATAGGCCCCGGCCTCCGTATAGGCCTCAACAACCGGATGGCGGCCGTTCTCTATCTCTATGTCCCCTTCCTCTATCATCTCAGGCCGCACCCATCCGCACTCTGTGGCAAGGGTGGCAAGCGATGAGTACATATCAAGCCGGGATATTATCCTTCCCATGCTCTCGATCGGGATATAAAGGGAGGCTGCACGCGAAAGGAAGAGGCCGAATATCTCCTTCTCACGCCTTGCGGCATCATCAGCGGCACTCGCTATCCTCTCCTTAAGCTCCTCCAGCTCTGGCGTGACGAAGCGCTCGCCGCCGACAAGCGTCTGACGCCTGACGAAGTACTCAGGAACCTTATCAAGCTGCCCCTTCGATACCTCTATATATGCACCGAGGATCCGGTTCTCCCCGACCTTCATGTTCTGTATCCCCGTCTCCGCCTTGATACGCTCAAGATACTGATCCAGAAGCGCAGCCCCGCCTTCCTCAAGCGCCCTGTGCCTGTCAAGCTCCTCATCAAATCCGGCAAGGATCACCGTACCGGCAGCCGCAGCATTGGTACAGTCACGGCTTATCGCGCTCATGATATCCTCCGAAAGCGAAAGAAGCGCATCGAATGAGGAGGAGAAATCATCAGCAAGGGAGAGATATTCATTCCTCTCCGAGACAAGTGAGAAGAACGATGCGATGGTATCAGCGATCGCGATGAGATTACGCGGGGTCAGCCTCGACATCGAGGCCTTGGCAGAGAGCCTTTCAAGATCCGAGGCTGATGAAAGGACGCCGCGCACCCTTTCAAGCTCGTGCCTGTCAGAGACGAATAATGATACCCAGTCAAGCCTATCCCCTATCCTGGCGATATCCACGAGCGGATGGAGTATGGAATAGCGCAGGAGCCGCGCACCAGAGCCGGTGAGAGTCCTGTTGACCGTATTGAAGAGCGAGCCTTCCTTCCGTCCTCCCGCCATAGTCTCGACAAGCTCGAGATTGCGGACGGCGGCAGCATTCATCAGTACCTCGCCCTCATCGGTTATACGCTCCACGACCCTCAGCTGCGGCAGCTCTGCCTTAGTATTATCCGCGACGTACCTCAAGAGCGGTCCCATTACGGAGAGGACCGGATCATCCTCCTCTACTCCGGCATCCCTCAGCACTGAAAGCGGAAACTGCTTGATGCTCTCCTTAAGGCCTGAGCGGATCGTGAACTCCCATTTAGGAAGCTTCGTGACCATCGCGCCCGAGCCATCGGCGGTACGCCTGAATCCCTTTTCCGAGAAATAGAGATCATCGGACACGAGCATCTCCTTCGGAGAGATGGAGGACAAGGCTGATTCAAGCGAGGAGAAATCACGCTCCAGAGGCAGCGTGCGGACATAGAACTCCCCAGTAGAGATATCGGTCCATGATATATATACGCCCTTGCGATCCATCGAGGCGGCAAGGACATAGGACGACGAAAGCGAGTCAAGATACTCATCATCGACGACGGTTGCGGGGGTGTAGATCTCCGTCACGCTCCGCCTTGCAAGCTCGTTGGACTTCTCAGGAAGCGAGAGCTGCTCACAGATAGCGACCTTCTTCCCTGCATCCAGGAGCCGCTTGAGATAGCTTCTCGCAGCATGGTATGGAATGCCGCACATCGGTGCGGAACCCCGATGGGTGAGCGTGAGGTTCAGCAGCTTCGAGACCTCGACCGCGTCCTCGTTGAACATCTCATAGAAGTCCCCGAGGCGGAAGAACAGCACCATATCCTGATGCTTCTCCTTGACCTCGAGGTATTGACGCATCATAGGCGTCAGGCCCTGTTCCTTCTCCATATCAATAGAGCGAGGTCGTGATCGCGAGGACGATCTTCAGGCCAGAGCCGGGCCTGCTGCTATCAGCGAAGAGAAGCCCCTGCTCCCAGGCGAATCCTGCCTCATGGGTCCATGTCGCATTCTTTACGATATAGAGTCCGAGCGGGAAGCCGGGAATCTGCATCTTAAGTCCGACTCCGGTGGCGAAATACCAGTCGATATTCGAGAAGCTGGCAAGCTCCGAAAGCGCTCCGGTCACGCCCGTGGCAGAGATGAATCCCTCCACGGCAACGATGCGGTTGACGATCGGGAACGTGAGATCAAGCTGGTTATGCCACAGGAATGCCTTATCGTAGACGACATCGAAGCCGCGGCCGATGTTCATTCCATCGATGTAAAGCATCTCGTAGCGCGTCGCACCCTCCTTGGCATTATGCCAGGTCCAGCCCCGTCCATCCCCGCTGTTCCAGTACTGATCGAACATAAACGAGACAGAGGATGAAAGGGAGAGCACGAGATGCTTTTCCTCTCCATCATCGTTCGTATAGCTGAAGAGCGAGTGATACCCCGCGCCGGAGAGCGAGAGGCGGTTGTAGTTCGAAAGGCCGCCAAGCCAGCCGCCCGCATAGGTCCATGATGCCGACAGCACATAGCCCTTCGTCGTGTTCTGCCTCAGGTCCCTTCCGTCCCAGGTCACTGAGAGCGTAAGGCGGTTGGACCACTGCCAGCGCTCATGATAGCGCTTTATCAGCAGCTCGTACGGATCGTACTTGGAGGCATCATAGAATGCGCGGTTGATGCCGAACGAGAAGCCTGCCGAGAGCGTAAGCGAGCCCGGATCGAAGGCAAACGTATATCCCGTATCATAGCCGAGGGCTATGCGCCAGTAGTCATATGCCATGAGGTACGCATCCGAAGGATAGAGCGGATTGTCAGAGGCATACCAGCTATCCGCGGAAGGATAGCCCCAGGGGAACGTGAGCATATCATCATCACGGCCATCGAAGTAACCCGAGGAAGGATCCCGCTGGAGCGTATCATCACGGTAGCTATGCTCGACGGAGAAGCTTATTCCGTTAGCCCATCTCTTATCCCCCACCCAATCATCAGAAAGGGATAGAGATACAGACTGGGTATCGGGAGAAAGCGTCGTGGAGATGGCGAGATCACGGCCAGTCCCTGCCAGATTCCTATCGGCCCACTGGAGAAAGCCCGAGATGGGAAACCCATCGACCGTACCTCCGAACGTGGCTCCGAACTGCAGCTCCATCTGATTGCCTTCCTCGACGGCTATCTCAACGACGACTCCATCAGGGGTATCGCCATAAAGGAGATCTGCCCGGACCGATGAGATAAGGCCGGTGTTCATCAGGTTCTGCTGGCTGCGGATAAGGCGGGAACGGGAGAAGACATCGCCGACCTTGAGCGTCAGCTCACGCTCCATGACATGGGGCCTGGTCTTGGTCAGTCCCGTTATGATGATATCCTCGACTACGGACTGCGAGCCTTCACTTATCGCGATATCATAGCTGATCGTATGCGCAGCCTCGTCCCGGATCTGGCGGAAATCCACCGTGGCTCGTATATACCCGTTATCATAATAGAGCGAGGAGATCGCCTCATACTGCGCCGCTATCGCAGAGGCATCATACGGATCGCCCGGCTCTATGGTTATCAGGGCGGAGATCTGATCGTCGGAGAAGACCTCGTTGCCATCGAAGGAGATGGTACCTATCGTCCACCTGTCGCCCTCGGATATCGTATAGACGACATTGACATAGATGGTGTCCTCGTTCTCCTCTCCCGTCGGCACGACATCCACGCTTTCTATCCTCGCATCAGGATAGCCCTCCGTCCCATACAGCGAGATTATGGCATTCCTGTCCGTCTCGATATCAGCCTGATTGAAGTTTCCGCTGTTGAAGAACGATCTCTCCTTCTGCGTCAGCACATCTCCGATGTTCTTTGCCGTCAGCCCGGATATCCCCTCGAAGAGTATCGAACGCACCTTATACTGCTTACCCTCGCTTATCGTATAGGTCACCGCGACGGTATTCGATGCCTCATCTAAGGACGATTCGGCCTTGACCTCCACATCCCTGTATCCTCTCTGGAGATAGTAATCCCTGACGCTCGCCTCTCCGACAGAGAGCATGCCGGGCGTGAAGAAGGCCCCCGCCCTTATATCCTGGTTCGAGCGGACGCTTCGCTCGCTCACCTGCCGCTCTCCCTCGACAGACACGGATGAGACCATCGGATTCTCCATGAAGGAGAACTGTATGACAAGGTTTCCGGTACCCTCGTCCCGCAATGCCTCTGCGGAGACATAGCTCAGCCAGGGCTGGGCATAGAGCACGCTGTTCATCTCAGCGAACGTGCTGTCGGAGAACGGTTCCTCAAGATAAGGCCTCAGGAGGCTATCCACCGTATGCGCCTCGACATTCTGCAATCCGGTATATCTGAACGCGGTCATCGGCATGCCGTTCCACCACGCCTCATCAGCGGCGGAAACCGGCAAGGCAAGGGCGCAGAGTGCGGCCAGTATCAATAGAAAGCGTCTCATTCTCAATTCCTTGGCTCCTTCGGCAATGATATCAGAAAAAACGTAGCGGCTCTACATGGAAGCCGGCACAGTGCCCGTCGATGCGCAGAAAACACCAAAACTACACCTCACCAGACGATCCTCTTCGATATCTCGAATCCGAAATTATCCATGAAGTCATAGACGGTTATGTTTCCTGGCCTGGTGAAGAAGGTCACGGTACACATAGGATTATTCCATTCAAGTGATATCTCGATATCAAGATCGAGATCATCCGCGATGAACGTATGGGAGTCAGAGTCATCGGTACGGTCAGTCGAACTCTGCAGATGGACCATCCCCTCGAAATAGAGCTCCGGCGAGATATACTTGCCAAGATACAGCGTCGTTCCGTTGAGGTAGCGCGCCATCGGGGAGAGATTATCCTCATCGAGGTTCGAGGAGGCAAGGCTTACCGTATCGTAGAGGATGTTCTCCACGATATTCGAGTGTATGGAGAACGTATCGAGGGAAAGCGCGCTCCTGATCGATGTCTCAAGGCCCGTATCAGAGGAACGGAGTATGCCCATCCTGGAAAGGATGTCCACAGAGGCAGAGACAAGCGAGAACATCGAGGAGACAGTAACATCGCCGTAAACCCCTGTCGGGAGTATCGCGCCGCCAAGGATCGACATTATCTCGTTTATATCCTTGCTTGGAGAGCTTTCGAAGGTCGGGCTGATGTTATCCAGGGTGGCATTGCGCAGCACGAGGAAGATATCAACGGGACGGCCGTCGCTGTCGAAGTCACGCAGCCTCGCCCTGAGGTTGATGATAGGATTGAAGGACGGAGTGCCATAGCTGACATCAGGGAATCCTATGCTTCCCTCCGTGATGTAGAAGTTCTTCTGGAAATAGAAGAATTCTCCGGAGCGGATCTCCAGGTTGCCGGAGATATCAAGGCCGCCGGACTCAGGTATCCTCACCGTCAGGCGCTGGTTCTCCGCCAGCATGGCCGTGAGGATCGGATCAGATCCGAGAGGCATGACAAAGCTCACGTTCTCACGCAGCAGCAGGTTCATGTCCATCGTGACAGTCTTCTTGGAACCCCACCACTCCGGCATCGGCTCCATGCCCACAGACATCCTCAGATCCTGAGCCGTGATATCACCGCCAAGCTCGACGAAGTTATCATAGCCGACAACGGAAAGGTGGCCAGAGACATCTCCCCAGATATCGACGTTTGCACCCACGACAGGCAGGCGTATCCCGACCTCCTTTCCATCCTCGGCATAGACATCGACCCTCCACTGCATCAGCGAGAGCGTCTTGGAGAGATCGACCGATAGCGATACCCCGCCAGGAAGCCGCTCATAGGTATTCATATCAAGCACGGTGCAGTCATCAACGAGCGACGTGATGCTGTTATCCCATACGACGAAAGATGGATCGTGGAGTATCACGCGCTGCCCTGGCATCCAGAAGAGATCGAAGGCCACGGTCTCTGCCTCAGCCTTGCCGAAGAGCTCCCATTCGATTCCATCCTTGACTATATAGACCTCACCATGCGTAGGCGCAGGATCGACGAATGTCACGGTAGGAACGGGGAAGAGGATATTCACCACGCTCATCTCGAAAAGCGGTATGCCGACCTTCATCTCGAAGCCTGTATCCGTCAGATGACCCGCAATGGAAAGCATGACAACCGGATCGAGATCTATGGATATATCGAAGAGTCCAGCCGATGTATCGAAGGAACCCGAGGCAAGCGAGCCTGACAGCTCGACGCGTCCATCTGAATAGAGGAACGAGGACTCACGGCCGTCGATATGCAGCCTGTCATCTATATCGATATCCCCGACCGCGAGATGCCCGGAGATATCTGCCGGTCCATCATCACCGATGAGCAGCATGGCGCTCTCTGCAAGATTATCAGCCGCCCCGATCTCCGCCTCAAGCGAGAGCGTCGTGGTCACAGGATACTCCCTGTCGGCATTGATCTTCGCCGCGTAGATATCCGCAGAGGCCTCAAGCCGTCCCGTTGCAGAGGAGAATCCGACGAACGGAGAGGAGATCCTAAGCCCGTCGCTGATGAAGCTGATGGAGCGGAACTCCATCACATCGCTGCCTATGAACATGTCAGCGGAGAATGTGCCTGGACGGTTGGCCATATCCGTAGAATTGGCAAGGAACGAACCGGAGAATGCTAGAGAGGACCAGCTCCCTCCGTGGCCGGTGAGGTTCACCGTGGCTGCATAGCCATCGATGCCCAGGCGCCTCAGATTCAGGTTATCGGCACGGAATATGCCGGAGAATCCGGAGTCAGAGGCATATACGGAAAGCCTTATCTCCTCCCTGGCCTCTGAACGTGAGGATGAAAGGAAGAGCGCGCCACGCCTCTCTCCCACGGAGATATCGAGGCTGCCGCGCAGCGGCTCCGTCTCCACCCCGGATACTATGATGTTATCCAGCCTCACCCCGTCATTGTTCCCATGGGCCGAGAATGAGATATCAGGGGATGTCGGCAGATGCCTCATGTTCTCTATCTGGAAGGAAGGCACGCTTATGTCCAGCGCCTGCTCGGAGAATATGAACGAGGCGCTTATCGTTCCATTGAGCACGCACGGAGCTACGGCCTCGGATGGTACGGGAAGGGCGAACGACGAGAATGCGGCCTCCCCTCTTATGCCATCGCCATAGCGCACGATGATGGATAGCGCAGGATTGATAAGCGATATCACATCATCATCGAGATCGATCGAAAGATCTATCGGATAGACATTCTCCCCGCTTGAGAGCACGGCATCCGAACGTATCATGCCATCCTGGGAGAAGTCCACGCGGCCGCTGAAGAGCGTGCCAGGAGCCGGCGGGATACGGAGGGAGAAGGAATACTCCCTGCTGTCCGAGAGCTCAAGGACAGCCTGGGCGATAGCGCTGCCATCGGCATTCTCCAGAGTGAAGTCGCCCTCAGGCAGAAGCCTCTCAAGATCGAGCGATCCCTGCCAGAGCGCCGTCGCGATATCCGTAGAGAGCTCTGCGGAATAGACCTCCACGCTGCTGCCCGAAAGATAGGATGAGAGAGAGGCCGAGGCAGAGAACGAATAATCATTGAAGCGCACATCCGCAAATGATACGGAGAATGACGACGGGCCATATAATCCATCCTCTCCCATCCTGACATCAACGTTCACCGATCCTGTAGCGCTCGTCGCATCGCCTATATATCCCGTAAGGGCTGGCATGAAGAATGAGATATAAGGCTGGAGCGGATGGAGCGGCAAGCCGCTCATAAGCGCCGAAAGCATAAGCGATCCATCATCGTAGCTGCCGCGTGCGGTAAGATAGCGGCCATAGCGGGCTACGAAGCGCACGCTTCCATCAGAAAGCGTCACTGACAGCGAGGACGCCTCATCCAGCTCAGGAAGCCTCACGTCATCGATGCTGAGGTCAAGGTCCAGCCCTCCATCCTTCCCGATGGCTCCCTCAGCCCCTATCGAGAGCGATGTGCCGCTGAACGCCTCCTCATCAGAGGAAAGCATCGCGTCTGATGATAAGGCGAAGGAAAGCCCATCCTCCCCGATCCCTGCCGATCCCTCCACGAAGGAGGCGGAAAGCATCGGAAACAGCCCTGTTCCAAGCGAGATGATGCCGGAGTCCATGCGAGGAGAGGAGAAAGAGATGCTCCTGCTGCCAAGAGAGGCGGAAAGCGCGATCTGGCCGGAAGATAGCAGCGAGACGGAATCCTTGCTTATGGCTACATCCTGAAGGATGGCATCGTAGCCGTCATAGTCATCGCTTGCGGCCTCTATCCTGGATATCGTTCCGCTTATATCCCCGTACGAGGCGCTTACCCCGGTCAGCACCGCATCCGCGCCGCCGCCAGAGAGGGATACGAAGGAAGCTGAGAGGGCAGCCGAGACTTCAGGAGAGTCCAGGGACAATGATGAGAATGAGAGCTGGAGGGAGCCATCGGCAAAGCGTGCCCCGTTGTCAAGGGAGCCCCTTGCCGCCAGATCATCCGCATGGGCCGAGAATGAGCCATATGCTACGGAGAGGCTATCCATCGAGAAGGCTGCGGAGAGAGCACCGTCATAGAAGAGCGTCAGGAGCAGGTCATGCCCCTCTCCCGCGACGCCATCACGATCTATCGACACGCCGGGCGCAGAGAGCCTGCCATCGATCGAGGAAAGCCCGTCATCAAGATACACCGATGCCTCCATGCCATCGATGAACGCAACATCGGCAATCGACACATCGGTATCGTGGATGTGGATCGAGAATGAGTACTGTCGAGGAATCGATGGCATTGAGAACACCGCGCTCCCATCTCCTCCGCCGCTTCCCGAAAGCAGCGCCATGGGGATATCCACCCAGCCGCTCTCAGCCTCTATCTCCAGGCTTCCCGAGCCCAGCACCAGATAGCGGATGAGCGAAAACAGGCCCATATGCACGGTAACCCTCTCGAAAGAGGCAACCTCCTCCCCTCCTACGGAGACCTCCAGCCCGTTTATGAATATGCCATCGCGGAAGTTCCTGTCCATCGAATCGAAGGAGAGCGAGACAGGCGTCGACGCGTCCGAAAGCTCCTTGAGAAGCTCCTGCGTCGCTATGAGCGTAGGGCTCGTCATGGAAAGGACAGCTACGGTAAAGAGCGCTACTGAGGCGAATACCAGCAGGACTACGATGGAAATAGCGATCGTCGAGAAAGTCGAATGGTATCTCATAAGCCTCAAAATTATCCGTTGATTATGTTACCATAATCCGAGGAAAAGGAGAAACCTAGCCATGCAAGGCAGAATACTCAGATCATTCATCGTCCTGGAAGGCCTGGATGGGGCAGGAACGACGACCCAGCTCCACGCTCTCGCACGCTACTACGAATTCAACAAGCGAAGATATGCCATCACCAACGAACCGACATCGAATCCGATCGGAGAGCTTGTGAGGAAGGTGCTGCAGAAGAAGGTGCAGACGACGCCGGAGGCGCTCGCGCTGCTCTATGCAGCAGACAGGGATGACCACCTACATAACAGCGCCTATGGAATCATACGCATGCTGGAGGAAGGCACTGTCGTGATATCTGACAGATACCTATATTCCTCGATAGCCTATCAGGGTGTCGAGTGCGATCTCTCATTCATAAAGGAAATCAACCGCTTCCCCTCCCCGGAGGTCATCATCTATGTCGATACCCCTGTTGAGGAGTGCATCAGGCGCATCGATAAGAGAGGCGGAGAGAAGGAGCTCTTCGACAGGGCTGAGTTCCTGAGCGCCGTCAGGAAGAACTATGAGGCAGCCTTCGCGGAGCTTCCGGAAGGAGTCAATCTCATCCGCGTCGACGGAATGGCAAGCCCCGAGGCAGTCGAGAAGGAGATACGCAAGGCGCTCTCCGCGCTCAGCCTCTGATGAACATCGCATCGCCATAGCTGAAGAAGCGGTACCTGCTCTCTATGGCATGGCTATATGCAGAGAAGATCAGATCCTTGCCGGCAAGGGCAGAGACAAGCATCAGAAGCGTGGACTCCGGCGTATGGAAGTTCGTCAGGAGATCGGATACGAAGCGGAAGCTGTAGCCTGGACGGATGAATATATCCGTATCGCCCTCAAGGCGTGAGATCCTGCCGCGATCATCGGCAGCGCTCTCAAGCGTCCTCACGCTTGTCGTGCCGACCGCGAGGATCCTCTTTCCATCAGACTTCGCCGCATTGAGCGCATCCGCGGTCTCTGGATCTATCGAGTAATGCTCCGTATGCATATGATGATCCTCGACGTTCTCCGTGCGGACGGGAAGGAAGGTGCCGGCTCCCACATGGAGCGTAACCTCATAGATAGGGATGCCCATATCCCTAACCTCCGCCATCAGCGCCTCAGTGAAATGAAGCCCGGCAGTCGGAGCCGCCACCGATCCAGGCCTTGAGGCATAGACCGTCTGGTACCGCGTCTCATCAGAGAAGCTGTCCTCCCTCTTGATATAAGGCGGAAGCGGCACATGGCCGCAGCTGTCGAAGAACGACTCTCCGATCGGAGAGGTGAACATCAGCGACCTCGTCGCATCGGGATTCTCACGGACGATCACAGCCTCCGCTACGGCATTGCCGTTCCTGTCTGCAAAGGAGAAGCGCTTTCCCACCCTCTGCCGCTTCGTCTTCGTGGCCATGCACTTCCAGGCGCCATCGCTCTCCGGAGAGAGGAAGAGGAACTCGACCGTTCCACCGGTATCAGAGGTACCATATACCCTTGCCTTCCTCACCCTGGAGTTATTTACCACGATCACGGAAGGCTTGGTTATGAGCGAGGGAAAGTCCCTCATCATGTGGTCAGAGAAGGCTCCCCTCTCCCTGTCCAGCAGGAGAAGCCTGTCCTCTCCTCTCTTCTCCGAGGGTTCCTGGGCTATAAGCTCCTCAGGCAGGTCAAAATAGTAATCCCTGGTCAGCATCCGATCCTCCCTTGATATTCAGCAGCTCATAGGCCTTCCTCGTCACGCAGCGTCCGCGCGGGGTCCTCTTCAGATATCCCTGCTGTATGAGATAAGGCTCATAGAAATCCTCCAGGCTCTCCACAGCCTCTCCCACGGATATCGAGAGGGTATCGGCACCGACCGGGCCTCCGCCGTAGTACTCGATGATCGTGCGCAGTATGTTCCTGTCCATCGTCTCAAGGCCGTTCTCGTCGATGCCAAGGCGCTTCAGCCCCTCGCTGACGATGCCTTCCGTGATCGTCCCGTCCCCCAGGATGGAAGCGAAGTCACGAAGCCTCCGGAGAAGCCGGTTCGCGATCCTGGGGGTTCCCCTTGAGCAGCGCGCGAGCATCATCACCGCCCCCTCCGTGATATCGGTCTCAAGGATGCGCGCCGAACGCGATATGATCCTTGAAAGCTCCTCCGGCTGGTAGAAGTCTATATGGATGTTTATTCCGAAGCGGGAGGCCAGCGGAGAAGAGACCGAGCCGGCCTTGGTGGTCGCTCCGATCAGAGTGAAGTGAGGAAGCGGTATCCTCATCGTGCGCGCCGCCGGTCCCTGCCCTATCACCCAGTCGATCTCAAAGTCCTCCATCGCGATGTACAGCATCTCCTCAAGCGCGGGCTTGAGCCTGTGGATCTCATCGATGAAGAAGATGGAGCCTTCGGAGACGTTGGTAAGTATCCCGGCAAGATCCTTCGGCTTGTCGAGGGCTGGAGCGGAGGTCATGCGGATCTCAGAGTGCATCTCGTTGGCTATGATCGAGGCCAGCGTCGTCTTACCCAGCCCTGGAGGCCCGACGATGAACGTATGGTCAAGCGCATCTCCCCTCCCGCGGGCCGCCTTTATGAAGACGGAAAGATTCTCCTTTATGGAGCCCTGCCCCTGGAAATCCTCAAGATACTGAGGCCTCAGGAGGTTCTCCTGCCTGTCCTCATCCTGATAATGGGCATCGACTGCCCTTGAGAGCACGCTCTCCTCAATCTCTATCTCGCTGCCCTTGTCTACGATCATCTGGAAAGCCCTTTGAGTACCAGCGGGAATACAAGCGTCTCAGCGCTCCTCTGGTCCCGGCCCTGCACGAGAAGCGCATTCTCCTCAAGCACGCGGTCAAGCACGCGGATGACAGCCCTGCGCTCAAATCCCATATTGGCGAATGATTCTATGAGATCCCTGTACTGGGATGGTACGGACGGGGATGCATTATCCTCCTCCTCATCCAGGACAAGGACGTTCCTCAGCTGCAGCACGAGCTTCTGCGCGGTCTTCGGGCCGATGCCGGAGACCTTTGAGAGCGTCTTCACATCCTGGGCGTCCAGCGCCTTCACCAGATTCTCCACAGTGATGCCCGAAAGTATCTTGAGAGCCTGACGCGCACCGATGCCGGGAACGGTCTGCAGCTGCTCGAAGCAGAAGCGCTCCTCCTCGCTGTAGAAGCCGAAGAGCGTCATCGCATCCTCACGGTGCTGGAGGTATGCAAGCACGCGCACGCTATCCTTCTCCTCTCCGGAAAGCCTCGAAAGGCGCTCAGATGCATTCGAGGAGACATCCAGCCTATACTCCACACCCCCCGGCGTGAGTATCATGACATGATCAGGGAAAGCAGCTACAAGCCTCCCGGTAATGGCGTTTATCATCGCAGCGCTCCTCCTATCCCGCGATGGGTACAGTAGCATATGCAGTCGGCAAGGGCATCGGCAGCATGATCCGGCCGCGGTATCGTCCTGAGCTTGAGTATCACCTTCACCATCTCCTGCACCTGCGCCTTATCGGCCCGCCCCATGCCCGTTACGGCCATCTTGATCTCAAGGGGCGAATAGAGATGCACGGGGATGCCCAGCTCGGAGAAGCGGAATATCACGGCACCGATCACCTTCGCGACAGGGATCGCGGACGTGATGTTCTTCGTGAAGAAGATATCCTCCATCGACACCACGGAGCAGCCGTACCGCTCAGAGAGCGTGCCGAGGTCAGAGGCTATCGTATATATGCGCTTCTGTATATCCTCACCGGAACCAGTGGAGATCGTACCGAAAGAAACAGGCCGGTAGTGCTGACCATCGAAATCGACAACACCCCAGCCCGTATCTGCTAGTCCCGGATCTATTCCGAGTACCCTCACTCCTCTTCCTGGAAATCCTCTGGGAGATCAAGGTTCGTGGAGACCTGCTGGACATCGTCAAGCTCCTCAAGCCTGTCCACGATCTTCAGTACCTTGTTCGCCTTCTCGTTATCGAGGGTCACAGTCTGATCGGCGATGCGGGAGACATCAGCGCTCTCCTGCTCGAATCCCGCAGCCTGCATGGCCTCAAGGACCTTGGCGAAATCACCGGAGCTTGTCGTGACCTCGATCACGCCATCCTCGGTAGAGACATCCTCCGCGCCGTTCTCGAGAGCGGCCTCGAAGATCTGATCCTCGGTATACTTCGTCGCATCGTATGTGATCACGCCCTTCGTCTGGAACATGTAGCTCACGCATCCGGTAGCGCCGAGAGATCCGCCGAGCTTCGTAAGCGTGCTTCTGACATCAGCGGCGGTCCTGTTCTTATTATCGGTCAGGGTATCGATTATGATGGCCACTCCGCCTGGGGCATAGCCCTCATAGGTAAGCTCATAGAACGTCGATGCTCCAAGCTCCCCGCTTCCCTTCTTGATGGCGCGGTCGATATTGTCCTTAGGCATATTCTCGGCCTTTGCCTTGAGGATCGCGGTCCTCAGCCTTGCATTGGAGTCAGGATCCGCGCCGTTCTTCGCCGCTACCGTGATCTCCTTGATGAGTTTCGTGAATTTCTGCCCGCGCTTGGCGTCAGCGATTCCCTTCTTGTGCTTTATTGTTGCCCATTTGCTGTGGCCAGACATCAGTTGTACCTCTTATGAAAAATAAATCTTCCTTGAATACCGAGTTAAGCTACCATAATCGCTGTTTTGCTGTCAATCAGGGAGGAGGCGATCGAAAGGAAGAACCCGGCCGCGGCCGGGTGTCCTATCATGAGTAATCCTCGAGCTTGTCCGGGTCGAAGAGATTGTAGTCTATATCGGGGAAGATCACGTTGCGCCGCTCAGCATTGATCAGCCACTCGGTATTGACGGTGTTGCGCGACATCGAGGAGAAGACGACGTTGAACGATCCCAGATGATTGCGAAGCCTCTTCTCCGCATAGGTGACAGAGGTATTGTCATGCATGATGCACGTCCAGTCAGAGGCCATGGCCAGAAGCACCTCGCGCGATGCCTGGTTCAGGAAGCGCCCCTTCAGGGATCCCTGGTCAGGGAAGCGGTGGGTAAGATCCTGCATGCGGTCTATCGCCTTCATTATGTGCCTGTACGTCCATGCATTGCTGCCATCCAGCCAGATATCAGAGTATCCGCCAGCGCCCCAGCTCGACTCGTTAGGCTCCATCCTCTCCGTCCTTCCGTCCTCAAGGATCACGGAAGTCGGGGTGGTAAGGGAGAAGTCAGATGAGGCTGATGCCTTCCTGATCACGCCCTCGAGGAAGGATATGCCCTCATACCACCTGTGGCCGAAGAGCTCGGCATCATAGCAGAGATTGAAGACCGGATCCTCGATTCCGGAGGCATCGATCATGATGCCCTTCCTCTTTATGTTGTAGAGGAAGTTGTCCACATGGAGGGCCACCTTCTCCTCTGCCTTATGAGGATCATAGAACCTCTTATCCTCTGTCTTTCCGGTTATGGCATGATACTTATAGCCGGTGAAGCACCTGATCTCAGGCTCATGGATATACGGCCTGATGTAATCCATCGGCATATAGTATCCGATATCGCGGTAGAAATCGCGGTAGTCGCCATCGCAGGGATAGCCTGATACGTTCGACCATACGAGCGACGTAAGGGACCAGTCACGGACGAATCCGATAACGCCCGAGGGAAGCTCCACGGGACGATAGCCGCCGCACTGCGACTTCGTCCTTGCCGTCAGCGCAGCATGGGATGCAAGCTGGCACCAGGATACGCCATGTCCAGCAAGCACCTTATCAAGTCCGGGATAATAGCCGCACTCAGGAAGCCAGAAGCCCTTGGCCCCCTGCCCGAAGATGCGCCTGTGCGTCCTCAGGCCCATCACCACCTGGGCGTTTATCGCCGTGGGATAGTCCTTGTAGACAGGGAGATACGCATGCGTCGCCGCAGTCGTCAGCAGCTCTATATGGTTGCGGTCGGCAAGATTGCGATAGCCCGTGAGTATATTCCCCTCATATCCCTGGAAGACCTCAAGGTTGCGCCTTGCCTCCTCAAGATAGCGCATGGCCATCTCAAGGCACTCAGGCTCCTCCCGCCTCGTGCGCTCCGCTTCCTTCTCTCCAAGCTCGATGCGCTCGTTCATATAGCCTACGAACCTCTCCTGCAGGGCAGGATCGGTAAGCATCGTGATCAGCGTCGGCGAGAAGCATATCGAGATACGGTAGCCTACGCCTTCCGAATCGAGGCGCTCCAGCATCCTCAGCATCGGGATATAAGTCTCGTTGAGCGACTCGAAGAGCCAGTTCTCCTCAAGGAACTTCGGATACTCTATGTGGCGGACATAGGGAAGATGGGCATGGAGTATCAGGTTTATCTTATTCATCCGTGTCAGCCTCCCTGAAAGCGCTTATTATGTCCCTCACCGTGGCGGAGGGAGCAAGCTCCCCTTCCTTAGAGGAGAGCATCGACAGATATATCCGGTAGAGCGCGTCGCTCTCCCTCATCTCATCCTTATGCGAGAGCCAGTAGGAATAGACGAGCGTGATACGGCCGGAGACCGCGAGGGAACGCCTCTCGCCATCGATCACCGAGACAAGCGAGACCTGGCAGTATCCGTCTCCATAGGGGATGCCGATATTCCATTCGCTGTCCGTCATGGAGACCGGCACGTCATAGGTCTCGGTACGGCCGTCGACATGGATCTCGACGGCAAGCAGCAGCGAGCCGCCCTCGTCCGCGATATGATCGCTCATCAGGGACGCGACAGACCAGAAGCAGTAGGCCCACGAGGAGTTGCGGAGTATCAAATGGATCTCCGTCTCAGGATAGCTCTCCGGAAGTTCCTCAACGCCAGGCAGTCCCTCGACATAGTCGCTTATCTCCCTGTAATCCGTTATGCCGGAAAGATATCTCAGGTTCGGATCATTCCTTGCGATCTCAGAATCATCCTCTTCCTCGTACTTCTCCCTCAGGAGTTCTATGATATCCTCCCGGGACAAGGCCTCGATATTACCAATCCCTTCCTGTTCGGCTATCCCTCTCAGTTCGTCGACAGAAAGCGATTCGATATTGACTAGTATCATCGCATCCCCTTATCTAGCTCGATGTCAAAATACTAGGTAATAGCGGCAAAATAGTCAATAAATCGCGATTGCACGCAAGGAAATGCATCTTCTTCCAACGCTCATGAGCCATCTGATGGATTCACCAGCAGCAATGGAACCTCCGCAGAGGCACCTTCGGCCGTATATCTATACGGGCAGACATCCTTCCAGTCATCATCGATTACCTTGTTCATCTCATCCATGGCGATAGTGATGCCTTCTGCCGCCTCGCCTGACCACACTACGGATGTGCCATCGACCTTGATATTCGGAGCATCATCCTTAGTGCCGAATCCCCTTTCACCTGAATAATAATCCTCTGCTGTAAGGAATTTGATAAGCGTTAGCTGTGATGAACTTCAGGAAGGCGGAGAAACTTCCTACCGGCGTTCAATTGTTTCCGCCTTCCTCTACCCCTACAGCGAGATATCCTCAAGTTGCACACAATTATAGTCTATTCCTGTAGTATTTACAGCCATTGCCCATGCCATTAGCCCTTCCGCGGATGAGACATAATAGGTGTTGCCTGCAATGACATAGTCGTCGATGAAAGCCGCAAGAGAGAGGTCCTTGCTAATCGATGAATCAGAGTCAAATCCAAGCCCAGTACTCGTATCCTTGAATTTTATGTTCGATAGAGGATCCTCTCCTATGGTGATCTCAGGAAATGTTATCTTATTTCCATCCTTCACATATAACGTATCCTTCTCTATAGCTATGCCCTTGAATACCTCATATTTATTTAAGTCATCGATAGAAAACGTCACCGTCCAGGCCTTCGCCCATTTAGCATAAAGCGTGATTGATGATGTGACGGGGGCATCAAAGTCATATAGCACGGATGTATTCTCATCACTGTACCATCCATCGAAAGAATAGCCTTCTTTCTCTGGTTCTTCTGGTTTCTCAGCCATGTTGCCGCTGACCACGCTCTGGGAAGCTACCTCCGTTCCTCCATTCGACTGGAACGAGACTGTGTATCTCTTCGTATGACTGATGGCATATCGGTTCCACTTAGCATAGAGCGTCATGCTGCCTGTTACAGGAAGGGACATATCATATTCGGTCGTGAGTGCCTCATCTGTGTACCAGCCTGCGAAGGTGTAGCGGTAGCTGTATGTGCTCTCCTTCTCCGGCTCCGGTATATCCTCAAGCGTGTTCCCATCGGGGACCGTTATCGTCGTCTCATATCCTTCGGGGAACTGGCCACCGTTAAGGCTGAACGAAACCGTGTGATTATCAGGTCCTGAATTACAGGACAGGAGCATCATCAGGAGGAATAGTACCCCCCCCTCGTATCATCGTGCCAATCGGAGCGCTTCTCTTCATCTCTCCTCCCTTTCCCTCTATGATACCAGAACAGGAAAGGAAATCAAGAAAGCCATAGCATGCGGTTTCCGCAGGACACTCGTCCAGATATCATTATTCACCCTTGCATCGTAATATGATAGACTACTCGGCATGGAAAAGAAGGAAGAAAGGACATCGCTCATACTCCATGGGCATTTCTACCAGCCGCCGAGGGAGAATCCGTTTACCGGGATAATCCCCAAGCATGCATCAGCCGCTCCTTATATCGACTGGAACGAGAGGATCTGGCATGACTGCTACTCGGCAAACGCGCACTCACGCTATCTCTCTCCGGATGGACGCATCATATCGATAACCAACAACTTCTCATATATCTCATACAACTTCGGCCCCACCCTCCTGTCATGGATGGAGGAAAAGCATCCGGAAACCATAGAGATGCTCATCGAGGCTGACAGGGAGAGCATAGCGCGGCTCGGACATGGCAACGCGATGGCCCAGAGCTTCAACCATACGATCCTCCCGCTCGATAAGCTTCCTGACGCGAGGCTGCAGATCGAATGGGGAGCGATGGACTTCGAAAGAAGGTTCGGGCGCAAGGCCGAGGGAATGTGGCTTCCGGAGGCCGGAATCAACAAGGATGTGATCCAGCTCCTGTCGGATGAGGGCATAAGATTCGTAGTGCTCTCTCCCTGGCAGTGCAAGGCAGTCGAAGACGATGAGGGCCGGATGACGCTCCTGCAGGGAAAGCCGGCCCCATACTGGCAGCCCTATATCCTCACAGGCTCCAACGGTGGGGAGATCGCGGCATTCTTCTATCATCCGGGCCTCGCGGAGTCTATATCATTCGGCCATATGCTCCGCTCTGCCGATAACCTCTACTCGACGCTCAAGTCGATAAGGGACACGGAGAAGCGAAGCCTGATCCACACGGCAACCGACGGAGAGATCTATGGCCACCATGAGCCATATGGCGACATGGCGCTCGCGGCACTCATACGCAAGGTTGCGGAGAGGGACGACTTCAGGCTTGACAACTACGGCTCATATCTTGCATCTCACCCTGCCACGCTCCATGCGGAGCTTCACGCGGGTGAGGCCGGCAAGGGAACCTCCTGGTCCTGCTCGCACGGGGTATCCAGATGGTATAAGGACTGCGGATGTACCACGGGCGGCGAGGCAGGCTGGAATCAGGCATGGAGGACTCCGCTGCGCATCGGGCTGCAGCACCTCGGCGAGAAGCTCGACCTGATCTTCCAGGAGGAAGTCGGAAAGATATTCGGCAAGGATCTCGATCCATACGAGCTGCTGAGGAAGGCAGGACAGGAGTTCTGCGGAAAGCTGTCGATGAGGGAGTTCATCGAGTCATTGCACAAGGCAAGGCACTTCGCCTCGACCTATGACGTGGAGCTTGCGCACCTCCTTTCCGGCATGAAGAACAAGCACTTCTCCTTCACCAGCTGCGGCTTCTTCTTCTCAGAGCTTTCCGGAATAGAGCCACGGCAGAACATCAAGTACGCGCTATATGCCATACGCATGTTCCAGCCCTACTATCAGGGAGACCTGCTTTACCCGTTCCTATCAGATCTGAGGAAGGCAAAAAGCAACATAAAGACGATGGGAGATGGCATGAACATCGCACAGGAGGAGATGAAGGGACTCTCAGGAGAGGCTGAGGCCGTGCTTTACTTCTATACCAACCGGCTCCTGGCGACCGAGGAGGACTATGAGGACACCTACGGCCGCTTCGTGCTCTCCAGGATAGGGAATGAGGACTCAGAGAACTTCTTTGCCGATATCATCGATACCGTGAACCTGGAGCTGTTCCGCTTCCGCATCCTCTCCTCCTCCTCGATAGACTACGGCATCAACCTCTATCTCTCTGAGAGCGATGGCAACGACAATCCGCTCAGCCGCACGAGGATAACCAATCAGGACATACCTGACAGGATGCTCGTGGATATCTACGGATGGATAGACAGGTCGATGAACCGCATGACGTTCACAGAGCTTTCATCGCTGGCACGCGACATGAGGCACTTCTCCATGCTGGTGAAGAACTCCAAATACGTGCCGCTTGAGACAAACGTGATGGAGAACCTGGGACTGACGCTGAAGATCATCAAGTCGCTCTTCACCGTATACGTCGACGTAACGCCCCAGGAGCGCAAGGAGATACTTGGCAACATGATAGACTTCGTGCGCAAATGCGGCCGCGATACGGATATCCAGTCGATAAACGGCATCCTCTCCGACCATGCCGCGTACCTTGCCTCGGAAGTGGCAAGGGAAGGACTGACGAAGGCGAATGCCGAATCTATCATCGAGCTTCTCACGCTCTCGCGTTCCCACGGCTTCGAGCCGGAGACGGCGGCGCTGCAGAATGCGGTCTATCCGTACTACAGCGGAGCAATGGAGGCCACGATAGCGGAAAGCCTCGCGCGCGATGCGTTCCTATCACTGAACTTCCAGTAAGGCAGCCGCATGCTCCAGGGATATATCGCTCGTCTCTCCTGACAGGAGGCGGGCGATTTCCCTAACCCTGTCCTCACCCTCTATCTCCCTGATATGAGAGATCGTCCGTCCTCCCATCTCCTCCTTGTAGACGAGGAAATGGCGGGAGGCCTTCACCGCAAGCTGCGGAAGATGGGTTATGGCAATCACCTGGCGCGATGAGGAAAGGGCCTTCAGCTCATCTGCCACGGCAGAGGCCACGGCGCCTCCTATCCCGGCATCGATCTCGTCGAACAGGAGCGTTCCGACATTACCGCCTCCGCTTATCGAGGACTTGAGGGCAAGCATGATGCGCGAAAGCTCTCCGCCTGAGGCGCTGTTCTGGATCGGAGAGAGGCGCTCGCCCTTATTAGGAGCGATCATGAATGAGATATCATCCATGCCATCTGGTCCCGGATCGCTGCCACGCTCAACGAGGATGGTGAATACGGCACTCTCCATGCCGAGCCTCCTCAGGCGTTCCTCGACGCTTCTCTCCAGCTTCTTCGCGCCACGCTTGCGGCTCTCGCTGAGCCTTGCGGCCTCTGCAGAGACCGACTGCCGGGCCTTGCCAAGGCTCAGCCTGGCATCAGCAAGGAGAACCTCTCCATCGTCCGACACCCTCAGCCTCTCCCTATACTCATCACGCCGGCGCATGGCCTCCTCTACCGTACCGCCATACCTCTTCTTCACACGCTGTATCACAGAGAGGCGGGCATTGGCACTCTCAAGATCCTCCTCCGAGAAGTCTATGCCGGCAAGATGGTCACGGAGCGTCAGGATTATGTCAGAGCATTCTATGTCGATATTCTCCATGCGCTCCGAGAGATCAGAGAGCGAGGAATCCTTCTTCTCTGCCTTGCGGAGCGTCGAAAGCGAATCAGACAGCGATGAAGAGGCAGAACGCAGCTCATCCATCACGCTTGATATCGAGGCGCGCAGGAACTCAGATGAATCCATCACCCGTATCCTCTCACGGAGCTCTTCCTCCTCTCCTTCCCTGAGCCCAGCCCCCTCAAGCTCGGATAATGCGAACCGCATGTAGTCAGCCTGCTCCGATCCCTTCTGGATCATCTCCTCGATCTCGCGGACCTTCTCCTCGGCCTCAAGCATCTCCTGATAGAGCTTATGATAGGCACAGAGCGAATTGCCTGAGGCCTCATCCAGCAGCTCACGCATGACGTTCGGACGCATCAGCGACTGCTGCGCGTGCTGGGAGGAGACATCGACAAGCAGCTCTCCCAGCTCCCTTCCCTCGATGCGCGTGATAGGAGAGCCATTGACGGTATATGACGACCGTCCCGAAGCCTTGATGATACGCCTGATAAGCAGCTCCCCGTCCTCGATCTCCACGCCCTTATCATCAAGCCAGGCAAGCACGGATGGAGAGACCACGCGGAAGAGTCCAGTGACCTCTGCGCTGTCAAAGCCCCTGCGGATAGCCTCCCTGTCGGCCTTTGCGCCAAGAAGGAGGGAGATGGCACCGAGCATTATGGTCTTTCCGGAACCGGTCTCTCCGGTAAGGACGGAGAAGCCATCAGAGAATGAGATATCCAGCGAGTCTATCAGCACATAGTTATGGACGATGAGGCGTTCAAGCATGGAGCGCTCCTGACCAGTGGAGCTTGTCGCGGATGATCTCGGTGAAGTTCCTCTCAAGCGAACGGATAAGGAGCGCGCGGCTGCGGCTCTTCTCCACCATGATCCTGTCACCTTCCTCAAGGGGGAAATCCAGCTGTCCATCGGCGGTCAGGACGATATCCGTGCGCTGGCCTGGAACGACCTCAAGCGTGACGACGCGTCCGGAGGTGACGAGGGGCCTGTTGGAAAGCGTGAACGGGCATATAGGCGTGATGATCACCGCGGACATGTCGGAATCGAGGATCGGCCCGCCTGCGGCAAGCGAGTAGCCAGTGCTTCCCGTAGGCGTTGCCACGATCATTCCGTCGCCGCGGAACGTTCCGAGCGCCGTATTATCAAGGGAAAGGCCGAGGGACACGACCTTCGCGATGCCGGATGACGAGATGACGGCCTCGTTGAGCGCGGCGGCATGCCAGACCCGCCGGCCTGAGCGCATCACGGTTATCCGGAGCATCAGGCGCCTGGAGATATTGTCTCCCTTCGTGATGTAATGCTCCAGCGCATCCTGCCACTCATCTATCGATATCTCCGTGATATACCCGAATGTACCCATGTTCACGGGAAGTATGGGTATGCCAAGCTCATGGACCGCGCGTGCCGCATATAGCACGGTACCATCCCCGCCGAGCGTGATCACCAGGTCCGTATCCACCGGAACATGCATGGAATCATCGAATGACTCGGTATTGATGATAGTTGCCCGGAGTCCCTTTCCACAGAGGAAGGCGGCGATCCTTTCCGCTTCCTCCGCAGAGCTTTTCTTTGAGCCATTGGCTATGATAAGAACGTTTCTGACCATCTCTCTCATCCCTTGTGGTATATCTTACCATCGCAAGGCGGCAAAGGCGAACCCTATTCAGCTGATATGGCTGATGACCCGCTGTATAGTCTCCATATCGACCTTGGACAGGAAAGGATAGAGAGGGAATGATATCGCCCTCGTTATGAACGCTATGGCGTTCGGGAACCTGTCGTACTTATCCTGATAGCGGTATCCGACCGATCCGGAGAACGTCCTGCGGCAGGAGACGGAGTACTTCTTTGAGAACTCTATGGCATCATCAGGACGGGCGTTCACGATAACGGAGAAGCCGAATCCGTTTGAGTTGAAAAGCGGTGACGAGGAGCCGAAGAGCTTAGTGTCGCTCTTCCTCTGTGCCTGAAGATAGGTCTGGTATATGCTCCTTCTCCTCTCCAGAAGCGTATCGATCTTGGAAAGCTGCACTATGCCGAGCGCCGCATTCATATCAGGCAGGTCAACATATGGAGACCCGAGATCCGCATACTTGCGGAGCCTCTCTATCATCTCCTGTTCCTTGGATACCGCTACAGAGCCGCCTCCAGTGGAGATCATGCCATCCTCCTCCAGCGCCGCTATCACGATATCACCGCACATGCCTGCCCTGACGAACTCCTCGTCTGACCCCTCGCCTTCGGGCTTCTCATCACCATATGATGAGCCAAGCGATTCCGTGATATCCTCTATGATCGGGAGCCCGACGGCCCTTATGTTCTCAAAGGACCTGGGAATCTGGCATACAGGCTCGAAGTAGAGGATCGCCTTCACGCCATCCTTGAGCTCCTTCGCCGCAGCCTCAGCATCCATCAGCCCATACTCATCGGTATCCACGATGATGGGATGGACTCCCAGCCTACGCATCGCCTCAAGGTAGATCCTTGGAGAAAGGACGGATATGATCACGCTCTCCCCTTCCGCTACGCCTGTGGCCACGAGGGACGCCATGATGACATCAAGATAAGAGCGAAGCGCAATGCCATCCTTATGTCCGACGAATCCGGAGAAGAGCCTGAGGAACTCCTTCTTGCGCTCACCCGGTCCGATCTTCTCATCGACCATCGTCTGCAGGACAGCATCCATGTCCTTCCTGTATAGTGCGGGTTTCTGGAATCTGATAAGTGCCATGACGCCATTCTAGCAGAAAAAGAGAAAAAGATTGACCAGCCTGCCCGGCTGGCCAACTAACGGAAACCAAATGAAAGCTTCTGAGGGAGGATTTCTATATACATTATAAGCCGAAAACCCGGGAAAATGACGAGATATTTTTCTAAAAATTAGTGCCACACAATAGGTTACACCCAAAGTGTGGCAAAATAATACCTGATAATATAAATAGATATAAGGAATGTGGAATTTTTGTGAAGCATTTTTTACTGATAGTGCTTTGCTATTCCAACTATATCTAAACAAATAGAAACGATTAGGACGGCAAGCCAAGAAAAAACAGCACCCTTGTGGAAGGGTGCTGGGGAAATACAAATAAACCTGGCGGCGACCTACTCTCCCGCGAGACGCAGTACCATCGGCGCTAGGGCGTTTTACTTCCGTGTTCGGGAT
>CALXLH010000006.1 GCA_944389145.1 uncultured Spirochaetaceae bacterium
GATAGTTGAGGAATTCCTTGAAGTCTATCCAGAGAAGACGAAGGCTGATGCGCTCTTTATTGATTCATCTACTATCAGGATACCGATGCTGAAGATAATGAATGCGAAATCTTCTAATGGAAACGCCCCGGTCTATGCATATCTTTTCAGCTGGCAGTCTCCACTGATGAATGGAGTATATACGGCTTACCATACAGCGGAAATTCCATTCGTCTTCAACAACATCGATAAAGGAGACACGCTGACAAGTGGTGGAGAAGACGCAAGAATTCTTGCAGACTGCATGAGCCAGTCTTGGATCAACTTCGCACGTACCGGCAACCCAAGTGTTGAAGGACTTCCTGAGTGGGAAGAATATACAGAGAAAAGCGGGGCTACGATGATATTCGATAATACAATCCGGCTTGAACATCATCATGATGCAGAACTATTGAATCTGCTAGTGGAAAAATGAACATATATAGCTCCATGCATATACCGGCATCAGCTTTTGTGTACTTCGATACGATATTTGCTTTGATGTAAGTGTTCATGGAGAAGAGTATGAGCTATGGAGATTATAGTACTGTACTGTCTTTGCTATAGCGCAAATCAATCTCAATATCCAGACAACTAATCAGAGAGTGCATGATAGAGATTGTTGAAAGGAAACGTAAGGCAGAGATAATGCTGGCTTAGATCTGGCCCCAAAGGTTCTTGAGACGTTTGGAATATATAGGCTGCGTGGTACAGGTAGCGTAGACGCTGTCCCGTCCATGGACTAGACTCATTTCATGGACGCAGAGCTACAGCAGATTGGCAGGATAGCATATAGGAAAGCAAGGAGTTCCTTTCTCTTCATGATCGGTTGCTTAGTGCTATCTGCCGCTATCGGAGGCGCTCTGATCGTAACAAGCGGCATCGCGCTGCAGAGTACGCTCTCCGCTGCCTGCTTCCTTATTGCAATATTATGCTACATGGTCGTCCATGAGGCCATCCACCTCGCCTTCATGGCACTATTCTCCAGAGGTAATGTACGTATATCATTCAGCTTTTCCACGATCTCCGTGGGAAGCGATGTCTTATATAAGCGAGGGCAGTTCATCACGATAGCCCTTTCCCCCGTCATCGGTCTGGGTGTGCTTCTGGCTCTGATGCTATTGGTCGTTCCTCAAGGATACGCTTTTCTCCTCAGCCTCCTTCTTCTACTGGATATCGCGCTATCCGGCGGTGACTTCTTCCAAGCCTTCGCGGCTCTCAGGTATCCGAAGGACGCCTTGTTCCGGGATGATGGCGATGAGACGCTGGTATTCGTATCAGGACGCTGATCTTCGCTTCATCCTATATGCGGCATAGCATATGCCGAAGTAGAGGCTCCAGCCGACGGGAACCACATACCATACGACCTCGACGCCGAAGCGGGGTGCCAGCGCCATCGATCCTACGACACGGAAGGTCAGGTTCGCGATGCTTGCAAGCGCGAAGAGGCGCATCCTTCCCATGCCTCTCAGCACTCCTCCTGTGACAAGCGCCGCTCCGAGTATCGTGTAGAACCAGCAGAGGAACGAGATGTAATGCTCTCCCGTGCCATATGCCGCGGCAGTTCCCTCCTCGCCGAGGAAGAGCCCGATGATCTGAGTGTTGAGCGTAATGAGGATAAGCAGCGTGATGATTCCCGATAGAGCGATGAGGATAAGGCCTATCCTATAGCCCTTTCTGATCCTGTCCGTCCTGCCGGCACCGATGTTCTGCGCCGTGTATGGGCTCATCGCGTTGCCGACCGCTCCCAGAGGAACGGTAACGAGGCTGTCTATGCGAATTGCCGCGGAGTAGCCTGCAAGGACCTCCGGCCCGAATCCGTTTACGACGCTCTGCACCAGCATCATGCCGAAGGATATCGTGGACTGCTGGATCACGGATGGTATGGCGATAGCCGACATGGAGCGGAACAGGCTGGGGGAGAATGGCGTTCCGATCCTCCCTTCCATGCCCTCCAGCACTCTTAGGAGTATGATGAGCGAGAGCAGCGCGGAGATCGCCTGGGATATCAAGGTGGCCCATGCCGCGCCGGCTACTCCCATTCCCATGGCCGCGACAGCCGCGATATCGAGCGCGACGTTGAGAATCGAGGAGAATATCAGAAGGCAGAGCGGTATGGAGGACTTTCCCAGCGAGTTGAATACCGATGAGAGTATGTTGTACATGAAGAGGAAGGGCAGGCCGAGGAAGTATATCCTGAGGTATAGTACGGCATCGCCGATGATCCTTTCCGGTGTATTGAGAGCGCGCATCATTGCAGGCGAGAGCATGTATCCTGCCACGGCCATGACTATCGAGAGGACTAAGAATGAGATGAGCGCTGTGGAGATGCTTTCCTTCATCTCCCGCATCCGCCCAGCCCCGAAGGCTCTGCTCGTGAGGACCGTCGCTCCAGCGCCGCCTCCGATCGCCACTGCGATAAAGACCGATGTCAGCGCGTATGAGGCTCCAACGGAAGCAAGCGCATCCTCGCCGATGAAGCGTCCGACGATCACGGAATCGGCCATCGTGTAGAGCTGCTGGAAGAGATTGCCGAGCATCATCGGCCAGGAGAGGAGGAGTATCGCCCTCAGCGGCGGATCATGTATAAGATAATCGTCTCTTATCATCAGCTTGTCCTTATCATGATAATAGCAGGATACAGGTCATGCGTTAGCAAGGAAAGAGGGAGACGGCAACCATCTCCCTCATCCTGTCAATTGATTCCTGAAGCGTTCCCGTTCTGAGAAGCGCTTATCGGCAGATCAGCCTTCCTGCTGAAGCATAAGCTCGAAAGGTACCCCCGTGATGTCGACGATGGTAATTGCACCAGCGTCTAAGAATGGCAGGCGTAGATCCTCAGCGATTATGGCATCTCTTTCCTCATCGTACCTGCCAAGGACTGCTTCCTCTCCTTCCGGTGTCGTGTAATGTATGTAACCTTCCCCGTCGAAATCGCATCTAAAGGCAAATGAATTGTCATACCTCATGCCTGGAAACATCACGGAAAATACGATCCTGCCAGGAAGGAATGTTGCCTCTACGTATGGGACAATCGAGTTATACTCCTGTCCCTCTTCCGAATCCCTTAGGCTGTTTATCAGATCGGCCCTGTCCTTGGACGCGTAGGTATCAGGATCTGTTGCGATCTTGTAATCGGCCAGGCTGTTCAATACACCATCCTCATCAAGCGTGAATGTCCTTCCATAGAGCATGGATGGATCTACGGCTGCGAAAAGCGCTGCAGAGCATAGCAGCATGATCAAAGCAATCAGTTTTTTCTTCATATAGGTGAATCTAGCTCTAAAAAAGCTGTAAAGAGCTATATGATAAGTATTAATAGAAATGTGATCTTGTGTGGGATATATGCTGTCTGTCCATCACAATGACATCGTTACTGTTGCTTACGATAGCGGTCAGGATCCATTATGCTATTTTAATCAATCATTATCATTGAATAGATATATCATATTTGTATGTCTTCTTAGACTTTCAATATTATTTTGAATCAGTTTCCATGATTCTTTATAATCATTTCCAATGGTAAGATCATTCTCTTCTATATAGGAGATGAATGCCTGCCAGTCGTAGCCGAAGCTGTCAGCGAAGTCATAGGCGAGATCAGTCTTCCTGTTATCGTTGACTGACCTTACGATTCCGTAAAGCACATGCTCGATATTCCTTGAGAGGTAGAATATTGAGAAGGGGATTCCAGAAGGCAGCGTCCTGGCCTCTATCAGCTTCCTGATGTTCTTCCTTCTCCTGTTGTTCCTGTCCGCGATCGAGTCAGGGCAGGGCGTCATGATCCTGTCCTCCGTATAGATGGCATGGGTCGTCGATGGATCCATGATGATCCTGTCATCTGGTATGAAGAGTCCGTCGGTGTCAGCAATCTGGATGACCCGCCTTATGTCATCCTTCTCAAGCCCATACTTGCGCATCTCATAGCGCACGATCTCATCTATCTCCGGAAGGGGATTGCCCGATCTGTAGCGCTTTATGAGCGGGTCCCCATGATAGATGTGGAATATCACGGGATCAGGGCGGAAATAGCTCTTCATTATCGAGTACAGCGCATTCTCCTCGCTCTTTCCCTCCGTGATGAACAAGACGAGCCTATTCATGGCGCCTCCATGCCTTGCGAAGCGCTCTCGCGATATCATGGGGATCGGTCTCCCCCGAAAGCGCCTTGTCATTGGACAGAAGGACGGTCCTCAGGTAGTAGTTCCTGAGATTTTCCGTGTCCGGAATATCATCAGGCAGCCTTATGTACTTGTTATCAGGATCGGATGTGGAGATTATGAGTGATCGTCTGTCGATCATCTCAAGCACGCGCAGGTTATGGCTGGTGAAGATGAGCTGGCCTGCAGCTCCATTTCTGAACACTTCCATGATCTCCCCGAGCAGGTACTCATAGATCGAGGCATCAAGCTCATCGATTATCAGGGCCGAGCCACGCTCGTTGTATACGAATACCAGCACTGATATGAGCGATATCAGCTTTATTATCCCTACCGACTCAGATCTAAGCGGTATCGGGGTGCCGTTCTTCAGCGACTGTATGGTAATCCGTCCATCAGCTGATTTCTCTAGCCTGATAGTCATATTTGGAATTATGGTTCCTAATACAGAATTTATATCAGAGATTACCTCATTGAGATTGTCCTCCTCATCGCCTTGCGGCATGAACGGACTGGATAGGTCCAGTACCAGCCTTCCCTTCACCTTATGCCTTCCGTCATATCGGAGGAAATGCAGAGGAAGCATAGTGCGGCTGTCGATGCGTCCCTCTCCCTGGATGACTATCATCGAGGTTCTTGCGTATTCCTTCAATTCCGCTGTCAGCTGGTTGCCGGCCTCCTTGAAGAACGCGGAGGATCCAGTGCCGCTTCTCTTCTCAATCGTCTTGCCGCGGTATGTGATCCTTTCGCTCTCGATATGAGCGTCACTCCTGCCTGCTATTGAAAGAAGATAGCTGACGGGTTCGCTTCTACCTTCCTCATCCTCGCAGAGGAGGAAAAGGGTTATCTCCGCCTTCTCGGAGTCGATGTTGACCAGGTCATGCGTCCGGCCAGGAAGGCATGATCCGGACATCACGCGCTGCAGCAGGTCGAATGCCTCTATCGCAGCGCTCTTGCCTGAACCGTTACGGCCGAATATGGCAAGCAGATCGGAAGGATGCTCATTCGCATAGAGCACCTCTGGCATCCTGAAGCTGCCATTCCTGACATTCTTGAATCCTTTGAGGCTGAGGCCCGCTATGCGCACTGTCATGGTCAGAACGTGATGGTCCGGGATGGGGCCGTGAAGGATGAGAATACCGCTGTCGCGTCCTCCAGGTAGAATACCTCGGTATTACCGTCGTCTGGATCGTACATCCTTCTCAGATCTGGATAGGCCTCAAGCATCGATACCCGTGCCTCCCTCCTATCATCCTCTATCGCCTTCGCCGCCACCCTGAGCCATGTGCCATCCATGAAGGCGCAGATCTCTATGCGCGGATTGGCGTGGATCTGCATCGATACGGATTTCTTCTTCCCGGTCTGTATATAGAGCCGGCCTTCAAAGAGATGGATAGTTCCGAATGGACGCACGCGTGGCTGGCCGTTGTCATCGGTCGCCAGATAGTATGTCCCTGCCTTCTTAAGGAATTCCAGTACTTCTTCCATGCTTTAACCCTCCTTTATATAGGATAGCACGCAAGACCGGGGAGGCTGTTGTGTTTATAAAAGTTGTCGCAAGAAAACCTGACAGGCTAGTCCTGCATGATGAATGCGGCAGCAATCATTTCACTTTGTAGATCGCAGATACCTGGCCACAATCCATACAGATATAAGCGTCCGCGTCCTTTTCCAGAACAAGGGTGGAACACACATCATTCCTCTCTGGCTTGAAAATGACCTTCGTGCTGAATGGCATGCTCCCTGACGATATGACCGTTCCTCTGAGCATTTCTTTGCCACATGCCGGACACTTCATCATTCGGTACCTCCAATGTTGGATTTCTGGTTTTCAATGTACCTCCTTCAGTAACGGCACCAACGCTTCCATAGTAGCAGCCGCGTGACCAGAGTCCCGATCCCCAGAACTTGCGTTCCTTCAGTTTGGGAAAGGCTGTGAAGATGTGGACAGCGGAAATCGACTTCAGCGTTCTTGCAATTGTCGATGGCGCTTCATCGGGAGAGGCTTCCAGAAAAAGATGTACATGGTCTGGCATCAGCTCTATCGCCTTGAGCGTCCAGCCGTACTCGGCACATACCTGTGCGGGTATGGTCTTCGCCTCCACCTCGACCGCTCCAGTGAGTATGGGGTGCCTGTACTTGGTGCACCAGACGATGTGGTACTGCAGTGAGGAAACCGAATTATTGTTACTCCTCATGCTGTCACCTATTATAAAGCATGCTATGTTTCATATATGAGAAGGTCAATCACCGTCTTCCCGAATCTTACAGACAATGAAGTCTCCGCAATAGTGGAGACGAGGAAGCAGTATGCGAAGGCCTTCAACATGTCCGTGGACTGTCTTGTCACTAATAACAGCACATCCAAGAGATTCCTCCACAATGTGCAGTATGAGAGGATGA
>CALXLH010000007.1 GCA_944389145.1 uncultured Spirochaetaceae bacterium
GATGGCAGACTACTCTTCTCCTGCTCGAACAGCTATGCAAACGAGATCCGCAGGGACAAGGATGGCTCATTCCTGACCGGCAAGGATGACAGCAGGAGCCATGGCCTTGGCATCAGGAACATAAGGAGGGCTGTCGAGAGGCTGGATGGAGATATGGATATATCCACGGAAGGCGGCATCTTCACCGTCAGGACCAGCATACCCTTCAGGAAGGAAATGAGGAGATGAGAAGCGGTATCACGGCAGTCATGATCGCAGCAGGGGCTCTCTTCCTCGCTACGGGGCTCCTGCTCTTCATATCCCCGCTCTTCTGGAACAGCGGCATCGGGTATGAAGGAACATACATGCTACGGGACTGCGTCAGGGAGGTGATCGGCAAGGGAATCGCGATAGACGATGACTCCTCCATCGCGTTGGCGCTTATCCTCATATTCCAGGGGATAAGGCTCATGGAGAGGCGGAACAGGAGCATAGGCTCACTGCTCTATTCGTTCTGGCTGCTGATCCCAGCGCTCCTTGCGATCTCGACGCTCGACAGCGCTCCGGGAAGCCTGCCTCGGCTGCTTTCCTCCATCCTCCCTGGAGATCCTCCCGCGCCCCTCTTCCTTTCCATGATCCTCACCATCCTCTTCAGGATGCTGCTATCGATGACAAGGAGCGTGAGCCATGGATACGCGGCAGAAGATGAGAGGAGGAAGGCGCTTCCCGCGCCTCGTACGAAGGCGGAGACACGCCCTGAGCCGCTTGAACTGGAGGTCGTGGATGAGATTCCCGTCATGGCAGAGGCAGTCACTGAAGCCGTGAATCCTGAGAACACGGAGGAAAGCGCCGAGGAAGCAGCATCCTCTTCTATTGATACATCAGAGGCCCTTGCGCTGATGGAGAAGCTTCTTAAGGATGCAGATACCGCCGCGACGTACCAGACCCTTGTCCGTAAGAGGAAGAAGCTTCTGTCACTTCCCGTGGAAAGCCTCTCGAAGGCCACGAACTCGATCAGGGGCTTCAGGGTATACCGCGAGGAGGACGGATCACTAGGCAACATCGAGGACGAGATGGCCGGGATGATCGTCTATGAGTTCTCCCCATTCACCATCATCGCGATGAATAAGAAGGACGCCATCAGGCGCATCGATGTCAGGGATCTCTCCATCCCGGCCTTCAGCATGGAACAGGCCATGGAGCTTGCCAAGGCAGATGTAGAAGGCTATTCGAAGGGAGGATACGCCTACTCTGCGCTTGAGGGCGAGCTGACGATAGCGGGGAAGAGGCTCAATGTCGAGCGCCGCGACTTCCTCGTTCCCTGGTATCGCAAGGAACTCTCCTATGATGACCTGATGACGGCTGACAAGCTCTTTGCCTGGGACTTCCGCCTCAAGTACGGGCTTGAACGGGGCCTCACGCCATACCTAACGCCTAGACTGGGAAAAGACGAGTCCTGAGAGCGTCAGCAGCACTCCTATGACCGCAAGCCCTGTCATGCGTTCGCCAAGCACCATGGCTGAGGCGACCAGCGTGACTACAGGAGTCAGATACAGGTAGATGCTTGTAGATACCGGTCCGATGATCCCCACAGCGCTGTTCCAGGTCACGAAGCAGAGCGCAGAGGCACAGAATCCCAGATAGAGAAGATTCAGCAGCATCAAAGGAGACAGGATATCCTCAGGCGAGACAGAGAACCCCGCCATGGCCACTGCCGGAACCATGAATATGATGCCATAGAGGAATATCCTCCGCGTGGTAAGGAGGATGCTATAGCCATAGCCAGCGATCTTCCGCGTCAAGATGGAGTATATAGCCCATATGACAGCGGCGAGGAAGGCCAGCCCGTCACCGGCAAGGCCGGTTCCAACAGAAAGGCCGGAGACGCTCAGCAGCACTATCCCGATGAGTGCGGCGGCAAAGCCAAGCATGAAGCGCAGCGTTATGCCATCCCTTGATAAGAGGGCGACGAAGAACGGAGCGACGGCTATTATCACGCCGACATTCGATGCCGTGGTATACGTCAGCGCGATATTCTCCAGCAGATAGTACAGCGTGATGCCTGAAAGACCGGCAAGGGCGAATATCCCCTCCTCCTTCCATGACCGCGTATGCAGCATATGCGGACAGGCGATAAAGAGTGCCGCATAGCCAAGGATGAAGCGGATAAGCAGTATCTCTACCGGGGAGAGAGAGCGCAGCAGCACCTTCGTCGAAATGAAGGTCGTACCCCATACTATTATCGTGAAGAGGGCCGCGGCATGGCCCTTGATGATCCTATCGTCCACCGCTACATATTAGCCTGTCGGACTGCATTGAGGAAGACAGGGACATGAACGTCTCAGCCCTGTGATCTCCTGAGGCGCCGCATCATGACGGCATAGACGGGAATCACTATCGCATCGGCCCCTATCCAGGCAAGCGGTGAGGAGAAGACGATACCCATATAGCCGAAGAGCGCGCCAAGCAGGATCGATGCGGAACAGCGGGCAACGAGTTCCACGATGCAGGCGGCAAATGGCGCCCAGGAGTTTCCCATCGACTGCACGCTCGTGCGATACACGCATAACAGGCCAAGCACAGGATAGAACGGCAGGGTCACGGTGAAGAAATCCCTTGCATAACCGAACACCTCCGGAGATGGCGAGGAGACGAACATAGGCACGATGAAGGGCTCCACGATAAGTATGATCATGATCATCAGGAAGTCCGTTAGTTCGGTTATCAGGAGACCGCTCCACACGCCATTCCTTATCCTCTCGATATCCCTGGCACCATAGTTCTGCGCGACGTATGCAGCTATGGCGGTTATGAAGGCATTGTTCACCAATACGGATAGCTGGTCGACCTTCGTCGCTGCGGTATAGCCTGCGATGGCGATGGTTCCAAGGCTGTTGACGGAGGCCTGCATCACAAGCTGACCTATGCACATCACGGACATCTGGAAGCCCATCACGAAGCCAAGCCTGAGATTCCTGATGATATTGCTTCCATCCGGCTTCCAGTCATCCAGCGAAAGATGAAGAAGATCATACTTCCTCACCGCCGAAATGATCGAAAGCACCCCAGCGATAAGCTGTGACAGCACCGTCGCCGCGGCAGCTCCTCCCACGCCCCAGCCGAAGGGCACTATGAATACTATATCAAGAACGATGTTCAGCAATGACGAGAACACCAGATACACAAGAGGCGTGCGGCTGTCCCCAAGGGCCCTGAGCATGTTCGAGATGAGGTTATACAGGATAGTAGCCCCCGTGCCAGCGAGCATCACGAAGAGATAGGCGGAAGCATCATCGGAAATCTCTGAAGGAACATCCATTAAGGCGATGATCCATGGCGTCATGATGCAGGTAACGAGGGTCAGCACGATCGAGAACGCGAGGGAGATGTACACGCTTGAGGCGATGCTCTTCCGGGCCTCATGCTCATCATGGCTCCCTATATTCTGCGCGAGTATTATGGAAAAGCCGTTAGTCAGCCCCTGTATGAAGCAGAGTATGAAGTAGACGAAGACCGTCGTCGCCCCCACGGCGGCAAGCGCCCCCTCTCCTATCGTCTGGCCGACTATTACGGTGTCGGCAAGGGTATAGAAGAGCTGGAACAGATTGCCTCCGATCACAGGAAGCGAGAAGCGAAGCAGCACGGAAAACGGATTTCCCTTAGTCAGATCGATTGCCATATAACCCCATCATGGCCACGCCATGCGTGCGCATTATGCTCCTAACGCCCGCAAGATTCCAGAGCCTCAGGCATCTTCATGAGAAATATAGGAAGATGCCTCCACCGCTAATATCCAGCAGGCCGCAAATCAGAGATAAATGCATCTGATCGACTCTGAGAATGGAGGATCGTGTCGGCTGTTGGATTAACGTTAATCTTATATTTTGCGAAGAAATACATGGATTTACCCCTGTTTTTGGTTGCATATAGGGAAATCAGTGTTAACATTAATCCATGAGAGCCACTTTGAAGACCATTGCAGAGGCAACCGGCTTCTCGATCAACACGGTATCGAGGGTTCTCCGTAATGATGGCCGCATCAGCCAGGAAACAAGCCAGATCATACGACGTAAGGCCGATGAGCTGGGATACATCCCAGACGCCATCGCATCAAGCATGCGCAACCCCAGGACAAGGACGATAGGCGTCGTCAGCGCGGATCTTTCCAACCCCTTCTTCAGCGAGGTCATAAGGGGTATCGAGGAGAGGGCCCAGGAGACGGGATACCAGATGCTCATAGGCAACACGGAGGAGGATGCAGAGCGGGAGGAACATCTGATACGCCTCTTCCTGTCTCGCAAGGTCGACGGCCTGATCATCATGCCCTCCTACGGCAAGGACAGGAGACAGCTCGAGCTATATGCGTCCCTGCCCGTGCCGTTCATATTCGCCGGAAGGTACATAGAAGGGCTCGAAAGCCATAGCGTACTCCATAGTGATATCGAGGGAGAGCAGAGCGTATTCGACTACCTCTTATCCCGCGGCCACAGCCATATACTCTACCTCTCAGGGCCTGAATGTATCAGCAATACCCATGACAGGGACAAGGGCATGATGGAGGCGTATGAGAGCCGCTCGCTCATCCCTGACCAGAAATACATCTTCCACCTTCCCGGGCATCCTGAGGACGGATACCAGGCGGTCAATTCCGCGATAAACCTGAGCATGGAGTTCACTGCGGTCGCCTGCTTCAATGATATCGTCGCGATGGGCGTACTCAAGAGCCTAGCGGAGAACGACCTCTCCGTTCCTCATGATATCGAGGTGATCGGCTATGACAACCTGATGTTCTCGCAGTTCATGCAGCCATCGCTCTCCACCGTGGATGTCCCGAAGCACCGCCTCGGCTATGTCGCGATGGAACTGCTTGAGAAGCATATGGATAATCCATCAATGGAATACAAGACGGAGAATCTTCCCGCAAGGCTGCTGTTCAGGGACAGCACTGCAGGAGAAAGGATAAGACAATCATAGGAAAGGAGGAAATACTATGAGGAAGAGGCTTATCGCCATCATAGCGCTTGTCGTGGCAGGCGCAATGCTTTTCGCGTCCGCGGCTCCGGAGAAGAGCGCAGGAAAGGAAGGGCCGATCGAGCTGAAGTTCTGGTCCCTATTCACAGGAGGGGATGGGGAGTTCTTCAATGCGATGATCGATGAGTTCAATGCATCGCAGGATGAGATCCATATGACCAATGACATGGTCAGGTTCGATGACTACTACACGAGGCTCACGACAGCCCTGGCTGCCGGAACGGCACCTGACGTCATCGTCCTCCATCAGGCAAGGCTTATAAACTATGTGCCATCTGGGGTCCTCCTTCCGCTTGACGACTACGTCTCAGAGGAGATGCTCTCAGACTTCCAGACAGCCCCGCTTGAGGCCTGCCGCATGGACGGGAATCTCTACGCGATCCCATTCGATGTCCACCCGATCGTGATGTACAGCAACAAGGCGCTGCTTGACGCGGCAGGAGTGACTGAGATCCCAGAGACTGCGGAGGAGTTCCTTGCAGCGGCGAAGGCCGTCAAGGAAGCTACCGGCGAGTGGGGCTCGCTGATCGATAACACGACAGGAACCTACAAGGCATATACCCTTACCCGTCTGTTCGTATCGCTGGTCAACCAGCAGGGTGGTTCGATGCTCACCGAGGACCTGAGCGCAGCGGCCTTCAATAATGAGTATGGCTACAACGCCCTCGTAGGCCTGCAGATGCTCGTGAATGAGGCTGGGGTGAATCCCAACGAGCTCGACTATGATGCGGCGATGAATATGTTCAAGCTCGGAGAGGGTGCGTTCTACTTCAATGGCGTATGGGCTACCGGAACCCTTGAGCAGACAGACGGCCTTGAGTTCGTGGCCAGCCCGCTCCCGCCATTCATGGGCAAGAGCGCGGCATGGACTGATTCCCATACCTTCGCGATTCCTGTGCAGAAGAACCAAGATCCAGTGAAGGTCGAGGCAGCGATCAAGTTCATCGACTGGATGACGGAGAACGCGCATCTATGGGCCAAGGCCGGAAACATCCCGACCAGGACCAGCGTCCTTGAAGGAGAGGAATTCAACGCGCTTCCGTACAGGGCGGACTATGCTGCGGCTGTCTCCTCTGTCATCGCCAATCCGCCGACAGCGGCCTGGGGAGAGATCTATGAGACACTCAGCGATCTGCTGGAGAGCGCAGTGACGCACAACGAGGATCCGCAGACGGCACTCGATGGCATGGAGGCTACCGTAAACGAGATCATCAGCCATTACTGATAGCTCATGCTCCCCTTCGGGGGAGCGATGTCCAGGGGTTCCCACGGGGACTCCTGGAGATCGGAGGGAAAGCAATGGCAATACCTGGCAACAAGGACATTAGGGATGGAATACTCTTCTCCCTCCCATTCATGATAGTCTTCGCGCTCTTCATGATCTATCCGCTGATATTCGGCCTGTACATCAGCTTCTTCAAATGGGATATCCTCGGTACGCCCTCATTCCTGGGACTGCAGAACTACGCGGACCTCCTGGCTGACGAGAAGTTCTGGTCATCGCTATGGCATACGGTGCAGTTCGTGCTGATGACGACTCCCGTGCTTCTCGTGCTAGGCTTCCTGATGGCACTGCTTGTCACCAGCAAGTCACCGCTGAGGGGCATCATGGAGACATGCTTCTTCGTCCCTTACATCTTCTCCATGACCGTCGTGGCGACGCTCTGGGCCTGGATCATGCAGAAGGACTTTGGAATCATCAACCAGGTACTGAATATCCTCGGGCGCGACGGCGTGAGCTGGCTCACATCGGAGAAGAACGCGATGTGGTCGATCTCCGTAGCCACATACTGGTGGACGGCGGGATTCAACATGGTACTCTTCACCGCTGGCATCAAGCAGATATCAAAGGAGATATACGAAAGCGCCACAGTTGACGGTGCAGGAATGCTCCAGCAGGTCATCCATATCACGATACCGCTGCTCAAGCCCACCACGATACTCTGCCTGATACTGCAGATAATCGCCTCATTCAACGTCTTCGGGCAGGTATATGTCATGACCGGAGGAGGACCTGCAGGCTCGACCAGGGTCCTCGTGCAGTACATCTATGAGACGGGATTCAACTACTTCAGGATGGGATACAGCGCGGCGATGAGCTACGTGCTATTCGTCATCATCATGGCTGTATCGGTGCTGCAGTACGTATTCCTGGGAAGGAGGGAAGACTGATGAGGAACATGAAGAGAGAAGTCATCTTCCGCATCCTTGAGGTGCTTATCATAGCTATCTGGATCTTCCCGCTTGCCTGGATGGTCATAACCTCGCTCAAGTTCGAGAACGAGGTGGTCACTAGGTCGTTCACCTTCCTCCCGCAGAATCCCACGCTGCATAACTATCAGGAGGCATTCGGCTCGACCTACATACTCCAGTGGCTCCTCAACTCGCTCATCATAAGCGCGGTAACGATGGCTGGGACATTCGTGCTTGATGCTCCGATAGCCTACGCGTTCGCCAAGATCCGCTTCCCCGGCAGGAACATCCTCTTCTGGATCGTAATGGCGGGCATGATGGTACCGTTCCAGGTGCTTATCGTACCGCTATACCTGCAGTTCAACTCCTATGGGATAATCAACACGCTTACCGCGGCAATACTCCCACGGCTTGCCATGCCGATAGGGATATTCATCCTCAGGCAGTTCTATGAGGGTATTCCCGACGCGCTTGAGGAGGCGGCCTTCATCGATGGAGCAGGACGCCTCAGGACATTCGTCCAGATCATAATGCCGCTGGGGAAGGCTGCCGCGACGACGGTCATCATACTCGCGTTCATCAACGCCTGGAACGACTTTCTCTGGCCCCTGATAGCCATAAGCGATTCAGTGAATTACACGATAACGGTAGGAATAGCCAATTTCCAAGGCACGCATGGAACGGAATATGCGATGATAATGGCCGGAGCGGTTATCGCATCGCTGCCAGAGCTGGTATTCTTCCTTATATTCAGAAGAAAGATCATCGATGGCATCGCCATGACTGGCATAAAGGGGTGAGGATGAGAGCGGAGATCATACTGAAGACGGGAAGCGGCAGGTATCAGGAATCGATCATGGATAGCTGCTCGGTCCATAAGGACGGGATGGCGCTGGATGCGAAGGCGCTTCCTGATGGCCTCCTCCTCAGTATCCGCTCCGATCTCGATTCCTCATGCGCGGTATCACTGCGCTTCCCGTTCAAGGGGCTCTCGCCCGAGAGCGTATTCATCCCTTCCGTGTGGTACGGCGGGAATATGGAGGGAGAGGGATGCTTCCCTTCCGCAAGGCGATCATCATCCTGGACATTCGTTGAGACACGGATGCCGATGCCAGGCATCATAGGGGCTCGTAATGAGGATGGGTGGACTTTCTTCTGGATGGATGAATGTGCGGATCCCCTCGCTCTCGCCTCTGCCGGCTGGGATAACGATGGAATAATCTTCCGCCTTCCATATCATGAGGCGCCCTTCAGCTACAGGGGCAAGACGAAGCTGCTGCCTGCAGGAGATTCCCCGCTCCTTCATCTTGATCCAGGCACCGTGATAAGCCGGCGCTTCTATATATTCGAAAGCGGCGAGGCTGATCCATACGATGGCTACAGGAAGCTTATCAGGGAACGCTTCAACTATTGCCAGACTCTCAAGGGAGGAAACTGGGAAGGGTATGCGGAATCAAAGCTGAAGAGGCTTCTAGGCCTTGTGATACGCACCACCGATGGCAACGCAGCCCTGATCATGGGAGAGGGCAATGGCAGCCACCAGAGCGTCTATCGCTTCACCTCAGGATCATTCCTCGTCAAATCGCTTGAAGCCGCATCAGCGTTCCTCAGGACAGATGGCACCACCCTATCATCAGGCTCCTTGGAAGCGGCAAGGGAGAGGATAGCGGAGCTGCTGGGAATAAGCGGGAACGATTGGCCTAAGGAGCTTGCCTTAAGGATCGGAAGATACTTCCTCTCATCAGAGACAGAGGAGGGGTTCTATCAGGATTCCATAAGCCTCGATACCGGGGAACGGGGAGGATATCTCGGCATCAGCGAGCATCCGGAGTTCAGGTTCCTGATGAACGCGAGGTGTGCCGGAGAGGCAATGGCAAGCTATATCGACCTATATGAGAGAACAGGCTATGAGCCATTCATGGAATTGCCTCGCCGCGTACTGGGCTTCTTCATCTCACATCAGCTTCCCGACGGCTCGTTCGGCAGATGGTGGGATAAGGAGGGCTTCTCGATAGACCGCAATGGCACGAATGGAGCCTATGTCGCCGTGGCGCTGTCAAGGATGATACCCCATCTAAGCGATGAAGGCGAAAGGAGGAATGCAGAGAAAGCCCTCGTAAAGGCAATAGGATACTACTCTGCCCTCTCGCTCTCCGGAGGCTTCCACGGAGACACGCTCGATGCGGATTCCGTAGACAAGGAAGCAGGGGTAAGCCTCCTGTCCCTGATGCTTGAAGGATTGGAATCGGGATACGGTGACGAGGATACGCTGAAGGCTGCCATCCACGCTGCCTCATTTACCCTTACATGGATATGGGAGATGGATTCGTACATCTCCCCTGATTCCCCTCTTGGTAGGCTTGGCTTCCGGAGCCAGGGCATGACAAGCGTATCAGCCGCCCATCACCATCTGGATTTCTACGGGATGCTGATCGCCCATCTCTACCTACGGCTGTGGAAGATCACCGGCGATGAGCTGTGGAAGAACCAGGCTGTGCTGATGATGGCCTCCTGCCTACGCCTGATAGCCTCCGATGGCAATGGCTTTCTGGGCAGAGGAGCGGAGTTCGATGGCTGGCAGCCTGAGCAGATCAACCACACCCTCTGGGACTACTTCTCGGATGAGGGCAACATGAACGGCACGTATGGCATAGATATCGCATGGGTCAACGTGCTTGGCTATAGCTCATACCTATCCATAAAGGAAGATTTCGCGGAAGTTCTCAACCTCTGATTCCTCATTGCCTCCCGGCAGAGACAAGGGAGAGGAAGATTATCATCAATATTTTGTAATATTGATTTACAAATTGAATATCCCATAGTACCATCTTCATATAAACACAGGAAAAGGAGTGCATTGATGGAACTCAAGGAAGAATTCAGCATAAAGCTCGGCCGTGTAAGAAAGCTTATGGAGGAAAAGGGGCTGGATGGGGTATTCCTCAAGAGGCAGGATGATTTCGCCTGGCTTTCATGCGGAGGCAGGAACTATGTCGGAGCCGGTGACATGGGCAATTGCGGACTTCTGGTCACGCATGATGGCTACTATGCGATAACCAACAACATCGAGGCACCCCGCATGGCTGCCGAGGAGAACCTCGGAGAGCTTGGGTTTGATATCAAGGCTGGCGTCTGGCATGACTCGGGATTCGAAGGCAAGGAGATAGCGGCGCTGACAGATGGCGGCAAGGTCGGAAAGGACTTCGGAGAAGGCAGCATAGCCGAGGATATAAAGGGAATCCGCATGGATCTTACCGAGGCCGAGATCGATAGATACCTCAGCAATGGCCACGATGCCTCAGAGGCCATGGAAGAGGCCGCAGCGACCATCGCTAAGGGTGACATCGAATACTCCATCGCCGCGAGGATAATCAAGAACATGGAAGACCGAGGTCTGGAGATGGTCTCATGCATGGTAGCCGCCGATGAGAGGATCAGGTCATACAGGCATCCGCTCCCGACAGGAAAGACCGTAGAGAACCTCGTACAGATCGGAGGGAACTTCAGAAGGGATGGCCTCATCATCTGCATGACAAGATACGTCAGCCTCTCCCCTCTCAGCGATGCCCTCAAGAAGCAGTACCATGATAACCAGATCATAGATGGCACCTACATCGCGGCATCAAGGCCCGGAACGATCTATTCCGACGCGCTCCTTGCCGGAAAGAGGATGTATGAGGAGCTAGGATACGGCGAGGAGTTCGACAAGCATCATCAGGGCGGTCCTATCGGATACGCTGGCCGTGACTACAGGGTCGGCTTCACCACGAACGGAAGGATCCAGGACCATCAGGCCTTCTGCTGGAATCCCTCGATCACGGGCACGAAGAGCGAGGACACATGCATCGTCACCAAGGATGGCGTGCAGATGGTAACAGGGCCGGTACTGTTCCCTAAGGTAGTAGTAAGCGCAGGCGGAATGAACCTTGAAAGACCTGCGATACTGGAAAGATAACTAATCTCCCTTGGTTATCGCCACCGGGCAACCGGTGGTTTTGTTTTCTCTTCATGTGCTGCTGACTGATATGTTCCTTCTTATCGTGATTCCCTAAGCTTCTTATCCTTACTTTGAAAAGCATTGCATTTGGAACAAGATTCTAAGCAGAACTACGGATACAAGGATGATCACTGAGAATAAGGAGCCTCACGTTTCCGTGAGGCCCCCAAGGATTGAATGGACAATATTCCTTATGCCGTCTTCTCAGCCATCTCCTTGCGTCCATCCCTTATGTTCGTGTAGATCGCATAGATGATGGATGCCGCGGATAGAAGCAGGAAGATGCAGGATATCGGGCTGGTGATGAAGACCGACCAGTTGTTGTCAGATATCACAAGGGCCCTGTTGAGGTTCTCCTCCGCGATAGGACCGAGGATGAGGCCGAGGACAAGAGGCGCGCCAGGATATCCGAACTTCTTCATGCCGAATCCAAGCAGTCCGAAGAGTATCGCGATAAGCACGTCGAACATGTTATTGGCGTTCGAGTACGCGCCGACGATGCAGAGTACCGCGATGATCGGCATGAGGATCGTCTGGTGGATCTTGAGGATCTTCGGCGAGAACTTCGCGCATACCAGTCCTGCGGCAAGCATGATGAACTGGACGATGAGCATACCTGCGAAGATCATGTAGACGATATCAGGATTCTCGACAAAGAGCATCGGACCCGGGCGCACGCCGATGAGGATAAGCGCACCGAGCATGACAGAGGTGACTACATCACCGGGGACGCCGAGCGTGAGCATCGGGATGAGCGCACCACCGGTCGTTCCGTTGTTCGATGCCTCAGGAGCCGCAACTCCCTCCAAGGCGCCATGGCCGAACTTCTCAGGGTGCTTCGAGAGCTTCTTCGCGACATTGTAGGCAAGGAAGCAGGAGATAGATCCACCCGTTCCGGGGATGATTCCGATGAATACTCCGATAACGGCTCCAACGATAGCAGCCAATGCGAATCCCTTGAAGTCAACCCACGAAGGCAGTACCCTTCCGACCTTCTGCTGCTGGGAGGTCCCTTCCCTCTCGCCGCCCTTCTGCACGATGACGAAGACCTCGCTGAGGGCGAATACGCCTATAAGCACGGACAGAAGCTGGAAGCCCCTCATCAGCTGGTAGTTGCCGAATGTGAAGCGGTCAAGACCGGCAACGGCATCGATTCCAACCGTGGAGATCAGCAGTCCGAACACGCCGGAGATAAGGCCCTTGACGATGTTCTTATCGGTACTTGCCATGATGGTAAGGCCGAAGAGCGAGAGCGCGAAGTAATCAGCGGCATGGAACGAAAGCGCGATCTTGGCAAGCTGCGGAGCGATGAGGATAAGGCAGATCGAGGAGATCAGTCCTCCGAGGAAAGACGATGTCGCAGAGACACCGAGCGCCTTACCTGCAAGCCCCTGCTGACAGAGAGGATAGCCATCAAGCATGGTAGCTGCAGCCGATGGCGTACCGGGAGTATTCAGGAGTACCGCGGCGATAGAGCCACCGTACATCGAGCCGCAGAAGAGTCCGCAGAGCATGACGATGGCGGTCGCGGCATCCAGCTGGTACACCAGCGGCAGCAGCAGAATGATCCCTGTTGACCCGGAAAGCCCGGGGAGCGCACCGATGACGACACCGACGATCGTTCCGAATACCATCAGAAGGAATGTCATCGGGTGAAAGACATTAGCAAGACCATTAAGCAGTTCTGGTAACATGTCGCCTCCTCAGATCAGGAACCCGCTGGGCAGCAGTACCTGGAACACCCTAACGAATAGAAGATATACGAACAGCGTGAAGACCACGCTGATGATTGCAGCCTTTATCTTGTTCTTGTATCCGAAGAACATCATAGATCCAAAGAGATAGACCATCGTCGTGATCGGAAAACCGATGATCCTCATCAGGAAATAATAAAGGAAGGTCGCAGCGAACATGATGAACGCACGCAGCAGGAAGCGCTTATTGACGCCCTGCCAGTCTATTCCCGGTATACCCTTCTCCGTAACCAGCACCCTCAATGCCTGGACAAGTCCGAGGATGAAGAGAAGGACACATACAAACATAGGATAATCTCCAGGCCCGATGCCCCTTGGAGAATCCGGCATCTTCCAGGCAGAGACGAAGAAGATGATGCTTACCACCATCATCGCACAACCGACCCAGAAATCAGCTGCCTTATTCGTGTTCTTTGTCATCTTGAATCTCCATCAAGAGGGGCTGCACGCCTCGCACAGCCCCTTGCGAAAAGACTTAGAAAGTAGTTGAAGCCACCAGCTCAGCGTATCTGGCATCTTCCTCATGCATGAATGCATCGGCCTCAGCCGGCCCCTTATAAGTAACCTCTACGCACTGGCTCTCCATAGCCGCGATGAACTCAGGATCCTCGACGCACTGCTTAAAGATCTCAGCCAGCTGGTTGATCCTCTCCTCAGGCGTTCCTGGAGGACATACGACGGTTCTCCACTGCGGGAGATCGAGGTCGACACCGCACTCATGTCCCGTAGGAACATCAGGGAATGCGGAATAGCGCTCAGGTGCGAATACGGCAAGGATCCTCAGCTGGCCATTCTCAACGTTGGAGATGCCCTCTGGAGCGTTAGCCATTACGCAGTCAACCTGCTTTGAAAGCACGCCGGTGATAGCCGGGCCACCGCCAGAGAACGGAACATGGACGAATGTAGCGCCTACGGCATCCTCAAAGAGGAGTGCTGCCATGTGGTTACCGCCCTGGGCGCCTGCGTTTCCGATCGTTACGGTCTCAGGAGCAGCAAGGGCCGCATCGATGAGATCCTGCAGCGTCTGATACGGGGAATCGGCAGGAACAACGAGGTAGTTGTAGGAAGAGACGACCTGGCAAACTGCCTCGAATGTATCAGCACCGGTCACAGGGACATCTGAGAGATGCGTCTTCGTAAGGGATGCGTTATTCCAGTGCATGACACTGTATCCATCCTTGGAAGCATTGAGGAACTCGATGGCTCCGGTTATTCCAGAAGCTCCATTGACGTTCTTGATAACCATCGTCTGTCCGTTGGCATACTTCGGGAAGACTGCGGCAAGGGCACGGAACACGACATCTCCGCCACCGCCGGCAGACCAGCCTACCGTTGCCTCAACGGTCTTGGATGGGAATACATCATTCTCGCTGCCACCCTGAGCAAACAGCGAGCCCATTGCCATGATAAGGCAAAGCGAAACAATCAAAGCCTTTCTCATTCTATTTCCTCCTTGCTATTACATCAGAGAGCTACGGAGCTACCGCTTTTAGCGCTCTGGTATATACCTTCTATCAGCCTCACCGATTCAGCCGCATCCTCTCCGGTTATGAAAGGACGGCGTCCTGTCATGATGGCCTCAGCGAAATCCTCATACTCCTTCAGGTGTCCCGTGTAACTTATCGCCTTCGGATCATTAGACCCGCCGGCAGATGAGGCTGATGCAAAGCGCCTGAGTATCTCGGCATCCTCCTCCGTGCTATCGCGGAAGCTCCACTCGGTTATCGAATCCTCCTCAAGGACGGCAGAGCCATCGGTGCCATGGATCTCTATGCGCTTAGGCGATCCAGGATAGGCTCCCGTGGTCCCTTCGATCACGCCGATCGCGCCATTCTCGAACCGCACGACGGCGGCGCCTACATCCTCGACCTCGATACGCTCATGAGCCAGCGTCGCTGTAGAGGCAGAGACGCTCACGGCCTTTCCCATGAACCACTGCAGGAGGTCTATGGCGTGGATGCCCTGATTCATGAGGGCTCCTCCTCCATCGATCTTCCAGGTACCGCGCCATGCTCCGGAATCATAGTATTCCTGGCTCCGATACCACTTGATGTACGCATCCGCAAGCACGATGCGGCCGAAGCGGCCCTTGTCTATGGCGTCCTTGACGATACGGGCAGCCTCCTGGAACCTTGACTGGAACACGCCCGATACCAGCACGCCGTTCTCCCTGGCTGCATCGATGATCTGTCGCGCGCGCTCGTACGTTACCTCGATAGGCTTCTCTATAAGGAGATTCTTACCGTGGCGTGCGGCCTCAAGGGCAGGCTCAAGATGGAAGCCGGACGGTGTCGTGATCGATATGATGCTGATCTCAGGATCGGATAGCATGGCCTCCAGGGAATCATAGGCAATGCCGCCATTCTTGGCGGCAAAGGCCTCAGCCTTGCCAGGAACCGAATCAAACGCCCCCCTCAGGTAACAGTTAGATGATGAAGAGATCGCCAAGACGTGAGTATCAGCGATCATCCCTAATCCTATGAGACCGACTCCTAGCATCAGAGACCTCCTTTCAGGGTATTTTGTTAATCAGATTGACAAAATACTATAGAAATAGGATACCAGCTCATTCCGGTTTGTCAATAGAAATTACAAATCAATGCGGTTTCTGGAGCTTCTAATCAGCGACAACATCAGCGGAATGACATCCTGAAGGACCAGGAAGGCTCCACCATGAGCTGCGGAAAAGCTTGCGATAGAAGCCTTCGAGGCACGGAAGCGCCCGAATGGAAGCACGCTCTTCGAGTAATAGTCATCCAATGAGGCGTTTACGAACACCACAAGCGAGTCAGATGTCCCCACCGGTCCGCCGATGACGACCTTGCGTGGATCCACGACATCAGCGACCATGCAGATGACCTTGGCCAACGCAGTCGCGACCCGCCTTACCGCCGCGGCAGCCACGGCATCGCCGCTATCAGCGGCCTGGATTATCATCGAGGTGGTAAGCTCACCCTCGTGGCCCCTGAGAACGGATGCCTCATCACCCGCAGAGAGCAGTTCGATCACATAGTCATGGAGCGCGAATGAATTTGCCTCAGTTATCAGGCAGCCATATCTTCCGCATGAGCATTGCCGTCCATTGGGATTGACCTGCAGATGGCTTATACGTCCAGCGCTGAAATGCGCCCCCTGCATAAGCTTGCCATCGGAGAATATCGCGGAGCGGATACCTGAGCCGACACCGATGTATATCATGTCGCGGATCTTCTCAGGGTTTGCATAGCGGAACTCCGAGACACCTTCAAGCGTATGCCTATTCATGACATAGGCCTTCATTCCAGTCTCCTTCCTTACCCTCTCGGATATATTGAAGCTATCAAGCCAGCTCTGGTCGAAGGCGAAGAGAAGATCGCCTTTCGTGGTATCAACGATGCCGGGCACGCCGATGCCTATTCCAGGGATCAGCACATCGCCATATTCGGCCTGTATGCGCTTGATGCCATCGATAAGCGCATCCTCCATGAGCGAGGGTGACGAGACATCGGCAAGATGCTCGAATGACCTGACTATATTCCCTGAAAGGTCGCAGATGACGAACTGCCACTTACCGACATCAAGCGCGGCACCCACGACGCGCCAGTATGAGTCATCAATGAGCAAAGGTAGTCCAGGACGGCCTCTTCCGGTATCTATCGGATTCGTCCCTTCTGAGACAAGACGGGCAGAGATGAGGCTTGAGACTATGAGTGATACGGCGGTGCGGGATAAGGAAAGGTTCTTAGCGACCCCCGCCCTGGATAGCCCGCCGGGAAGATCGGCAATGCATTGATACACATTCCTAAGGTTCTCGAACTCCATATCCTCGTATCGCATCAATTACCTCACATAGTAAGGGATTATAACAGAAAGGACCGAGATACAGGAAGGTCGTATCAATGCCTCGGCAGCTGTATTATTACCATATGGTCCAAGGTAGCTAACCTTTCGGCATTGCGTGAATCCATCTGATTGAGGCTTGAGATATTACATATAGAATATATTTCCTATATTAGAATGATAATATCAATTAATATATGTCTCCCTGTCGGAGGGAGGCATTCTATCAGAGGTTCTTCACGAATAGCGTCCGGATCGCGTTAAGCACTGCTATGACCATGACGCCTACATCAGCGAAGATCGCCAGCCACATATTGGCTATTCCCAGCGCTCCAAGGAGAAGGCAGATAGCCTTTACCCCTATCGCGAATACGATATTCTCATATACGATCCTCAGGCACTTGCGGGATATCCTTATCGCCTTCGCTATCTTCAGTGGGTCATCATCCATCAAGACGACATCGGCAGCCTCTATCGCGGCATCGGACCCAAGCGCTCCCATCGCGATCCCTATATCGGCACGACTCAGCACGGGAGCGTCATTGATACCATCGCCAACGAAGGCAAGAGCGGCCTTAGCCGGCTTTGACTGCAGGAGTTCCTCGACCTTATCGACCTTATCAGAGGGCAGCAGCTCGCTGTAGACGACATCTATGCCAAGAGACTCAGCGACATCATCGGCCACCCTCTTCGCATCTCCGGTCAGCATCGCGATCTTCTGTATACCGGCCTTCCGCAGCTCCTTCATCGCTTCAGCGGAATGGGGCTTCAGGACATCGCTTATGACGATATGGCCTACGTAGCTGCCATCGACTGCGACATGGATTATGGTTCCGACGCTATGGCATGGTATGGGCTCGACGCCTATCGAACGCATCAGCTTGTCATTTCCGCAGGCGACAGTACGGCCATCGACCTTGGCAATGACTCCTCCTCCGCTTATCTCATGGACCTCGCTCACCCTGCTTCTGTCGAGAGCCTTTCCGTATTCCCTCTGGAGGCTTCTCGCTATCGGATGGGATGATGAGCTTTCCGCAAGAGCGGCATACTCGATGATCCTCTCGTTCTCGATCGCACTATGGTGTATGCCATTCACCTCGAATGTTCCCTTAGTAAGCGTTCCGGTCTTATCGAAGACAACGACCTTTGTCTTCGAGAGCGTCTCAAGATAGTTCGACCCCTTCACAAGCACGCCGGCATTGCTCGCCCCTCCGATTCCGGCGAAGAACGATAGCGGAATCGATATGACAAGCGCGCATGGGCATGATATCACGAGGAAGGTAAGCGCGCGGTAGATCCAGACTTCCCAGCCCGCGGCATTGCCGAGGACGGTATTCACCACCGGAGGCAGCAGGGCCAGAAGCAGTGCGCCTATGCATACGGCAGGGGTATAGACACGGGCGAACCTGGATATGAAGTCCTCTGACCTGGACTTGCGGGAGCTGGCGTTCTCCACGAGATCGAGGATCTTCGAGACGGTGGATTCCCCGAACTCCCTTGTCGTACGTACCTTAAGGACCCCGGTCATGTTGATCGATCCGGAGATGATCTCATCTCCTTCCTGTATGCTTCTCGGGAGGCTCTCCCCGGTAAGGGCGCTGGTATTGAGCGAGGAGTCGCCCTCGATCACCACGCCATCAAGCGGGACCTTCTCGCCAGGCTGCACGACGATGACGCTACCAACTGCCACATCGTCAGGATCCACGCGCTCCAGCTTCCCGTCGCGCTCGATGTTCGCATAATCCGGGCGGATATCCATCAGCTCGGTGATGTTCTTCCGGCTCTTGCCTACTGCATAGCTCTGGAACAGCTCCCCGATCTGATAGAAGAGCATCACGGCGATTGCCTCCGTATAGTCTCCGCTCCTCTCATAGATTGCCAATGCCATGGCGCCTACGGTCGCGGTAGCCATCAGGAAGCACTCATCGAAGACCTGCCCCCTGATGATCCCGCCCACGGCCTTCCTGAGTATGTCATATCCTATGATGAGATATACCACCAGATAGAGCCCAAATCGCATGATGCCCTGCACAGGAATGAAGGCCAGCGCCACCATCATCACAGCCGAGATGATTATGCGGATAAGCATCTGCCGTTGCTTCTTATTCATATAAAGCCTCCGTTAGGATCCGCATCTCAGATGAAAATCTCGCAGTCGCTCTCGACCCTCTTGCAGTTGTGCCTGACGTTCTCCATGACGGAAGACCGATCCGCACCATCCTCGAACTCGACGGTCATCCTCTGCATCATGAAGTTAACAGAGCAGCTCTTTACTCCAGCTGTCTTCTGAGCCGCACTTTCCATCTTATTCGCGCAGTTGGCGCAATCGACCTCGATACCATATGTCTTCTTCATCGCTTTACTCCTACGATTAAGCATTTATTTAATCGTTGTAATAACAATACCACCGCATCGAAGGATATTCAATAGGTAAGGCACGATTTTCCACGTATTCAAGCTACGATCCTCCGGATACGAAGATCCTGGCGATCCTGTGACACGGCAGCAGATGCCTGACGGATTTTATTGACACGATGTCAGTCGTACCATATTATTGACACGGAGTCAGAAAAGACAATGGCTAAGGTATCAAAGGAAATCGTACGGCAGAGGCCTGCGGAGATCGTCGAGGCCTGCAGAAAGCTCTATGAGACGATGTCATTCCATGAGATCACACTGAAGGAGATCAGCAAGGAGACAAGCCTGTCCCGACCCTCTATATATAACTATTTCCAGACGAAGGAGGAGATCTTCCTTGCTATCCTTGAAGAGGAGTATGGGCTTTGGGGTGATGATCTGGAGAAGATCCTGAGGGATGGGCAGGCTGAGGGGGCAGAAGGCTTTGCCGAAGCCATCGCATGTTCGCTCAAGAGCCGCGAGACGCTCCTCAGGATACAGTCCATGAACCTCTATGACATAGAGGAGAACAGCCGCATCGAGAAGCTGACGGCCTTCAAGGTACAGTATGGCAGGACGATAGCGCTTATGGATGGCTGTCTATCAATGTACTTCCCGCATCTTTCGGGAACGGAACGCAGCGACTTCATCTATGAGTTCTACCCATTCATGTATGGCGTCTATCCATATGCTCATCCGACGGAGAAGCAGCTGGATGCGATGAGGAATGCAGGAATGGTGCCTCGGAAGCTGACTGTATACGAGATAACGAGGAAATTCATATCTGACCTTCTCGGAAGGACCGCATCAAGGAGTGATGATAGATGAAGAAGCTTATAGCCTATTTTTCCGCAAGCGGCGTCACAGGAAGAGCCGCAAGGAAGCTTGCGGATGCTATCAAGGCTGACATTTACCAGATAAGGCCGGAGAGGCCCTACTCTGCCGCTGACCTAGACTGGACAGACAGGAAGAGCAGGAGTTCTGCTGAGATGAAGGATGAGTCCGCGCGTCCGGCAATAGCAGGGGACCTTCCCGATCTCTCGGCATATGACACCCTATACATAGGATTCCCGATCTGGTGGGGTGTCGCCCCGAGGATAATCAGCACATTCATCGAAGGCTGCGGCCTTGAGGGGAAGAAGATAGTGATATTCGCAACGTCTGGAGGCAGTTCGCTCCCGCCTGCCGTGAAGGATCTCAAGATGATGTACCCATCATTGGACATCACCGGGGGAAAGCTCCTCAACGGCCGTATCGATGGGGATATCGTATGAGGCCGATGGCAGCGAGGATCTGATAAATGAGCATAGTAATGCATCTTTATTATACAGGCAGGAATGGCAGCGCCAGACGCTTTGCAGAGGAAATGGAAAGAAGCGGCACGGCCGATCTCATACGGAAAGAGCACGGGAACGAAGGATACGGATACTTCCTTTCCCTTGATGATCCAGAGACAGTGCTGCTCATCGACGCCTGGAAAGATCAGGAAGCGCTGGATGCGCATCATAGCTCTCCTATGATGGCAACCATCTCGAAACTAAGGGAGAAGCATGATCTTCATATGCGCGCAGAGAGATGCATATCTGATGATTCCGGTATTCCATCATCTGATACTGCATTCATAAGAAGATAATAACTGCGATCAGGGCGGCAGGAGATCAATAAGGATACATGCATCTTACCAGGCCTTGATCGAGTCTCTGATACGGCATCGGTGGCAAATGGCACCATGGACGGGACAATAGGATTGGAGAATATTGATCAGCAACACACAGGACCGCTGTCCGATAAATGGAGGAACATATGAGATCAAAAGTCTATTTCACGCGTGGCCTCACACCGGAAAAGGTCGTAGAGGCCTATGATAAGCTGGGAATCACGCTACCGGGAAAAGTAGCGGTGAAGATCCATTCAGGAGAGAAAGGGAACCAGAACTATCTGCATCCGGAATTCTGGAAGCCGATGGTCGACAAGGTCCACGGAACGATCGTCGAGTGCAATACGGCATATGGCGATGCCGCTGGCGGAGTCCGTGATAACACGGAATCCCACTGGAAGCTCCTCGAGGAGCATGGATGGACCAGATACTTCGATGTGGATCTCATGGATGCGGAAGGCCCGGACGTGATCTGGCCAATCACTAACGGAAAGGTCCTTAAGGAGAACCATCTTGGCAAGAATATCATGAACTATGACTCAATGCTTGTCCTGGCTCATTTCAAGGGACATCCCATGGGTGGCTACGGTGGTGCGCTCAAGCAGCTCTCGATAGGCTGCGCAAGCCGTGCCGGCAAGGCCCTGATCCATTCAGCAGGAAAGACAGATGATCGCTATAGGACATGGCAGGAGCATGCAAGCAAGGAGGAATTCCCTGAGGCAATGGCTGATGCCGCGATGAGTGTCGTTGAACATTTCAAGGACCGCATAGCCTTCATCAATGTGATGAAGAATCTCTCGGTTGACTGTGACTGCTGCATGGTCGCAGAAGATCCCTGCATGAAGGATATAGGGATACTCGCATCCCTGGATCCCGTCGCGATCGATCAGGCCTGCATCGATCTCGTGATGAGCTCAGATGATCCAGGACGTGAGCATTTCATGGAGAGGGTCAACAGCAGGAACGGCATCCATACCATCGAATCCGCCGCAGAGCTCGGCTATGGCTCCAGGAAATACGAGCTCATAGAATTCTAGCAAGCTGGGGATGATGCCTAGCAGGCATCATCCCTGCCCTTCCTGGGTATATCCAGAAATCATGATTCGCTATATACTCCTGTCTCTGGGATATCTGGACATGAAACGACCTCATGACTTCATCATCTACTGCATATTCGGGGCCATGGCCACAGCGGTGAACATGCTTAGCTATGAGGTCCTCTACAGGATGATCGGACTCACGAATGTCGTTTCAGTCGCACTGTCGTGGTTCCTCGCTGTCACGTTCGCGTTCTTTACGAACAAGTACATCGTCTTCAGCGTGAAAGGCGCAAGGAACAGGCATTCATTCCTGGCAGAACTTGGATACTTCTATGCATGCCGTGCGCTAAGCGGCGTGCTGGATATAGCGATAATGTTCGTAGCCGTCGACATCATGGCATGGAATCACACGCTCTGGAAGTTCATCGCGAACCTCGCCGTTGGCATATGCAACTATCTTGCAGGACGATTCTTCATATTCGCGAAGAAGAAAGCTCAATCCATGGATAACGACGCAAGTACTTGATCAATACAAGGAATAAGGCTTGTCGCATCCCTTGAGCCAAGACTTATACCAGCTAAGGCCGTTGATACTGAAACAGCCTGTTCTGGAGACAATGGTTCGTCAAGCAAGAAGGAAGCTAGGAATCCTGCTACCGCGATATCACCAGCGCCAGTAGTAGATATTATATGCTCAACCTTTGGCGCTTCCATCCATATTTCCCTATCAGCCCACAGGGTAGCCTGATATTCCGTATGGAACAAAGCCGGTATGCGCTCCAACCTATCAAGGCCCGCAGTCCGAAGGAACATACCTCCACTTCCGTTCTTTATAAGGACAATCGCTGCCCCACACTCTATGAAATAACGAGCAATATTGAAGATATCATCATGAGATGAACATGGATATAGAGGAACTATGTCGCTAACGCTAGGCATGAAGATATCACAATGGCCGAGTACCTTCTCAAGCATCGTACGGTGGTATGAGAAATCGACATCTCCACGTTTTATGGAACTTGTATCAGCACTTATCGCAATACCCTTGTCATGAACATGGCGCAATAGCTCGAGAAGAGAAGCACCTCCATCAGTCCATAATCCGCCCAGATTAAACAGATATCCAAGGTGAAGTATTGAGGACTCCAAGGAAAGCGATGCGAGTATCTCATCAGCTTCAATCTGGTTCGAAGCCCCCTTCTTATGCAATATTATCCGATTACCGTCATCTGGCAGCAGTATGATCGAACATGATGTGGCAGCATCATTGGATATGATTATCGAAGCCTGGCAGCCGAATCCCGAGATAACGTCCTGCACCATATGTCCGAACGCATCATTTCCAACCTTTCCGACAAGCTTTACAGGAAAACCAAGCCTATGAAGGGCACCCCCCGTATTGCCGACACATCCACCTATGCTTGCCTCTATCTGATCAAGATATGCCTGAGATCCACCGATAAGGCTAAGCTGGCTTCCTGCAGAAATGATCGGTGTCATATCAAAAACCAGCGAGCCTGCGACGGTTATTCCCTTCATAGACCTCCTCCGTCAATAAACGAAGCCCTCGTAATACCTCATGGCAGCCTCTGCATCAGCAGAGATAGAATCATCAGGAACCACTGTCTCCGATGAGGATAGCCTGTCCGATATCGAAGAAAGGACAGCATCATTACCAGAGGCAATAATGCCAGAGCAGACAGCACCAAGGGCGCATATCTCCTTCACTGGTACATGCTTAAGACTCCGGCCCAGCACGGTAGCCTTATATCGCATGAATAGATCATTACCGATAGCGGCTCCACCGATATAGTAATCAGGATCCTTACGAGTAGAGAATGTAAGGAGATTATCAACTATATCACGGGTCTTCATAGCACAGTATGCATAGGCGCTCTTTATGAAATACTCTGCAGGCATCGACATATTAAGGCGATGAATATCGATCTCATTCCTCGCAAGGATATCCGGACTGAGAAAGTTGCCTCCACAGCGCATCAGGAATGCAAATCTTCCATCAAATACACTGCGCATGCGCTCATTAATCTCTGCGTATCCGCAATCATCGGCCTCTAGGCCAAAATGATGCATCCAGAATGAAAGTATCGCTCCATATCGAGAACATGCACGGAAAACGATGAATTGCCCATCTCTGAATCCGTTTATCACGCCGCCATTGCTATTCAGGAAGGTCTTGTTACCATCGATCGCGTCAACATCATCAGTTATTATCGATACGGTAGAGCTGGTTCCCATTGAATCAAAGAGGAAGCTTTCAAAGCCCAGGACAGAATAAAGTCCGAATAATCCAATATCATGATCATGGCCGCCAACGCCATACACCATCCCATCGGCAGAGCCAGCATAGGTCCCCATAGGGCGGATCTCACCTGGTTCATCCAAGCCAAGCTCATCAAGCAGACGATGATTCCATTCCTTCCGAAACACATCATATGCATGACTACGACTGGCTAAGGAATAATCCCAGAAGCCACATCCGGTCTTCCTGTATACCTCATATGACGCAAGCGGAAGATAGCTTGCAGCCTTCAGCCGCTGCTCCCTGAATCGGGCCTCATACCACAGGATCTTCTCCAGAGACATCATCAACCCATTCACGGATACACCATCTATCGAATAGCAGGTGTTGTCTTCGATGATCCTCATCTCCCCATCTGTCGGAGATGCATTCTTCTCATCCCAGAACACCGGAGCGGCAAGCACTCGGCCTGACGGATCAATAGGAACTACCGTCTCCCCCACAGAAGAGAAGGAAACAGAAACAAGGTCCCCATGGCAGCGTATACGTGCTTCATCTATAAATGAATCGATGATATCATCAAGGGCCCGTATATCAAAACATTTAAGCCCATGATCAATGAGCCGGGGCGTAGAAGATGATGCTGTGTATTCCACAGCACCATCCTCATTGATCACAAGTATCTTGACGTTAGTTGATCCTATATCAATTCCAGCGAAGCACTTCATGCCTCAACCATCTTCCCTGCGCTCCCGAACACATCGATCTTATGCTCTACGATCTCCTGGGTCTTAGCCCTCACGAGAGCCTGGATCTTCCTGACATCACCATGGTCAGCCGTAGCATACGCAGCTTTCTGGACGTCAAAATTTCCATGGACCTTGAGTTCGGTTCCGACATTGATCTTTGTGATACCGAGGGCTATTGCCTTCTTGAAATCCTCATCAGGAACACCAGAACCACCATGAAGCACAAGCGGAACATCGATTGCTGCACGGATAGCTGCAATCCTATCAAAATCAAGCTTAGGAGTCGATTTGTAGAACCCATGAGCGGTTCCTACTGCAATGGCAAGAGCACCGACATTCGTCTGCTTTACAAACTCAACTGCATCCTCGACCTTCGTAAACAAGGCATCACGCTCGTCGACAGAGATATCATCCTCTGTTCCACCTATATGCCCAAGCTCTGCCTCGACAGTCACACCATAGCGAGAAGCATACTCAACAACCCTGCAGGTTCTTTCGATATTCTCCTCGAAGGGATACGCAGAAGCATCGATCATAACGGAAGTATAACCATAATCAATACATCTTTTTATCCTTTCGAAATCCGAGCAATGATCAAGATGGATTGCTATATCGATATCAGGATACTCATGGCTTATCGTCTCAATCGTTGAGTAACACATCTCATCGCCCATCTCGTTCATAGTCAAGACTGCAGGCATGATGATGACAGGGCTCTTCTTTGCGGCAGCAGCCTGGGCAATGCCCTGGATGCTGGAAAGATCAGGGAAATTAAAGGCTCCGACAGCATAGTGGCCTTTCTGAGCCTTCTTCAGCAGATACGACATCGTGACTAATGACATTTGTTATACTCCTAAATAAGGGAATGCCATTCGGCATTCCCATTTGTATCAAGCTATTATCTGGATCAGACCCAGATCTCCATCCAGCTCTCCTGAGCTGCCTGGCAAGCCTCTTCAGCCGTGCACTGACCATCAAAGAACTTCTGGATCTCAGTTGCAAACCTGCGGCCCATCTCATCAGAATTCGGGAGGGCAAGGTACTCATTTACGAGCGTGCTTCTCTGGAAGATATCGAAAGCCTGCTGGTAGATCGGGTTTGGATCATTAACCCAATCAGGAACGACAGAGGTATTTCCAGGGAATCCCTTTGCCAGCGAAGCGAACTTCTGGTTGACTTCCGGGCTGATGAGATACTCGATAAGCCTCCATGCTTCATCCGGATGCTCTGACGACGCGCTTATTCCAACGCCCCAGTCTGCATACCTAATACCACGCTGACCCGTGTAGTCATCCTCTGCCGGAACATCGGTAAGCACAAGATTGAGATCAGGATTCCTTTCCAGAAGCATATTAAGCGCGGCCAATGAAGAGAAAGCGAACGCAGCATTTCCATTTGCGAATTCCTCGTTCTTATCCTGCTCCATCTTTGCGAATGCTCCAGGAGAAACCGCCGTATCATAAAGATCCTTGGCATAATTGAGGACATCATACATATGCTGGTTGCAAAGATTTGGCTTTCCGTCCTTAAGCATGGAATAGCCATTTGCCCAATAGAGGGACATAAGCTCAACACGAAGACCGGTAGAGGACTGTACTGGCATTGGAAGAATCCAGCCATACTTATTCTCTGCAGGATTCGTTACAGCCTTCGCCATCTCTGCAAACTCCGATCTATTCTTCGGCGGCTCCGTATAGCCAGCTTCATTGAGAAGATCCATATTGCAGTAAAGGGGATACAGGAAGGTAACGAGAGGGAACATCATACTGTCATCATGAACCTTCGTAATGATGGAGATATCTTCAGTATATGGACTCTCTGCAAGATAATCATCAAGAGGAATGACTCCACCAGCCATCGTCAGATCATATACCCACTTACCATCCATTCCGACAACATCGGCAAGCGTACCTGTAGCGGTACCGGCGATGATCTGATCATAGATAGAGGCATTAGGTCCGGAAATGAGCGTTACCTTGATATCCGGGTTAGCTGCCTCGAATTCATCCATTATCGCCCTAAGGGATCCTTCAGGAAGCTCCGGTTCCCACCACTGAATAAAGCTGATTTCCACGACTTCATCATCAGAACTCTCACTTGCTCCCCTAGCGAAAGCAGGAGCAACGCAAAGCAATGCAGCAAGAAGGAGTACAAATACTTTCCTTTTCACCATTGTTAACCTCCAAGTTATTTTGTTGCAGTATACACTTGAAGTCACAGCATTTTTGATTTATACGACCAATATTTTTGCTTTTTTATATTTTATTTGTAATTTTTTTATAATCTATTGGAATATTTTAACAATGACTGCTTCAAACTATACAACTAGTTTACCATCAATGAAGGTTACGTACCATGTTCTGATATTGCTTAGGACTCATTCCGACACGTTTCTTGAAGGTACGTGAGAAATGAGGATAGTTATTAAATCCGACCTTATTACATACCCCTTCGGCAGAGACCGCATCCTTAAGAAACTCCATTGCCTTCGATATACGATATTCTATCAGATACTGAATCGGGGTACGCCCTGTGAACCGACGGAACAAGCCACAAAGATCATTACGGCTGATGCCAAATTTAAGAGAGAGTCCGTCTATCGTTATATCTTCCCAATAATTATCCCTTATATAAGTAACTATCTGATAGAAACGAGAATTTCCAGGAAGAGGAAGGTCATCCTGGGACAATCCGTACGCCTGCCTGAATTTCATATTGGCAATAAGCAATATATATGAGATAAGAAGTCGCTTGGAGAACGATGAACCATAATGATCACCAAAATCAGAGAGGCGTTGAAGACGATCAAGCTGATCTCTGATCTGCGCAGCATCCGCCTCTGAGAGGCTTATGACATTAACATCTACAAAATCCTTATACCGGAAGCACTCAGAAAGATCAGTAGCTGATGTGGAAAGGTCATCCACATACGATTTCATGATATATAACTCATACCTTGAGAAATCGGCCTCAGGCGATGAGATAAGGTGCAGATTATCATCTTCGCCAAGGAGGATGATACTGTCCTTCTCTATATGGATATGATGATTATTTATCACTACCTGAAAAGGCCCGGCGATATTGAATATGATAATGTATCGGTCACGATGCCTATATCTAGGCCTATCATCGATGCCCTCCGAAAAATAGAGCTCATATCCCTCATCCATGATCAGGCAAGCACGACCTGAACATCATGATTCTTCAGGATATTCAGCATATCAGGATCAGGCATGCTATCCGTAACAAGCACATTGATGTTATCGAATGAGCAGAAATTAAACACTGCAGGCTGACCGATCTTCGTGCTATCAGCAAGTAGGAATACCCTACGGCCGTGCTTAACAATAGTCTTCTTCAGTTCAGCCTCAAGATAGATATTGGTTGATAATCCTATAGGAAGGATGCTTGTCGTACCGATGAAGACCATATCAAACGTCATAGAGCTTATCGTTTCTATCACAGATATTCCTATAAAGGAATTAGGAGAATAATAATATGATCCACCTATACCTATGAGGTTAATATTCGGATACTTGGCAACCTCATTCATAACTGTCAGGCTATGCGTTATCACAGTTATGTTCTTCCTATCCTTTATGAATGGAACTATACAGACTGCAGTCGAGCCTGAATCAATGAAGATAAGAGCATTATCAGAGACGAACTCGCCAGCAACCTTGCCGATACGCATCTTGAGGTCGAAGTTCCGGAGCTGCCTTTCGGATACGGTCGTCAGGACGGTGGAATTATTTGCTGAAGCAACTCCGCCATAGACCTTCTTCACGTTTCCCCGCGCAGTAAGTTCCTCGATATCCCTCCGTGCGGTATTTATCGATATATCAAACTTCTCCGCAATGTCATGCAATGACATGGAACCTCGTTCGATTATGCATTGTTCCATCCTATTTATGCGGTCAGCTCTCATCTTCTAATTTCCTTAGTAACAATATACAACTTGTAGGAGAACCCGGCAATCAGGAAGCGGGGCATAACCCGATCTTACCCAACAATGGGACCACGTATAAGGAACACCTCCATCAGGCCCTTCCTTGATCCAATCGAAACTTCCTTCTCTGATGCTGGGATAAAGAATTGATCTCCCTGCCTGATATCCATGGCTTCATCACCTGAAACCATCACACCATCTCCTCGATAGCAGTATAACCCATAGAAAGAACCCTCATCCGGAAGCTTTAATGTCTTTCCCTCTCTTATCATGGCCTTATCCATAGCAAAACATGGAGTGTCCATATAATCAACTATCTTATATAGAGATACCCCATCCTCATCCAAGCGTGGATATGATCTAAGGAAAAGCTGCATCCTCGCCTCATCAGGCGTAAATGTCGTATAATCACAACAATCGAAGATACTATCGAAACCAAGCCCTAGATGGCACTGCTCGTCTGAAATCTGCAACCCCTGCGGAGTGATCTTCTCAAAACGCAATGTATAATCAGTAGGTTCCTGAATCTCTATGAGAAACGTATCAGCACCGATCGCATGAGGCAGGCCTCCGGGAATCAGAACCGTATCCCCTTCCTTTACGGAATGCCTTATCAGGCAGTCAAGCAATCCCTGCGTGTCCTGCTTATCGAAAAGATCTTTCCACAGCTCTCTGGTAACCCCTTCCCGAAAACCGGCATATACGCAAGGATCAGATCCTCCTAATATATACCAACACTCAGTCTTACCAAATGGAGATGAGAAGTACTCCATTGCCTTCAGCTTATCCGGATGCACCTGTATCGTCAGCCGCTCTGCGCTATCAATGAGTTTCGTAAGTACGCCAAGCCGTGGGCCATACTTACGAACATGGCTGCTACCAAGGAAAAGACTTGGACTATCAGAGATCAGGCTTTTAAGCGGGAGGTTGCCTAACGAAGGAATCAATGAAAGGCCTTCCCCCTCCTTCTTCCCCGTCGAAGCCGTATCCGAAACTATCCATTCCTCTGGATAATTTGATCCCAGAGCACCTGGCATCATGCCATGGATCACATCAAGATTATCCCCACCTGTATATGTCCTCCATACCCTGGGATTATCAAGCTTATATATCATGTAAGGCACCTCTATCTTAAGACAGATTATCATATAATCCGAATCTTTCACCAAGATTTACCAATCATGTTATCATGATTTCATGATCATTCCTGCAAATAAGAAGAAAATGAACGTAATCTGTTCTTCAGATAGCGACATGCTTCTGAATGTCACCCATATCAAGCTCTCGAAAGGCGAGACCTTCCAGGATCAAGGCCACGAGGAACGAGCATTTCTCCTGATAACCGGTGAAATTACGGTGAGGCTGGACGGAAAGGATCATCATGTAAGTCGAAGGTCATGCTTCGATGATGATCCGATCGTATTCCATCTATCGCAAGACACTCCGATATTCATCACAGCCTGTCAGGACTCAGAGTTATGCATCGAAGGATGCCCGAATGACAATGACTTCAAGCCAGTAGTCTACATGGAAGGAGACTCCATGCTATCAAGGCCTGCAGAAAATACTCTTGACGGTATGGCAGATAGGATAATCAGGACAGTCTTCGATGGCGATTCGGCACCATATTCGAACATGGTTCTCGGCGAGGTTGTTGGGCTACCGGGTCGATGGGCCAGCTACCCACCGCATGACCATCCGCATCCTGAGGTATACCTATACAAATTCCTGCCTGATGACGGATATGGAATATCCATAATCGAAGATGATGCTTCTATAGTAAGGAGCGATTATGCCTCGCTTATCCCGGGCCTCAAGACACACAGCCAGGTAGCCGCTCCAGGTTACGCAATGTATTATGTCTGGATGATTCCACACCTCAAAGGCAATAGATGGCTACAGACAACAAGGAACTATAGAAAAGAGTTCGAATGGGTGCTTACAAATCCACGTCTATGGCACCCTGCAAGGTAAGCGATAACTCAAAAATGCCTAACTCGCTATCCTTCGAACATATCATAAGAGTTATCAGTTAATCAAAAATAATCCCCCATACGCCATGAAGGCATATGGGGGTCCCCCAAAAGAAGATAGAATATAAAACTCTCAGCTCTTAACCGAACCTGCTGTCATTCCAGCAACAACGTATTTCTGACAGAAAAGATAGATTATGAGTACTGGTATGGATCCGAGGAAACTCATAGCCATCATTTCATTCCATACGTAGAAATGCTCACCGATAAGAAGCTGAATTCCAACAGGCACCGTCCTCATCGACTGAGACTGCGTAAGCGTAAGTGCATATAGGTACTCATTCCATGAAAGGATAAACGTATACACCGCAGTAGCAACGATTCCCGGTAAGGAGATCGGTACCAAGATCCTCCAAAGTATGGTCATCGATGACCCACCATCAACCATGACCGCCTCATCAAGGGCTTTGTTTATCGTATTAAAATAACCGGTCATCATAAGAACGCCATAAGGTAATGTAAATACGAGATAAGTTAATATAAGGGCCCAGAGCGTATCATGAAGATTCATCATCACGATCATCGAGAAATATGGAATCATCAAAGCGATAGGAGGTATTGCCTGAGTGTTGATGATAAACATATTCATAAGCTTCTTTCCCCTAAACTCGAATCTGCTGAATGCATATCCTGCAAATATCGAAATCACAAGGGTAAGTGCGGTAACCACCAAGGAAACGATGATGCTATTCGCAAAATACCTCATCCTTGTGGAAGAATGGAATATCGTATCATAGGCATCCAGCGTAGGTTCCTTTGGGATAAGCGTCTGAGGAATTGCAAATACCTCGTTATTCGGCTTAAGAGAAGTCGAAATCATCCAAAGGAATGGGAATATCGAATATATCAGGCCGATAAGAAGACCGATCATAAGAAGTGTCGTGGCCACCTTACGCCTGCGAGCGATTGATTTAATCATCTTTCTACTCCTCCTTTGCCTTCTGCAGCCTGATATAGAAATAAGAGATGATCATCGACAGAATCAGGATGATGACCGAACTCGTAGAAGCCCTTGCAAAATCAAGGCGGCTGAATGCATCTTTGTATATATATGTACCCATAACTTCTGTCGAAGTTCCCGGACCTCCGCCGGTCACCGTCCAGACAAGGGCAAATACCCTCATCGTAAGGATGATATCAAGCATGGATGTGCTAAGCAGGATAGGCTTGAGCTGCGGTAGCGTGATGTACCAGAACTTCTGCCATCCATTGCAGCCATCAAGCGTGGCAGCTTCATAGTAGTCCTTGCTTATGCCCTGCAATCCAGCCAGAAGCGTAACCATATAATATGGATATCCAGACCATATATTCACGAATATCAATGCAGGCATCGCCAGATCAATCTCAGAAAACCAAGCATATTTCTCAGAGATTATGTTAGCCCCCATCAATACATAATTTATTATTCCATCTGGGCTGAGAAGAAGTCTCCAAACGATGGCAACGATAGTTACCGTCAAAACCCAAGGCAGGATAAAGAGCAATCTCATGATATTCCTAAGCGCGCTAGGAATCAGGTCTGAATTAAGCATTAACGCGAATACAAGGCCCAGCAATAGATGGAATACAACGCTGATGATAGTGTAATAAGTGGTATTCCATACCGAAGTCCAGAATACATCATCCTGGAAAACCTTCACGTAGTTCGCAAATCCAACGAAATTAGAGTTTTTAGTGACGACCACCTTATCAAAGAATGAATACCAGATAACCATCACTATCGGAACGAGCATGAGGATAATCAACAGGATAATGGCAGGAGCCACGAAGAAATACGGCGTTGCATTGCTTCGCAGCTTTCCTTTCCTCTTAATCAAATCCATAGAATCTAACCTCCATCTAGAAAAACAACCAAGAGATTGCTTGACGGTGATTTGAATTTATCATACTACCAGCACTAAATTTGCTTTTTCATACTTAATTTTTTATAAATTTATACTTATTCACATAAATTTACCAAAGACTTGGCCATATATTTCTGGTTTTATCAAGAAGTTCATAACTTTTTTGTTGCAAAACTTAGATTGAGGCCTAAAATCAAGCGAAGGAGGGTCTTACGACATGAATGCAAAAATCGCACTAGGACTGAACAACGGTGTCGATTATGAGATCAGATGGGATTCATCGGTAATCGAAAAGATGATAATAGAGAAAGGAATGAAGGCATCCGATATAAGGAAGCTAAGCATAATAGATTCCGATTGGGACCTTCTGTCCTCTATACTTTACTATGTCAGTACAGGCGAAGGCGCATCCGCATATGTCTCTGATATAAAGATAAACTTCGATTTTGCATCCAAGTTTGATTATAAGGTCACCATAGGAGGAGCAGGCACAAGAGCGGCCATCGCTATAGATAAGCTTGGATACGGTTCAATAGTCCACCTCGTATCCACGAACAATGAAACAAGAACCATGCTCCCGCGTTCCACGATCACCTATAGCGGCAATGATCATGATACGCTATACCCTCATCTGATAGTCCAATTCACAGAGGGGACGCATATCAAGGCAAACGATATAGATATCACCAGTCCCAGGGCGAACAGGATCATGTACCTTCACGACCCAGACATCATGACAATGCCGCTTAATGAAGACTTCTTCAAGGAAGCGGGAAAATGCAATGTACTCCTGATAGGAGGTTTCACAACCATCCCAAACCCAAAAGATGGACTGGCTAAGGCAGAAGAGGTACTTGGATACATAAGGAAATATGTAGGTCCAGGGACAGAGGTCTACTATGAGGATTCCTGCCCTCCTAGAGGAATAAGCGAAGGTCACACTGCGATATGGAGGACTGTTGCTAGTAACATATCAATCTTCGGACTCAATGAAGATGAGCTGCAGAACCATATCGGAAGGAAGATCAATCTTCTCGATGCCAATGATGTAATCAAAGCACTACAGGACCTTGAAAGGCTTATTCCTTGTAAAAACTATGTCCTCCATACAAAATATTATGCATTGGCTTATGGAGAGAACGCAAAGCGATATAGGGATTCCCTGGTATCAGGCATCGCGCTTGCAACAACGCGGCTCGTGCATGGCGACTATTATGGAAGCAATGAGGTTAAGGAAATAATGGCAAGGCCAGCCGATCCAAATGGCAGACAGTTCTCAGAAATAATGGATAAGCTTGACAACGGCATCATCGCGTTGCCATCATTCCTAGTCACAGAAAAGAATGTGACAACGATAGGACTAGGAGATGCTTTCGTGGGAGGATTCCTAGCAAAGCTATCAGAGCATGAGTGCTGATATATAATGCAATCGCCTATACATCCTGCAATGTATGGGCGCCCTTAGACCGGGGCCTGTAAGATAGTTTGTGTAAATGGGAAATGCTACTGTAAGGAAGGAGATACAGCAGATAACCAAGAAAAGCACAAAGGAAAAGGATGCCATCGACCAGATACTCGACCAGCTGGACTTGCATGGAATGGCGCAGGAGGAGCTGTTTGGGGCAGAGGGACTGGCGAAGAAGCTTACAGCCCGGCTGCTGAACAAGGCGCTTGAAGCCGAGATGGATACCCATCTGGGCTATAAGAAGCATTCGAACGAGGGGGATGGCAGCGGAAACAGCCGCAACGGGTATTCAGAGAAGACTGTCATCACCGGGGATGGGGAGGCGCAGATACAGGTTCCCCGGGACCGCAACAGCACATTCGAGCCCGAGATCGTGAAGAAGCATGAGAGGCGGCTGCCGCTGTTCAACGACCAGATCATATCGCTCTACTCCAGGGGGATGACGACCAGGGACATACAGTCGCATCTGAAGGAGATCTACGATGTGGATGTCTCTGCCGAGCTCATAAGCAATGTCACCGATGCCGTGCATGAGGATGTGAGGGCCTGGAGGACAAGGCCGCTGGAGAGCATGTATCCGATCGTCTATCTTGATGCGGTGAGGGTGAACAGCCGGGAGAGTGGGAAGAACGTGAACAAGGCGCTATACATCGCTCTGGCCATTACGATGGAGGGACATAAGGAAGTCCTCGGGTTCTACATTTCAGAGAACGAAGGGGCGAAGTTCTGGATGGGCGTGCTT
>CALXLH010000008.1 GCA_944389145.1 uncultured Spirochaetaceae bacterium
TTGAACACTCCACATTATACAAAGGCAAGGCTTTTCCTTGGGTATAACCCTTTCCCCCACCACACCTGCAGAGCAGGTGGTTTACTTATCCCCAAGTTCCCCTTGGGGATGACCTTAAAGGCACTAACGAAGACATCCCCGCTTCCGGGGATGTATCGGTTATCAGATGGCAAACAGGCACGATGCGGAATCACTCCGCGGAGAACAGCTCCTCCTGATACTCCTCAGAAAGCTCCCAGTAGCCCGTGGCGCTGTTGAAGCTGATCTCCTCTGATGGTACGGAAAGGGTACGGCCCTCGCTCGCGCTGAGCGTGATCATATGGGAGAGGATATTGATCTCGCTTACCCTCCACAGCTCATGCTCGATCTTGATCCTCGTTCCCTCCGGCGGGCAGGAAGCCTTTTCCTCCATATAGTAGTCATACTCATAGGCAAGGCAGCACAGGAGGCGGCCGCATGGCCCTGATATCTTCATGCTGTTGAGCGACAGGTTCTGCTCCTTGGCCATCTTAATGGTCACAGGCTCCATCTCCTTCGTGATCATATGGCAGCAGTAGTCACGGCCGCAGACAGACAGCCCCCCGATAAGCCTGGACTCATCCCTGACACCGATCTGCCTCAGCTCTATGCGCATGCGGAACACGGCGACAAGGTCCTTTACCAGCTCACGGAAGTCGACGCGCTGCTCGGCAGTGAAGAAGAAGATCACCTTAGGCTCTCCGAGAAGGAAATGAGTAGTCACAAGCTTCATGTCAAGCCCATGCTTCTTTATCTTCTCGCGGCAGATCCTTGTAGCATACTCCTCCTTCTCGCTGTTCTCGGCATAGCGTGCCATCTCGGACGGAGTGGCAAGGTGATCGATCCACGTCACATCGCCATCCACCAGCATCTTCTCCGGCTCGCGCGCAATCTGGCAGTGGAAGCATGAGTTGCACTGATGCTCCGATGTGTCGGAGGAATAGCCATCCCCATCATCGTCATCACCGAAATGAAGGCAGGCTCCGCGTACCTCTGAAGGCCCGGGCACATATGAGGCCCCAGACTGCGGGGCTGCTCCTACCACTATTCCGAGATCAAGGCCGAAACGGGTGTCATACATGACCGGGGTCCCACCGTAAAGCACGCTGTCCCAGGCACATAGGGATATATCATTACATGCAGGATTCTTGACGACATACACATATGCGTAATCATCGCTTCGTTCCGCTGTCTTCTGCTTCATACTATCCGAAGCTAGCACGTAGGTAGCAAATTGGCAAGAGATAGGCTAGTATCGCTAGCATGACAGAGAGTGCAATATCAAGGATCATAGGCCCCCTCATGCTCGCCCCGCTCGCAGGATACACAGACAAGGCATTCAGGGAAATCGCAGAATCCCTCGGTGCAGATGGCGCTGTCACGGAGATGGTAAGCGCGGAAGGCCTTGCCAGAGGCGGTGAGAAGACAGAGGCCCTGCTGGAGCGCTATCCGGGAGAGAAGGCACTGGTCATGCAGATATTCGCCCCCTCCGATGATCCCGTGGCCCGATGCATGGAAAGGCTGATCGCGCATGCGCCCTCTGTCATAGATATCAACTGCGGATGCCCGGTGCCAAAGGTGGTGAAGACAGGAGCCGGATCCGCGCTGATGAGGGAGCCTGGCATGATCGGGCGGATCGTACGGACGATAAAGGCTGCCACGGACACTCCGGTATCGGTGAAGTTCCGCCTCGGCTGGGACAGCTCATCGATCAATTATATGGATTTCGCAGAGGAAGCCGCATCGGCAGGCGCAGACATGCTGACGCTCCATGCCAGGACCAGGGCCCAGGGCTATTCAGGAAATGCAGACAGAAGCGCTTTCCGCACCCTCTCCGGACATTTCAGCGGCAGCGGCATCCTCATATACGGCTCAGGAGATGTCTTCACGCCGGAAGATGCGGCTGAGATGATCGATGGATACGGCCTTGATGGCGTCATGTTCGCACGAGGAGCCATCGGCAATCCATTCATATTCCGCATGACGAAGGAATACATGCAGAAGGGAAGCTACACGCTCCCATCCATAGGTGAACGGATAGAGACTGCAGAACGGCATCTTTCCCTCGCTGTCTCATACTTCGGTGAGCATACGGCATGCAGGGAGATGAAGAAGCAGCTCATGGCATATCTGAAAGGCATAAGCGGAGCTGCCTCAGCAAAGGCAGCCATAGGCAGGGCATCGACAGAAGAAGAGCTGCGCGCTGCCCTTCATACCCTTCTCTAGGCATTCTTCACCAGCGTCACTATATTCTTCCCATCCCTATGCTCATAGGACATATGGTCCATGAACTTACGTACTATATGGATGCCAAGGCCACCTATCGCCCTGTCATCAGCGCTTAGCGTGATATCCGGCTCAGCAGCGGCAGTAGGATCATACATCCTGCCGTCATCGATCAGGCGGAAGATGTATGACGATGAATCGCGGCAGAACTCGATCGTGACGCTGGATGCACCGCCATAAAACACTATATTGGAAAAAAGCTCATCGATGCATACGCCCGCCTGTGACGCGACAGGCCCATCGGCACCGGCCTCGGAAAGGACCTCCTCAACGAACGAAAGCACGTCCTCAAGCTGGCCAAGCTCCGCCTTCACGCTTATATGCCTCACATCATCTTCTCCCGCATATGCCCTGACATCGAAAGCCAGCATCGTCATATCATCAAAGGCTTCCGCCTCACCGACGAAAGCGTCAACGCTCTCCTTCATATGCGCCAGCATGGACTGCACATCAAGGCCACGCCCCGCATTCAGAGCCTCGACCATCCTATCCTCACCGAAGAGCGTGCTTGATCCATCAGTGGCCTCCGGCACGCCATCAGTATACAGGAAGAGCCTGTCTCCCGGAGAAAGGAAAAGCGTACGAGGATGATAGCTCAGGCCTTCCATTCCAGCAACCACGAAATCGGTCTTCTCCTTCACCAGCGTAAACATGCCGCCAGCCCTTGCCACCGCAGGATACTCATGGCCTGCATTGACATAATCTAGGCGCCCCGTGGAGATATCATAGATACCGAGCCATACGGTGACGAACAGCCCCTCCTCGTTGTTCTCGCAAAGCTGATCATTGACCTTCATGAGCACCGTCGCGGGATCCTCGCCAAGCAGGCACCGGTTCTTTATCATCGTCTTGGCAATCACCATGAATAGCGCCGCAGGAACGCCCTTGCCTGACACATCAGCCATCACCAGCGCGATATGAGTGTCATCGACGAGGAAGAAATCATAGAAGTCACCGCCGACCTCCCTTGCCGGTGTCATGGAAGCGAAGATATCGAACTCATGGCGATCAGGGTACGGAGGGAAGACCGAAGGCAGCATGCCTGCCTGTATCTCTGTCGCAACCGAGAGCTCCGCGCTTATCCTCTCCTTCTCTGCGGTGATGGCAGTGAGGTTCTCCACATAGCTCACTATATCCGTCTCCATCTGGCCTATCACCGAGGCAAGGCTGCCTATCTCATCATTCGAGCGTATGGCCTCCAGCACATCAAGCTGCTCGACATTATCCTGCGCGAACCGCTGAGCCTCATCGGCGATGGTGAGGATAGGCGTTATGACGCTTCGCCGCAGGAAGTAGATATAGATGATGAGGAAGAGAACGACAGCAGCCGCCGTGACCTCGAAGACGTGCAGGACATAGGTAAGGCGCGCGCTGTTAAGGGCTGTCATGGCCTTCTCCACTCCTATCATCGCAACGATGGCCCCAGATGAATCCTCCACTGGAATCGCTGCGGTCGTATGGGCCCCGGAGGCTTCTGAATATGAATAGAAGTAGACAGCGCTACGCTCACCTGTCGTCATCATCCGCGCAACCTCCTCATGGTATTGCGGATCCATATCCTCGGCCTTATAGCCAAGCTCATAGCGCGAGAAGCCCGTGTCCGGATGGATAGCGTCATAGATATAGGTGCTCGTGGTATATCCATCGGAAAGCTCAGTCACATAGATGGTATAGGTGTCGGTAGATATCACAAGGGAATCAAGAAGGGCCTCTATCCTGTCATACTCCTCATCCGTCTCTCCCGTACTGAGGTATCTATCAAACTCATCAGGATTCAGGTATGTCTTCACCGTCTCCGCTATCTCATACGCCGAACGGTTGTACTGATCCTCCAGCACAGTCGTGAACTCACGGTATCCCATATAGCTTATCGTTATGCAAAGCAGCACGCTGAGCATAAGCACGCTTGCGATAAGCTTGGCGGACAGTCCCAGCCTCATCTTCATCTTCCTTCCTCCTTCTCATGCCTTCCGGCCACGGCTGCCAGGAACTCCCTCATATCCTTCGAGCGCACGATAAGCGCAGGCTTATACTGCGCCATGGCCCTGCCAGTGCTGGCGATACGCTCCTCATAGCATCTGAAGGTCCCTATCGGCATGAATCGTACATGAGGCATCGATATATCCCCCATCAGGCGGCAGCCTCTGTAGCCATAGCTAGCCCGGCAGAGACACTCATCCAGCACCTTGTCAGCATCGACCCATCCACTGCCCTCGATATATGCGATATAACGGCCGGGACGCATGGAGAAATCCACATCGAAGCAATAACGTGGCGCATGGATACCCATACGCCCGCAGAAGAGGCGCATCGCCTCTCCAAGCTGTTCCGCGTCCACCTTCTCATCGGCCACGTTCAGCATCTGGTTCACGCGATGGCAGAACCTTATCACGGGAGCCTCTCCCAGGAAGCCAACGACTTCCAGCACATCCCTCATGCGATAGCGATACAATCCCGAATGGTTCGTGAATACCAGCTCATAGCGCATGCCGCGCTCAAGCTCTCCCATAAGCAGAGGATGATCTTCTTCCCCGTCAGCCGGAATGAACTCGAAAAGCCCCGCCGCAGGGATAAGGATATACTCATCAGGACGTCCTACCCCATTGGCGATGCTGAGGAATCCCTCAGAAGCACCATAGATGAAATGATGCATCGGAATATCCGGGCCATAGATGGAGATAGCCTCCTCATAAACAGGAAAGCTCTGCCCTCCTATTGCGATGAGATACCTCATCTCCGGCCATATCCTGCGGATCATATCATGCGCATCCTCATCCATGCCCAGTCCCCTGAGCTCCGCCGCCCTGCCTGGATCTGGGGGAAGCCATGCCCTGAGCCGTTCCCGCCAATGGGATGAAAGGTGTATGGATGGATCCACATCTCCTCTCTCGATATCGCGGAGAAGAAGGGACCAGTTGTTCCTTATATAATCCAAGGCGCTCACGATGCGATGGAGAAACACGCTGTGTATCGATGCAAGATGACGTTCGGCAAGCGCAAAGCGTACCTTCACATAGGTAAGATCCTCAAGCTCATCGGGAAACAGAACCTCCTTAGGAGCAGAGAAGGAAGAGACGTCGAATGAGCCATCCCGGTCGAGCCATTGATACAGCGATGCAGAGCGCACTCCGCACATTACCCCCGACGGAAGCGCCGTCCTGGCGAACTCCCCGACCTGAAACACCTTGCGCGAAAGGATATCAGGGCAGGATGATGCGAAGTATTCATCAACCATGCCCATGATGCCACAATGGATGAAATCGAGATGCACGCGCATATCATGCTCAGTCACCGGAACATATTTCGGCACGTCGGTACTGCCGGATGTTATCGCGTAGTAGACTGGATCAGAGGCCGTAAGCACTCCATGTTCCCCGGCTATCATCCGTTCTATGCATTCATGGTAATCCTCATATGTGGTTATCGGGACGCGTGACTGGAAATCTTCCACGCCTTCGATCCCTGCAAAGCCATGACGGCTGCCATACTCCGTATCCGCATTCTCGGATAGGATCGACCGAAGCTCGCGGCGCTGTACCGCAGAGGCTGCCTTCGCATCCATCCGAAGCTTTTCCAGAGCCTTTCTTCCGATAGCCTTATTATCCATACGCCACCCTTAAAGCAGGACCTGCACGGTGTTCACGCCGAATGTCCGCTGGTAAAGCACATGCTCGGCTATCCTTGAGATGAGCTCCGCTCCGAGATACTGCTCGTCATCCTTGTCATGATCTGGAGAGAATGGATTGAATTCGAGGCCTCCATAGCGTATGCGCAATCCTGTGACATCATGAACGGAGAACATCCTCACGTCAAAGCGCACAGGCGTACCGCCATTCACTTCCGCTATCAGCGTCATGATCTCCTCGACAGCCAGGCCAAGGCTCATGGAATCCTTCATCCCGATCCCGATCTCAGAGCAGAAGTCAGAGAGCCGTTCGCTCGTGGTGCAGATCTCCTCCACGCTATCCGAGACAGAGAAGTTCAGCACACGCCCTTCCCTCTCTAGCGACTGGTCCAGAAGAAGGAAGCGCGTGCAGATGGGATGCACATGATGATAGATTCCCGATGCGATGAGCCAGATGATGACGGTAAGGACCTCGCTGGAGAAGAGGAACAGCCAGGGTGAAAGGCCAAGCCTCAGTGCCGCGAAGAGAGAGAGCCCCGCCATCAGGAACGATCTGGAGAAGATGATCAGGTTGGCAAGCCACGCATGTCCTGAGATATTGTAGTGAACGGAGAGTATGCTGCAGAGAAGCCCGGGGAACATGCCGAGCGAGAGGAAGGCCATCGCAGGATAGAGCGATGCATCAAGGCCGTATAGCGAGGATATCACATCGGAAAGGGCAATGATAGCTATGGAGAAGGCTACAGAGCAGAAGAAGCCCGTACGCCATTCACGCCTCACGAGAAGGATAGTGCTGCCATTATCGCGCTCACCGCTATAGATGCCAAGCATCGGCGATGCCGCCTGGGGCACTCCATCGGTCACCGCAAGGGAAAATGCGCTTATGCAGTTGACTGCGGTAAATGCTGCGACAAGGCTGCTGCCTCCTGCCGCCATGAGCATGGCATTCACGGCCAGGAGACGCAGTGTCTGGAAGAGATTGTTCAGGGCGGACGGGCTTCCATCGATCGCGATGGCCTTCCAATCCTCTGCCCGGCGTATGATGGTACGGCACATATGAAAGCCGCTCTGCCTTCCGGAAAGCCAGGCAAGGCCCATGGTGCAGGCAATCGCCGTGGATATCACGCTGGCCCAGGCCGCACCTTCTATGCCCATGTCCAGCGGATAGAGGAAGATATAGTCAAGGGCCGCATTTCCTCCTCCCATGACAAGCATCATCCAGGTAACGAGGCTGGCGCGTCCATCCATCCGCAGGAACCAGAAAGGAACATACACAAGTATCTTAGGCAAAGCCCCTATGATGGTGACGGATGCATAGCCATACACAAGCGGGACAAGGGCAGCCTCATCTCCACAGAGCGCAACCGAAAGCGGGCGGCAGGACGCAAGCCCGATGATCGTGACCACGGCAGAGGCTATCAGGCACAGCCATACAGAGGTGCTGTAAAGCGCCTGTCCCATGGCATCATCCTGCCGTCCTATGGACTTAGAGGCCTGTATAGCCGTTCCGGAAACGATGAAGGAGCCAATCACGCAGAGAATCAGGTAGACAGGCACGCAGAGGCTTATCGCCGAAAGCCCGTCGGTACCGATACGCTGTCCGACAAGGATTCCATCGACAAGTATGTTTATATTGCCGCTGAGGATGGAGAGGATGCAGGGAAGAAGGCTCCGATGGAAGGCCTTTCGCAGGAATATCTCATCCTGCCGCAGCTGCAAAAGCTCAACACCCATCTGATGTCATCCTGAAGATACTGCCTACTCAATCGTGAGGATGCTGGAGAAACCAGTGACTTCAAAGACATCCATGACGGCAGGCTTCACGTTCCTGATCGTCATCGTCCCCTGCCTGTTCATTACCTTCTGCGCCGCAAGAAGCACCCGCAGGCCAGCCGATGAGATATAGTCGAGATCGGAGAAATCGATCACGAGCGCGGATGAGGTACCAAGCCCTTCCTTGATGGCCTTGTCCAGCTCTGGCGCCGTGAGGGTATCTACCCGGCCTGAAACCGTGAGGAAGAATGAAGAACCATCGTGCTTCTTGTCTATAGTCATACATCAGCCTCCTTTGGCAACGAGGCTTATCCTACGCCCAAGGATATCCAGAGGCAATCAATGTCCGATGAATGATGATTTATCTCCGATGAATGATGAAGCATGCCTATACATGATCGATCCCAGTCCCTCCTCCCCCTGCGATTTCCTTTGATTTTCCAATTTCGGTGTGTTAGCGTTTATTCCAAAGGAGGAGTGTATGCGCGTTCTGCTATTGGGATCCGGCGCGAAGGATCATGCTGTCGCCTGGTGGTTCAGCAAGAGCTGTTTCCTTTCAGCGCTCTTCGTCGCGCCTGGCAATCTCGCGACGGCGAAGTTCGCGACGAATCTTCCGTCGGTGAATATCGCAGACCCAGGGGATGTCTATCAGGCATGTGTCGATAACAGGATAGACTTCGTCTTCATCGGCACGGAGACACCGCTGTTCACAGGCGTCGTGAAATACCTCACCGACAGGGGGATAGAGACGTTCGGCGCCCCATCCGGATCACTCAAGCTCGAAGGCAGCAGGGCCTTCTCCCGCGCATTCTCCGCAAGGCACAATATCCCAGTGCCGCGAGGATCCTTCTTCTCCGACAAGGACAGCCTCAGGAAGTATCTGGAGCGTCATAAGGGCGAGACATTCATCATAAAGAGCAACTCTGTCGCGCCATCGCGCATAATGCTCTCATCCAGCGACACCGAGGCGCTGATGAGATTCGCTGAGACGCTGTTTCCGAAAGGGGATGTGCTTCTTGAGGAATGCCTTGACGGCGTTCCTGCGACATGCACGCTCCTGGTAGACAGGAATGGCTATCTCGCGCTTCCCGTCACCAGCGATTACATGAGGAAGAGCGCCGATGACCAGACACCTACGGGAGGAATGGGCGCGATCTGTCCCGTCCCGATGCTTGAGCGGCTGAAGGATAAGATAAAGGAGAAGATCATCGATCCCACGCTCTATGGCATGCAGGTAGAGCAGCTATCGTACAAAGGCGTGCTTACGCTCTCCATGATGATCAGGAACAATGAGGAGCCATACCTCGTCGACTACCATGTAAGGCTCAACGACCCGGCAACGCAGGCTATGGTACCGCTTATCAACACGGATATCATCTCTCTGCTGTACGCCATGAGGGACGACAGGATAGGAACGATGGAGCTATCGGTCTCCGATAAGTGTGCCGTTGCCGTCGTGCTGGCCTCGGAAGGCTACCCTCTCCACCCGCTGATCGGAAGAGAGGTCCACGGACTTTCCGCAAGGCTCATGGAACCGCTGTCAGATACGCCAAACGTATTCATAGGAGCGATACAGGAGGACGATGAGGGCAAGGCCATCACCACCGGAGGCAGGAACATAACCATAGTCGGCAAGGGAGGAAACCTTCAGGAAGCCAACAAGAGCGCCTATGACCTGATAAGGAAAAAGGCGTTCCGCAACCTCTGGTACAGGGAGGATATAGGAAACGCCTACTTCGAGTGATCAGGTTCTTCTGAACTCATAGAGAAGGATACCGGCAGCTACCGAGACATTGAGGGAGTCGATATGACCGCGCATCGGTATCGATACGATATGATCGCAGTTCTTCCTCACCAGCTGTGATATCCCATCGCCCTCGCTGCCCATGACGATCGCGCTGCGCCTTGCGAAATCCAATGCATATGAGGACTCTCCTGCCATATCTGCGCCATAGATCCAGAATCCGTTGTCCTTAAGCGTCGCTATGGCTCTCGAGAGGTTCGTCACCACCGATATAGGCACATACTGCGCGGCTCCTGAGGAGACCTTCACGACAGTCTCGTTCGCCTGTACCGAACGACGCTCAGGGATTATGACAAGAGAGACACCGAACTGATCCGCAGAGCGGAGGATCGCTCCAAGGTTATGGGGATCCGTGATTCCGTCAAGGATGAGGACCAAGGCCTCATCGCCCTCGGACAGCGACGAGCAGAACTCCTCCACTCCGATCTCCTGAAGCCTTGACGCACCGCGTCGCGGCCCTCCCATGTCCAGCAATGCACCCCTCAGGTCAGCTCCTGGAAGCATCCTCGACAGCTCATCGCGGGAGACCTTCTTCACCGCGACCTTGCCGGTAAGGCGTGCCTCGCGTATCAGGTTATCGAGCTTCTCGCTCCTGCTCCTCTCCACGAAGAGCGTTGATCCCATTCCGGCCTTCTTCAAGGCCTCCTCTATGGCATGATGCCCGTAGATCTTCTCACCCATCAGCCTCTGAACTCCATAGGCTCCGGCCTCGTAGTCTCCTTGAGTTCCGCAGCAAGCTCCTTCATCAATCCCTTGGCCTTCATCGAAAGGCGCTTGGGAATCTCGACAACGATCCTCAGATACATATCACCGCAGCCCTTGCCGTTCAGCACAGGCACCCCCTTGCCCTTCAGCCTGAGCATCGTTCCGGACTGTATGCCGGACGGAATCTCCACAGACACCTCCGAGCCATCGATCGTCGGTACGAATATAGAGGCGCCAAGCGTGGCCTGGGCCATGGATACAGGAACCTGCAGATAGACATCCTGTCCCTCACGGACGAAATATCTGTCAGGACGCACGGATATGAACAGCACAAGATCTCCCGCCGGTCCGCCATTGGTTCCCTCGTCGCCCTTTCCCCTCAGGGTAAGACGGGCTCCGTTATCCACGCCGGCAGGTATCGTCACCATGAGCTTCTCCCGCTTGGATACGGTTCCCGTACCATGGCAGGTAGCACATGGATTATCTATCACATAGCCCTTGCCTCCGCAGGCCCGGCATGTAGTCGCGACCTGGAAGAATCCAGAGCCTTGCGTGACACGTCCGCTTCCGCCGCAGGTAGGACAGGCATGACGTCCGCTTCCGCCCTCTCCCGAACAGCTTTCGCACTTAACCTTATGAGAGAAGGATATCTCCTTCTTGCAGCCGAACGCGGCCTCCTTGAAGTCTATGGTGAGATCATAGCGGAATGAGGCACCTGGCTCTCCCTGGGAGCGCGACGAGCGGGCACGGCCGCCGCCGAAGAAGGATGAGAAGATATCCTCGAATCCGCCAGCACCACCGAATATATCAGAGAAATCACGATAGACATTGGAATAATTGCCTGCAGCCCCTCCCTGAAAACCATTCATGCCGCTGAAGCCGAACTGATCATAGGCACTGCGCTTCTGAGGATCGGAAAGCACCTCATAGGCCTCGCTCGCCTCCTTGAATCTCTCCTCAGCAGCCTTGTCATTCGGATGGGTATCGGGATGATTGGCCAAGGCAATCTTCCTGTATGCCTTCTTTATCTCCTCCTCGGTAGCTGTCTTGGAAACCCCAAGGACCTCATAATAATCTCTCTTCGCCATACCTCTCCCCTTTACGGCAGAAAGCAGCATGCTTCCATGCTGCTTCCACCGATCCCTGAAAATGCCTTATTTGACTTCTTCAAAGTCCGCGTCCATCGTGCTTCCGTCATTCCCGTTGCCCGAGGATGATGAAGCAGAGGAAGAACTATCCGCAGAACCCTGTGAAGGTCCCTGCTGAGACTGCTGCTGGGCACTCTCATAGACCTTCTGCCCAAGCTCCATGGAGACCTGCTGCAGGTGCTCCGTCTTGCTCTTGATATCCTCAGGAGAAGCAGATGCATTGGCCAGGGTATCCTTAAGCTCCTGGATCGCGCTCTCGATATTGCTCCTCTCGGACGGTCCGATCTTGTCACCATAGTCCTTGAGAGCCTTCTCGGTCGAGTAGACGATGCTCTCGGCGTTGTTCCTAGCCTCGATGCCCTCCCTTGCCTTCTTATCCTCTGCGGCATGGGCCTCGGCATCCTTGACCATCTTATCGATCTCCTGCTCCGAAAGCCCAGAGGAGGATTCGATCCTGATCTTCTGCTCCTTACCGGTTCCAAGGTCCTTGGCGGAGACATGGACTATGCCGTTCGCGTCGATATCGAACGTAACCTCGATCTGAGGTACTCCACGCGGTGCCGGAGCGATTCCCTCAAGATTGAATGTTCCGAGCGTCCTGTTCTGCGAGGCAAGCTCCCTCTCTCCCTGCAATACGTGGATGGATACCGCAGTCTGGCCATCGGAAGCGGTAGAGAAGATCTGGCTCTTGCGGGTAGGAATCGTCGTATTCCTCTCGATGAGCTTCGTGCATACTCCGCCAAGCGTCTCGATACCAAGCGAAAGCGGAGTGACATCGAGCAGAAGCACATCCTTGACGTCTCCCTTGAGGATTCCGCCCTGGATCGCGGCTCCTACGGCAACGACCTCGTCAGGATTGACTCCCTTATGCGGCTCCTTGCCGAAAAGCTCCTTTACCAGTGCCTGAACGGCAGGGATCCTGGAAGATCCACCGACGAGGATGACCTCATCTACCCCGCTTGCAGTGATGCCGGCATCGCGAAGCGCGTTCTGGCAAGGAATCTTCGATCTCTCGATCACAGGTGCGATCATCTGCTCGAACTTCGCCCTGGAAAGCTCCATCTGGAGATGAAGCGGGCCATTGGCATTCGCAGTGATGAACGGCAGGTTGATCGTGGTCGTCATCGCAGAAGAAAGCGTTATCTTAGCCTGCTCCGCAGCCTCCTTCAGCCTCTGAAGGGCCATCTTGTCCTTAGAGAGGTCAACGCCGTTGCGCTGCTTGAAATCAGCCACCATCCAGTCAATGAGGACCTGGTCGATATTATCACCGCCAAGATGGGTATCGCCATTAGTAGACTTTACCTCGAACACTCCATCGCCAAGCTCCAGGATAGAGATATCGAAGGTGCCGCCGCCGAAATCATATACGGCGATCGTCTCCTCCTTGTCGTTCTTATCCTTTCCGAAGCCATAGGCAAGAGCAGCAGCCGTAGGCTCATTGACGATCCTCTTGACATCGAGTCCAGCAATCCTTCCGGCATCCTTCGTAGCCTGGCGCTGCGCATCATTGAAATACGCAGGAACGGTGATGACAGCCTCCGTGACAGGCTCGCCAAGATAATCCTCGGCAGTCTTCTTCATCTTCTGAAGGACGATGGCCGAGATCTCCTGAGGAGAGTACTCCTTGCCCCTTATATCTACCTTGATCTCATCACCGGCTCCAGCCACCACCTTATAAGGAACCATCTTAAGCTCCTCGGATACCTCATGGTACTTACGTCCCATGAATCTCTTGATAGAGTAGACGGTGTTCTCAGGATTCGTAACCATCTGGTTCTTAGCCGGCTTGCCGACAAGCCTGTCAGAATCAGTGAATCCAACCACGGACGGGGTTGTCCTATCGCCTTCGCTATTAGCGATGACGACTGGCTCGTTCCCCTCCATAACGGCAACGCAGCTATTGGTCGTTCCCAAGTCTATACCAATTATCTTTCCCATTTTATCTTCTCTCCATATATCGTTTTATCAAGCATCATCAGGTAGCTTCCACCACCCATCACCGCAAAGATAATAAAGCCATGGCCAATCGTCAATTCCTTTTAGGCTTGCCGACTACCACCTTTGCGCTCCTGAGGACCTTTCCATGAAGCTTATAGCCTTTCATGAACACCTGGAGCACCTTCTCCTTATCCAGGCCTTCCTCTTCCTTGACCATGCAGGCTTCCATCTGAGAAGGATCGAAGTCCTCTCCGTCAGGGGAGAACTGCTCCAGCCCCCAGTTCGTGCTGAGTATGGACTTCAGCTGGCTCTCGACCATGGAGACTCCGGTCTTTATCGTCTCCACATCCTGCGTCTTCTCCGCAGCCTCGATAGCCCTTGAGAAGTTATCAAGCGGATCCAGGAGATCCCGGATGATTGACTCATTGGCATACTTGACGGCATTCTCCTTCTCCTGACGGAGCCTCTTCTTGTAGTTCTCCATCTCGGCGGCAGAACGCAGCATCTGGTCCTTCAGATCGGCAATCTCGGCCTCAAGATCCTTCACCTTAGCCTCAAGGGCAGCCTTGCCATCATCCTCAGCTACTGCCTCTTCAGCTCCCTTGGCATCCTCGGAAGCCTGAGTCTCCTCAGCCATCATCTCTTCCTTCTTCTCTTCCTCAGACATATTCCCTCTCTTCTTGTTCTTCCTTCGTGACATTCAAGCTCCTTAGAACGCACACATGATGAATGTAATAATGTCAGGCCGTAGAGTCAAATGAGGCATCGTGCCGAAGGGTGCGGAGGACAAAGGAATACCGCTGCTCAATGCAGCGGCATCAGAAGCCTTAATGTGACTCATTCATCATCAGAGAGATCGACATCCTCCACGCTGCCTGTGAAGATATCATCGGGGAACTCCTCGATCATCTCCTCAGGCTTCTTCTTCGGAACATCCTTCTTAGCCTCGGCACTCTCCTTCTGCAATGAGGCTATCTGGAGCTTCAGGCGGACGAGGGCAGCCTCCTCGTTGATCCGCTGTGCCTTGGAGCTCTGCATATCGCTCTGAAGCTTCTCCAGCTCCTTTGAACGCTCAGCGATCTCTCCGTCAAGCTTACCTCTCTCCTGCTGCACGGTGAAGAGCTCCTCGCGGGTACGGGTTATCTGCTCAGAGAGTGCGGAGAGCTGATCCTCTGATATCTTGATCTTCCCTTCGAGCTCCTTGAGCCTGTCGACAGCATCGGCTATCTTCCCCTGCTCGCCCTCGGAGAGCATGGCAATCGTCTCGCGCGTATCCTGCACCCTGTCAGCGAGGGTCTTTATGAATGAGGAGCCATCATCCATGATCTTCTGATAGCGCTCCTCGATCTCGCCTATCATGGAATCAAAGCCCTTCTGCAAGGCATCGCGGCTTGATGATATGAAGACATTGCGGTCAGCATCGAGCGCGGCCCTTGCTCCTTCAGCATTCTGAAGCGCCTCCTGAACCGTCCTCTTCGTATTCTCCTCAGCATCAATGCCGGTACGCCTAAGCTCCTCCACAAGTCCCTTGAGCGACTCCTCTTCATCTCCCATCTTCCTCATAAGATCTGAGAGCGCCGCCTCTATGGACTCCTTCTTCTCGCTCATAGCCGCATCAAACGATGAGGAAATCTCGCCAGAGAGCGATGAGAAGGACTCTTCCTTCTCCTTGATCATCGAATCGACACGGCGGGAAAGCTCATCGGCGCTATCGGCAAGAAGAGTCTTCCGTCTCTCAACCTCGGCATCCGCAGAGGCATTGAGCTGATCGAGCCTCTCCCGGACTCCGGATACGGCTGCCTCGATCTCGCCTTTCACCTCCTCGCTCCTGCTCTCGACAGATGACACGAAGGATGAAAGGGCCGTGTCAGCAGAGGAACGGATCGCGCTATCCTTCTCCTCAAGCATGGAAAGCGTCGACTCAAGCTCACCGCGAAGGCCGTCAAGGCTCTTCTTCCCTTCCTCTAGGCTGCGGAGTATATCTTCCCGCCTGTTCTCCGTATCTATGGTAGCGTCCTCGGCCTTACGCATCTCATCAGCGGAAAACGCCTCGAACTCAGACCTGAGCGATCCTACATAATCACCGAAATCGGTGCGGAAGCGGCCGAGCGTCGCGGCAAACTCCTGAAGCATATCCTGATTCTCATTCCTCTGGACCTCAGCCGCCGACTTCAGGCTCTCCTGGGTAGAGGCAACGAGGCGCACATAATCAGCCTTGAGATCCTGAAGCTGTCCGGTAAGGCGCTCCGCCTCGCTCTGGAATCCCGCCACGAACTCGTTTACCGACTCAGCCTTCCTGACCTCCTGCTGTACCGCCTGGATCCTAGCCTCCGCCTGCTCTGTGGATATCCGTAGCTTCTCAAGCGCCGTCTTATAGTTCACGCAGACCGATTCCAGGGCAGCAAGGTCCTTATGATGCTGCGAAAGCGAATCAAGGGAATCCGCGACCTGCCGTACCATCGCCTCAGCCTCCCCGACCTTGGCCTCGACGGCCTGCTGGCACTCGCGTCCCGCGGTACTGATCCTCTCTATCGTGGAAGAGGACTCGTTCCTGAACGCCTTTATCTGCATATTGATGTTCTTGAGCGTGCGTTCATTCCTGCTCTTATGCTTGAATATCCCGATCACAAGCAGGTTGAGGAAGAAAGAAACAAGAACGACCAGTACGGCGAAAACTATGTAATCCCTTGTCAGCACGTTGATAACCTCTCAATCTAGCACTTCGGCACTGAATTCATCCCATGACGAGAAGACCAGGTCAGCCTTACTATACACCTTACGCGAAGAGGGGGAAATAAGGGCAGCGCGCATTCCTGCTCCTTTTGCCCCTGCTATATCCTTCCTCTCGCTATCGCCTACGTAAAGGACAGCATCCGCCGGCAGCGATATCGCATCAAGCATGGCGATGAACGGAGTTGCCGATGGCTTGAGCGCGCCATAATCCTCAGAGGTTGCCTTGAAGCTGAATAGCTCCTCAACCCCTAGCGCGCGGAGCTTTACGCCTATAGGAAAATCAGAGAGGGCACAAAGAATGTAGCGCCCGGAGGCCTTCGTAAGAGCCTCCTTCATGCCAGGAAACGGCCTTATGCTCAGGAATAGCCGTTCCCATGCCGAATGGAAGACCCTGGCCTCCTTCTCCCTGAACCATTCCAGGCGACGGTCATCAGAGCCAGGATACATCAGGGCACACTCACGCCTCTGGAATTCCTCAAAGGAGACCGGAGGATGATATTCCATCCCATCGGCCTCGCGTATCCGCTGCCGCATCATGTTATATCTGATGGCGAACGGCAGATGGAAGGCAGAGGATATCGCAAGCCTTATATCAAGCGCCCTCTTAGGATAGAGGGTCCCGTCGATATCGAAGGCGATGGCCTTGATGCCCCATTGCTCAGCGAGTCCCATTGCTTCTTCTCTTCTGCTTCTGATCGCGGACGATCTTCTCCGCGGCCTTCCTCGCCTTGCCCATGCGGGCCTTGCCGCCCGGCTTATTGGCTATTCCGGCCTTCTTGCCGCTGCCCTTCGAGACAGAGCTTTTCATCACCTTGGAGATCTCAGCCTCGCTCCTGGACGGTCCGTTATCATGAAGGCTCGGATTGCGCCGCCTCTCCCTCAGGGATATCTCTATAGGGATGTTCGTGAAGCCGAAGTCCCGGCGTATCATGTTCTTAAGATATGATACATAGGTATCAGGGAAGCCATGGATGCGGTTCACGAAGAAGAGGAAGCGCACCGGCGTCGATGAGACCTGCGTGCCATACAGTACCTTATAGTGCCCCTGAGGACCTCTCGGCGGCTCATTCTCCCTGGTCCAGGACTGGAGCGCGTTATTCACCGCTGATGTGTCCACCCGCTTGTTAAGCTGCCTCCAGACGGCCCAGACCATATCAAGCATCTTTCCGATATCCACGCCATTGAGCGCGGAGATGGGCATGAGCGGGGCGAATGAGAGTATCGGGAACATGAAGCGCACGCGATCCTTTATGGCCTCGATCTCATTCGGTATGCCGCGCAGCAGATCAAGCTTGTTGAGCACAAGGAGAACGCCCTTACCCCTGCGCACGATCAGGTTGGCGATCTTCTTGTCCTGCTCGGAGATTCCCTCCGTGATATCGATCATCAGCAGCACTACGTCAGCCTCATCGATGGTCTTGATCGCACGGTTTACCGAATAGTACTCAACATCCTCCTCGACCTTGCTCTTACGCCTGATGCCTGCCGTATCGAGGACAGTATACTCCGTTCCCTTATATACGAAGGTCCCCCGCATGACATCACGCGTGGTACCTGCTATAGGACTCACGATCGATATATCGCGCCCGGTGAGGAGATTCATCAGGGTACTCTTTCCGGTATTGGGCTTTCCGAGGATCGCAAGCTTTATCGTCTCTGGCTCCTCTGGCTCGTCCTCGCTTCTTTCGAGATCAAGCATTCCGAGAAGCGTGTCCTCAAGCTCCTCTATCCCAAGCCCGTGTGCCGCAGATATCCCGACCACGCGCTGGTATCCATAAGAAAAGAAGTTCCATACGAGATCGTCGCGCCGCGGATCATCTACCTTATTGACGCAAAGCACTACCTTATCCGCATACGGCCTGAGCTCATCGATCAGCAGCTGATCCTCCCTCGTGACATCCATGCAGTCCATGAGGAAGATGATCGCATCGCTGATGGAGAGAAGGGAGAGGGACTTGTCGCTCACTGCATCGTCAAGGCCTTCCCTATCGAGCTTTACGCCGCCGGAATCGACGAGCGTGACCGGATTGTTCCCCAGGAGCCAGCGCTCCGGTATCGGATCGCGCGTAACGCCAGGAGTCGGGTCGGTTATGGCCCTGCGCTTTCCTATCAGCCTGTTGAATAGCGTGGACTTGCCTACGTTGGGCCTTCCGATTATCGATATGAGCGGAAGCTGGGTATCTATATCCGCCTTGTTCCTTATATCAAGCTTTTCCATGTGCCTCGTTATATTCCTTGAGCGCAGCCTCTATCTCCGCCGCATCTGGAAGAGAGAGTACATGATTTACAAGAGCGACACAACTCTCACGAGAGAGGGCCCTGATCCTGCGTCTGGACTCCATGATCGAATATGGAGCCATCGAAAGCTCATCGAATCCCAGGCCGATGAGGATCGGAAGATAATCCGGATACCCCGCCATCTCCCCGCATATCGATACGGGTATGCCAGCCTCCCTGGCGCTATCAGCAACATACCTGAGAAGCCGTAGGACAGCCGGATGAAGCGGCCTGTAAAGATAGGAGATCTTCTCATTGCCCCTATCTACCGCGATCGTATACTGAATCAGGTCATTGGTACCGACCGACATGAAATCAACCTGCCTGGAAAGCACATCGGCAGTCACCGCAGCGGAGGGTATCTCTATCATCGTACCTATCCTGATCCCCTCATCGAAGGCTATTCCTTCCCGGCGGCATTCCGCCTTGACCTCATCAAGAAACGCTATGACGCCCTTAAGCTCCTCCGATCCAGAGATCATCGGGAACATCAGGCGCACCGAGCCTGGATGCGCCGCGGAGGCCTTGAGTATCGAGACGAGCTGGCCGCGGAAGATATCACGACGCTCCATGCATAGCCGTACGGCCCTCCAGCCGAGGATAGGATTATCCTCCTTTACCTGCATCCCATCAGGACTCTTGTCTCCCCCGATATCATAGGTACGGAACGTTATGGGACCATAGGGAGCCATACGCTCCACGACCTCCCTATAGACTGAGGCCTTCGCCTCCTCGTCCTCGTATTCAGGAAGCATCATCAGGAACTCGGTACGGAAGAGTCCGATTCCTTCAGCTCCGGCCCGGATCAGGGAGTCCAGCCCCTCTATCCCCTCGATATTCCCCAGAAGATGCACCCTGAAGCCATCGGTAGTCACGGCAGGAAGCCCTACGCCTTCTTCCATCGCCGCCTCGTCCCTCAGCTCGGCATCCACGCGGCGACGATAGGCAGAACGTGCCTTCCTGCCAGGATTCACCACGACGGTCCCGGCCTTGCCATCCATGGCGATGGTATCCCCATCAGCTACCAGGGATGTCAGATCGGCAAGCGCGAAGACAGAAGGGATACCCAGCGATCTCGCAAGGATCGCCACATGGCTGGAGACACCGCCATTATCAAGGCAAAGTCCAAGCACGGAGGAACGATCCATGGAAAGGATCTCCGACGGATAGAGATAATCAGCGACAAGGATCGATGGCTTAGGCATGATTATCTCCGAACGCATATCTGAAAGCGCGGAAAGGAGCCTGCCCTCTATATCCCGGAGGTCAGCTATCCTCTCCTTGAAGAAATCATCGGAAACAGCGCCAAGCAATGAGACATACTTGTCCGTAGCGGCCTCTACGGCCCATGATGCGTTATATCCGTTCTTCCGTATGTTGTCCCTTATAAGGGCAAGATAATCAGGATCCTCAAGCATGATCCTATAGACGGAAAGAAGCTCCTTCTCATCATCGTTCAGCCCTTCCAGCGCATCATACTCTGCATGCGTGATCCTATAGGCCGCCTCGAATGCAGCAGATTCCTCCTCCCTGTCCTCTGCCATCTCGTGGGATATATGGATATCTCCATGACGGTACACGAAAGCCTCCGCCATCACCACGCCATTCGATACACCGATACCGCTTCTCTCTACCATGCTGAAATCTTAACCCGAAATCATACGCCATGGAAGTGAGGGCAGGAAGAAAAGGAAGGCATGTTGTAGCACGCCGCAGGTACTGGTAGAATCAGGCCATGGCTGATGACAAAGACAGCAAAAGGATAAGATATAACAGGATAATCCTCCTGCTTCTGATCGCATATACGGCTATCATGCTCGTACTGTCAATTCCTAGGATTCCGCAGATCCTGGATATGTACCGCGTGAAGGAGCATATAGATCTCTACCTCATGGGAGATGAGATGGAGACAGGCACGTTCACCGTCGTGCTTTCCACCGCATCAGGCTACGCGGAGTCAGAAAGATCGATCGAAAGGATCGGAAGGGATGACCTCCATCTTGCGATAGAGGCACTGCTTCTGGATGAAAGCGAGGAAGAGCTTGCATCGGGAATGATCTCATATATCCCTGAAGGAACCAGGCTGAGAGGCATATCCGCATCTGAAGGCTATATATTCGTCGACCTCTCAAAGGAGATGAAGGGAGCAGACAGCAGGGCCTTCGAGGAAATAAGAAGGACCCTCGTCAATCTCGAAGGTCCTGTCAGCGTATCATTCCTGATAGAAGGGCGTCCTGTCAGCGTGTGAAGCGCTCTATCGAGAGCGCCCGGCCCGTAACGGCATCCGCCTCTATGACGACACCCTGCATATGGCCCTCGCCCTCGGCTACCTCGCTCTTTATCGGGAGCTGGGTGAGCTGCCGCTCTATCGACTTCTCCGGAGATGATCCAATCACGGCATCAATGACTCCGGTGATGCCAAGATCGGTTATGTACGCAGTTCCGCCAGGAAGGATCTTCTCATCAGCGGTCTGGACGTGCGTATGCGTTCCGACGACGGCAGTGACCTTGCCATCAAGATAGAAGGCCATGGCCTCCTTCTCCTCCGCGCTCTCGGCATGGAAGTCGACGAACACAAGCCTTGTAGCCTTAGAGATCTCCCGCAATGCCTCTGAGACACGGCGGAAGGGATCATCGATAGGACTCATCATCATCCGCCCCTGTGCATTTATGACAGCGAACTGGCATGAACCTTTCCTACGCACAGTCCAGCCACGGCCATGACAAGGCTCTGGATAGTTGATAGGACGGAGGATCGTATCCTCCCGGTCAAGGACGCTGAGGATCTCATCCTTCTGCCATATATGATTGCCGCTCGTTACCACATCCACGCCCATGGACCTGAATGTGCGGAAATCAGACTCGGTAATACCGAAGCCGCCAGCGGCGTTCTCCCCATTGGCGATGACGAAATCTATGTCACGTTCCCTTACGAATGAAGAGAGCCCCAGGAACAGGGCTCCCATGCCAGCGCTTCCTGATACATCTCCAAGCATCAGGACGCGCACCTTATCATCATGCATCATTACCTCGCGTACTCGGTGACCCTGGTCTCCCTTATGATCGTAACCTTGATCTTTCCGGGATACCTGAGTTCAGCCTCGATCCTCTGGGCAATGCCGACAGCTATGCTTCTGGCATCCTCATCGCTGACCTTCTCGCTATTGACCATGATACGCAGCTCACGGCCAGCCTGGATGGCAAAGGCGTTATCAACGCCATCAAAGCTCTTTGCGATATTCTCCAGGGATTCAAGGCGCTTGATGTAGTTATCAAGGCTCTCCCTTCTCGCTCCAGGACGGGCAGCGGAGATGGCATCGGCAATCTGCACGATGATGGCCTCGATCGATGCAGGCTCGACATCATTATGATGGGCGAGTATGCAGTTGACGACCTGGGGATCCTCGCCAAGCCTCTTCGCAATCTCAGCTCCAAGCTCGGCATGGTTGGCATCGCTCTCGGTCTCTGCACCCTTTCCGATATCATGCAGGAGTCCGCCGCGCTTGGCGATCTCCGGATCGGCACCGACCTCGGAGGCGATCATGCCGGCGAGTATCGCGACCTCCTTTGAATGGAGGAGCACGTTCTGCCCATAGCTGGTGCGGAAGTGAAGCCGTCCAAGCGCCCTGATAAGCTCTGGCCCCATATCATGGAAACCGAGATCGAATACGACCTTCTCTCCCTCATCGACGATGATGCGTCCGACCTCCTTGGAGACCTTGTTGACCATCTCCTCGATACGTGCAGGATGGATACGGCCATCCTGGACAAGGCGCTCAAGGGCAACCCGCGCGATTTCCTTCCTTACAGGATCAAAGCAGGAAATGACGACAGCCTCCGGGGTATCATCGATGATGATATCAACGCCCGTAAGCGTCTCAAGCGTCCTGATGTTACGTCCTTCCCTGCCGATTATCCTGCCCTTCATCTCATCGCTCGGAAGCGATACCGATGCAGTGGTCGTCTCGCCGGAGACCTCCGTGGCAAGGCGCTGGATGGATGTCACGATGATATCCCTTGCAACCTTGTCAGCCTGGACCTGTGCCTCCTGCTCGATCTTGTTCACATAGACCTGCCCGTCATGCTCAGCCTCCCTTCTCATCTGCTCGATGATCAGGTTCTTGGCCTCATCGCGGGTCATGGACGCCACACGCTCGAGCTCCGAGGTAAGCTTCAGCGAAGCCTCCTCCGTCTCCTTCTCCTTGAGGCTTATAGCCCCCTCTCTCTCTCCAAGCTGCTGCTTTATGCGTTCTAGCTCCTGCTGCCTATGCTCGAGATTCTCTTCCTTCTGCAGGAGCCTTCGCTCTGATTTCTGCAGCTCGAATCGTCTCTCTCTAGCCTCACGCTCCTGCTGCTGCTGTTCCTTCAGCAGCTTATCGCGGGTTTCCAGGAGTATTTCCCGGGCTTCGTTCTCAGCCTTCGTTACGGCTTCTTCCGAGATTCTCTGAGCATTCTGCTCGGCCGAAGTCAGCTTTGATTTTGCGTATATCCAACGGACAAGAAAGCCTATTGCAATGCCAGCAAGCAGACTTAGGAGGGAGAAGATGAATAATGTCATGATTATACTCCTCCTCCAGTCACTTAATGTTCTGATATTGTAACAAAGTCAAACAGCTGTCAAGAAGAGGGATTTTACCACATGTCGCTTTCTGCGCAATAAACCGCGAAATACCAGAGAAAAACAAAGTATCAGGGAAAGAAAAACCGTCACACGCGGTGACGGCTTCAGGCTATAGCCTGCTTAACCTTCCATGGTTCGGAAGCACTGGCCTTACTCGGCCTTCTGGGACTTCTTGTCCTTCTTCGGTGCAGCCTTCTCTTCCTTCTTGGTCTTTTCAACAAGTTCGAGTATGACCATCTCAGCTGCATCACCAAGCCTGTTTCCAGTCTTGAGTATGCGGGTATAACCGCCGTTTCTCTCCGTGAAGAGAGGTCCTATCTCCTTGAAAAGCTTATTCACCACAGCCTCATCATAGATATAACGGGCAGCGACACGGCGATTGTGTACCGAATCGACCTTTGAGCGTGTGATCAGCTTCTCAGCCATCTTCCTCACCTCAAGCGCCTTAGCCTTGGTCGTCTCGATCCTCTCGTACTTGAGGAGCGAGGTCACCATGCTGCGCAGGAGGGCCTTGCGCTGACTTGACTTACGGGAAAGCGCATTGTATCCGATCCTATGCTTCATTGTTCTCTTCTTCCTTGTTCTCTGGAACTTTGATAGACGTCTTTAATACACTGAAGTCCGTCATGCCGAGCGTGAGGCCCCACTCCCTGAGCTTATCCTTGATCTCAGAGAGGGATTTCTTACCGAAGTTCCTCGTCTTGGCAATCTCATCCTCAGTCTTTCTTGCAAGATCTCCGATGGTCTTGATTCCCGCATTCTTGAGGCAGTTGGACGAACGAACCGTAAGCTCAAGCTCCTCAACAGGGGTATCAAGAAGGCGGCGGATCCTCTCCTCTTCCTCATCAGCTTCCTCTGTAGTGCAGATCTTGCCCTCATCGAAGTTGATGAAGATGGTGAAATGCTCCTTGATGATCTTAGCAGCCTCTCCCAGAGCGTTCTCAGGAGAGATCGTGCCATCCGTCGTGATCTCAATGGTCAGCTTCTCATAGTCATTCCTCTGTCCCACCCTGGTAGGCTCGATAGAGTACCTGACCCTCTTTACCGGAGAATAGAAGGCATCGATGGAGATGACTCCCGGCTCCTCGGCATACTTCTCATTGAGCTCAGAAGGAACATAACCTCTTCCAAGATCGATCTGCACCTCCATCTCAAGGTCACAGTCATCCATCATCGTGAAGATCGGGAGATCGGGATTCGTTACCGTTACCTGATCACGCTCGAAATCCTTGGCGGTGATGACGCCTGGTCCCTTGCAAGGAATCGTGAGGACCGTACCCTCGCTATCCTCAGGCATGCTGATCTGCAGTTTCTTAATGGCCGCAATGATATCGCTGATATCTTCCCTGACGCCCTTGAGCGGCTCGAATTCCGATGTGACCATGTGCGCTTCCCTGTTCTCGGAATCGTTGAAGGTCGTGAAACGGATCGCCGTCACGGCATATCCCTGTATCGATGAAAGCAGCACGCGGCGGAGGGTATTGCCGACCGTCGTTCCGAAGCCCCTCTCAAACGGATAGGCAACGAACACTCCACGGTCTGCCGTAGATACAGTATGATCAAGGATGACTCCCGCGGGTCTCTTAAACCCCTTGAGAAGATTTTTCCTAGCCATTATAGCTCCTTATTACAGCTGCGGGGAAATCCCGCAGTCAATCATACACGGCGGGTCTTGCGAGGACGGCAGCCGTTGTGCGGAATCGGGGTAACGTCTCTGATCGTGCGGACCTTGAGCCCAAGTACGCCGAGCGTCCTGATCGCGCTCTCACGGCCTACTCCTGGTCCCTTCACGTATACATTGACTTCCCTGAGACCGAAATCCATCGCCTTCTTAGCTGCAGTCTCACAAGTAGTCTGCGCAGCATAAGGAGTGGACTTCTTCGCACCGCGGAAACCAAGTCCGCCGGCGGATGCCCAAGCGATCGCATTTCCTGCGATATCCGTAATCGTGATGATCGTATTGTTGAAGGTAGCCTGGATGTAGACGTTTCCCTCCAGTACGGTCTTCTTAGCCTTTCTCTTTACGTTAGCCATTTCTCACCTGCCCCTTACTTCTTCTTATTGGCGACAGTCTTCTTCCTGCCCTTCCTGGTCCTGGCGTTAGTCTTGGTCCTCTGACCCCTGACAGGAAGCCCCTTCCTGTGCCTAAGACCCCTGTAGCAGCCGATATCCATCAGCCTCTTGATGTTGAGAGCGACCTCGGTGCGGAGATGACCCTCGATCTTGTACTCTTCCTCGATGACCTTCCTCAGGAGGGCAAGCTCATCGCTGGACAGGGTATTGATCCTGACGTCCGGATCGATATTCGTCTTCTTGCAGATATCGTCAGCGGACTTCCTTCCGATACCATAGATATATGTCAGTGCGATCTTTACTGCCTTGTTGGGCAGGTCAACACCTGCTATACGTGCCATTCATGGCCTCCTGTTATTTCTGTCTCTGCTTGTGCTTCGGGTTCTCGCAGATGATGCGCACAACACCGGCACGTCTGATAACCTTGCACTTATCGCAAATTGGTTTGACACTAGCTCTTACTTTCATTGCTCAGCTCCTGCTTAGAATTTCTTTAGCCTGTGCTTCTTGGCGTCGATGAATCCATCATGATGATGCATCTTCATCATACCGTCAAGCTGCCTCATCGTCTCAAGGTCAACGCCTACGAGGATGATCAAGGATGTTCCACCGAAGAGCATAGCAACGTTCGACGGGAAATCGAAGAACATCTGGATCAGCGTCGGGATCAGGGCGATGAATGCAAGGAAGATCGCACCTGGAAGCACGATACGGTTAAGCACCTTCGTCAGATACTCCTCAAGCTTCTCATTCCTCACTCCTGGGATAGAGCCTCCGTTATCACGGATGTTCTTAGCCATCTCGATCGGGTTCAGGCTCACCTGCGTGTAGAAGAACGCGAACGCGATGATCAGGAGCGTGTATATGATCAGATACGGCGCACCCTGAGGATTGAGGAACTCCGCGACTGCATTCAGCCAGCCGATGCTTGAGTTATATCCAAGCTGAAGCGGGAAGGAAAGCAGCGTGGAAGCGAAGATGACAGGGATGACTCCTGACGGGTTGATCTTGAATGGGATATATGAGCTCTGGGAGCCGTACATCCTTCTTCCGACAACACGGCGGGAATACTGCACCGGGATCTTCCTCTGGCCCTTCTCCTCATACACGACGAGCGCGACAACGAAGAAGAACATCACGACGACAACCAGGAGAGCGAGCGGATTCATGATTCCGAGCTGTATGCTCCTGACCATCGTATAGGAGGCAGACGGGATACGTGCGACGATACCTGCGAAGATCAGGAGGGAGATACCATTTCCGATACCCTTCTCCGTGATCTTCTCACCAAGCCATACCATGGCCATCGAACCTGCGGTAACGGTAATCATGGCGACGATGGTGAACGGGACCCTTCCGATAGCGATAGCTCCAGGAATGCTGCTGGCATATACCGAAGCGGCAAGCGACTGGATAGCGCTGACGATTATCGAGCCATAGCGAGTATACTGCTGAATCTTCTTCGATCCCTGGGGATCCTGCGCCAGCTTCTTCAGCGAGGGGATGACAAGCATCAGCAGCTGCATGATGATCTGCGTGCTGATGTAAGGCATCACGCCAAGCATGAAGATCGAGAAATTGGCGAAGGCTCCGCCGGAAAAGAAGTTCAGATACTCCGTAAAGGAGTTCGAGTTGGTCTCGAAATAGCTGAGGACAACCCCCGGATTGACACCGGGGATAGGAAGGATCGCCCCCACCCTCGTCACCGCAAGGATGCCGAAGGTGAAGAGTATCTTCTTCTTTATGTCCTTCATCCTGAACATTTCTACCAGAGTATTTGCCATCTCAGCCTTACCTTACCTCTCCGCCAGCTGCCTTGATCTTCTCAGCAGCGGCTGCGCTGACCTTTACCCCATCGATGACGAGCTTCTTGGAAAGCTCTCCATCGGAGAGGATCTTAGCCTCTACCTGGCCCTTGATCAGGCCCTTCTCCGAAAGGGTTGCCGGCGATACCGTCTCCCCATCGGAATAGAACCTATCCAGTGAAGAGAGGGAAACAGCCTGTCTCTCAACCTTGAACGGATAGTTGGAGAAGCCACGGCGGGCGATACGCCTGTAGAGAGGCATCTGTCCGCCTTCGAATCCGAGGCGTACTCCACCGCCTGAGCGGCTGTTCTGGCCATCATGGCCCCTTCCGCACGCCCTGCCCTTCGAGGACGCGCCACGACCTACTATAGTCTTGCGGGTAGTTGCTCCGGCTGGTTTAACGATCTGTGCCATTTAGACCTCCTCAACCTTCACGAGGTGAGATACCACGCGGACCATTCCGAGATTAGCCGGAGTGGCCTCATGAACGACTGAGCTGGAAATCTTGCCAAGTCCGAGGGCCTTGATGGTCTTCCTCTGATTTGGAAGGGTGCCAGCCAGCCCCTTAACGAGTGTGATCCTTATCTGCTTTGCCATGATTAACCCCACATCTCCTTCAGGGTCTTACCCCTGGACTTCGCGACGGCAGCCGCATCGTACATATGCTCAAGCGCATCGAACGTTGCCTTTACCGTGTTGATACCGTTCCTGGATCCGAGAGACTTCGAAAGGACGTCCCTGATTCCGGCAGCATCACAGACGAGGCGGACCGCACCACCGGCCTTGACTCCCGTTCCAGGAACAGCCGGGCGCAGGAGTACGGAAGCACTCTTGAACTTTCCTACGATATCGTGAGGGATGGTAGAACCCTTGAGAGGAACCGTGATGAGGCTATTCCTAGCCTTCTCAGTAGCCTTCCTGATGGCATCGGTAACATCGTTAGCCTTTCCGAAGCCATAGCCAACCCTTCCATCGCCATAACCTACGACCACCAGGGCTGAGAATGAGAATCTCCTACCACCCTTGACGACCTTGGCAACACGGTTGAGCTTCACAAGCTTCTCGATGCTTCCATCCTTTACTTCTCTGTCTTTTGCCTTATCCATTCTCTGCTCCTAGAACTTGACTCCGGCCTTCCTGGCGCCATCAGCGATAGCCTTGACGATGCCATGGTAGAGATAACCATTGCGATCGAAGACGACGCTGTCGATATTCTTCTCAAGAAGCCTCTTTCCAACGACCTCGCCGAGCTTCTCCGCATCGGCAACGGTATTCCTGAGGTTCCTGAGATCGGCCTCCACGGAAGAAGCGGATACGAGCGTATTTCCTACCGTATCGTCGATTACCTGGACATACATATGGTAGTTCGACCTGAAGACAGTCATTCTCGGTCTTGAGGCAGTCCCTGAAATCCTCTTCCTGATATGAAGCTTTCTCTTGAGATGCCTTCTTCTCTTGTCGATCATTCTGTTCATACGTCAAACCCGCCTTATTTCTTACCACCGGACTTACCGACCTTGCGGCGGATAGTCTCGTCTTCGTACTTGATGCCCTTGCCCTTGTATGGCTCAGGTCCCCTGAGGGAACGGATCTCAGCCGCGACCTTGCCTACCTGCGCCTTGTCGATACCAGACACGGTGAGCTTTGCAGGCCCGTCTGCCTCGATCTTGATTCCCTGCGGAATCATGTACTCGATCTGAGTCGAATAGCCAAGGTTGAGCGTAAGGACATCTCCCTTCACCTCTGCCCTGTAACCGACACCGTTGATGAGAAGGACCTTCTTGAAGCCAGCGGAAACGCCGATGATCATATTGTTGATCAGCTGGCGGTAGAGTCCATGGTAGCTCTTTGAGAGCTTCTCATCATCATGCCTCGTGACGACGACCTCGCTGCCCTTGACCTCAACGGTCACGTCAGGCCTAACGGTAAGGGAAAGCTCACCCTTAGGTCCCTTCACAGAGACGAGGCTGCCATCGACGACAACGTTAACCTTCTCCGGAATCTGCACCGGAAGCTTTCCTATCCTAGACACGCTTCCCTCCTTACCAGATCGTGCAGATCAGCTCACCGCCGACACGGGCTTCCTTAGCCTTCTTGCCGGTGATGACACCTGTCGATGACGAGACAACCACGATACCGATGCCATTATAGACAGACGGCATATCCTTGTAGCCGCAGTACACACGGCGGCCAGGCGTGGAGATACGCTCAAGGCCGTGGAGCACAGGGCGCTGATCCTCAGTATACTTGAGGAAGACCCTGATGTACGTCACATCGTCCTTGGTAACCTTCTTGAAGTTCTTGATGAAACCCTCGTTCTTAAGGATCTTGACGATCTGGAGCTTAAGATTCGAGGCCGTTACATCAACCTTATCGTGCTTTGCCTGACTAGCATTCCTGATCTTAGTCAGCATATCTGCAATTGGATCACTAACTGCCATATTGAACTCCTACCAGCTCGACTTCGTTACGCCAGGGATCTGGCCTTCGCTAGCCAGCTTCCTGAAGCAGATTCTGCACATATCAAACTGGCGCATATATCCACGCGGACGGCCGCAGATGCGGCAGCGGTTATAGCTGCGCGTGGAGAACTTGGGATCCTTCTTAGCCTTTATAATCAGAGACTTCTTTGCCATCCTTCTCTAGCTCCTTATTTAGCAAACGGCATGCCGAGAGCCTTGAGAAGGGCAAAGCCCTGCTCATCGTTCTGAGCCGTAGTGACTATAGCGACGTTAAGGCCGCTGATCCTCTCGATCTTGTCGTAGTCGATCTCAGGGAAGATGATCTGCTCGGTGATTCCGAGAGAATAGTTCCCGTGTCCATCGAAGGCATTTGGGTTGACACCCTTGAAGTCCTTAACGCGTGGAAGCGCGATGCAGATGAGGCGCTCGAGGAAATACCACATGTTATCTCCGCGAAGCGTGACCATCGCTCCGATCTCCTGGCCTTCCCTGATCTTGAAGTTGGCGATTGACTTCCTCGCCTTCGTCTTCACGACATGCTGGCCGGTGATCTGCTCGAGTTCCTTGACGGCTGCATCAAGAAGCTTCTTGTTGGTCGTGGCCTCGCCGACACCAACGCTGACCGTGATCTTCTCGAGCTTAGGAATCTGCATGACGGACTTGAATCCGAAGTCCTTCATCAGCTGAGGCGCAACGGTCTCTACGTACTTCCTCTTGAAATTCGGTACGAACTTTTCCTCTGCCATTATAGCACCTCTCCTGTCTTCTTGGCGTAACGGACCTTCTTTCCGTTCTCGATGCGGTATCCGATCCTGGAAACCTTGTCCTTAGAGACAAGCTGCACGTTTGAAACGTGGATCGGAGCCTCGATCTCCACGATGCCGCCCTTATCCTGCTGACTCCTCTTCTTCTGAGTCTTCATGACCATGTTGGCACCCTGGACATAGACCCTTTCCTTCTCCGGGTCTATCTTGATGATCTTGCCGGTCATTCCCTTGTCCTTTCCGGCGATGATCTTGACTGTGTCGTTCTTCTTCAGTCTCATGGAAAACTCCTACAACACTTCCGGCGCGAGAGATACGATCTTCATGTAGTTTTCGCGAAGTTCCCTTGCTACTGGCCCGAAGATGCGCTTGCCGCGCGGGTTATTGTTGGCATCGATGATAACGCAAGCATTGTCATCGAACCTGATATAGGTACCGTCAGGTCTGCGGTATTCCTTCTTAGTACGCACTATGACTGCCTTGAGGACATCGCCCTTCTTGATGGCTCCGTTCGGCAGGGCATCCTTTACGGCAACGACGATGATATCGCCGACGCCGGCTACATACCTATGGCTGCCGCCGAGGACCTTGATGCACTGCACACGCTTTGCACCGCTGTTATCCGCGACGTTAAGATAAGTCTGCATCTGTACCATGACTTCTCTCCTTTAGCGTGCTCTCTCGACGACTTCTTCGAGGCGCCAGCACTTGTCCTTGCTGTAATGGCGGCTTTCGACGACACGCACGGTATCTCCGATATGAGCATCGTTGTTCTCGTCGTGGGCCTTGAGCTTCTTCGTGGAGACCACGTACTTCTTGTAGATCGGATGAAGAGTCCTGTTCGTGACCTCAACGACGATGGTCTTGTCCATCTTGTCGCTCACTACGAGTCCGGTCATTTTCTTCTTTCTAGATTCCATCTTCCGTGCCTCTCTTACTTACCAGCCTTGTCGATACCGATGTCCACAGCATGGATCCTGGTATTAAGGCGTGCGATATCCTTCTTCGTCGTCTTGATGAGCATTGGGTTATCGAGATGTCCAAGGACCTTCTGCAGCCTCAGATTGACCAGCTCCTTCCTTAGCTTATCGCGCTCTGCCACAAGTTCCTTGTAGCTGAGATTCTTATAAGACTTCTTCATTTAATCACTCCATTTCCGCGCGGACGACGAACTTCGTCTTGATCGGGAGCTTCGATGCCGCGAGCGTAAGAGCCTCTCTTGCGAGCTCCTCCTCTACCCCAGACATCTCGAACATGATAGCTCCGGTCTTGACGACCGCTACCCATCCTTCCGGGCTGCCCTTTCCATTACCCTGCCTGGTCTCTGCCGGCTTCTTCGTATACGGCATATCGGGGAAGATACGGATCCAGACCTTTCCGCCACGCTTTACGTGACGCGTCATCGCGACACGAGCTGCCTCGATCTGGCGGTTTGTGATCCACCTCGGCTCAGCAGCCATGAGTCCATACTCTCCGAATGCAAGCTGGTTTCCCCTATGGGCTACGCCATCGCGTGTTCCGCGCTGCTTCTTTCTGAACTTAACTCTCTTAGGACTGAGCATTGTACTTAACTCCTTGCTTCCGCCGTCTCTGCTGTCTTCTTCTTCACGAGAGTACCGACAGTCTCATCCTCGGCTCCCTGGCGATCATAGATCTCACCATTGAACACCCAAACCTTGATGCCGATGCATCCGAATGAGGTATTCGCGGTAGCCGTGCCGTAATCGATATCAGCGCGGAGGGTATGAAGAGGAACGCGTCCATCCTTCATCCACTCGAAGCGGCTGATCTCAGCTCCGCCAAGGCGTCCGGAACACTTGACCTTGATGCCCTGTACCCCACCAGCCATGGCCCTGGATACAGCATTCTTCATGGCCCTGCGGAATGCGCCGCGGTTCTCAAGCTGGCGGGCGATGTTCTGAGCGATCAGCTGAGCGTCGCACTCTGCCTTCTTGATCTCCTTGATCTTTATCTGGACCTTCTTCTCGGTGAGCTTCTGGATCTTCGCGCAGAGCTTCTCAACATTAGCGCCCTTTGCTCCGATTATGATTCCGGGGCGAGCGGTGGCCACGACGAGCGTGACGCGCTGAGGCTTGCGGATAATCTCGACCTCGCTGATCTCCGCTCCTGCGACTTCCTCCGCTGAAAGGAGGGCCTTGCGGAGCTTGAGATCCTCATGGAGAGTATCTGCATACTCCCTTGGGTCCACATACCACTTGCTCATCCAGGTCTTGTTTACGCCTAACCTAAGTCCGATCGGATTAACTTTCTGGCCCATTTTTATCTTCCCACCTTCTCATCTACGACGACAGTTATATGAGACATCCTCCTGAGGAGTATGTCGCGCTTCCCATGCGAGCGCGGCCAGACCCTCTTAAGCCTAGGACCATCATCGATCTTCAGCTCGGAGACGTAGAGGGAATCCTCATCCATCTTCCTATTCTGGTTGAGAGCATTCGCTCCAGCGCTCTTGAGGACCTTGAGAATGAGCCTTGCGCCCTTCTGAGGCATTGCCTCAAGTATGGCTACCGCCTCAACGTATCCCTTGCCCCTGACGAGGTTGGCAACGGGGCGGACCTTCGATGGCGACACCAGAATATACTTGGCAACTGCTTTATAACCCTTATTCGCTTCCATCACTCTACCTACTACTTGACCTTCTTGTCAGATGCATGGCCGCGGAAGATGCGGGTAGGAGCAAACTCTCCGAGCTTATGGCCTACCAGATTCTCCGTCACATAGACAGGCACCCACGTCTTGCCGTTGTACACGGAAATGGTGTAACCAACCATCTCCGGGATGATCGTTGAGCTACGAGAGTAGGTCTTGATCATCTGCTTCTGACCAGTCTTGTTTGATTCCTCGATCCTCTTGAGGAGCTTAGCCTCGATAAACGGACCTTTCTTTATTGACCTTGCCACTTTGCACTCCTACTACTTGCGTCTCTTAACGATGAAGCGTCCCGAAGGCTTCTTCTTCGAACGGGTCTTCCCACCCTTCGTCGGCTTGCCCCACGGCGTCACAGGATGACGACCGGCTGCGGTCTTACCCTCACCACCGCCATGCGGGTGATCGATCGGGTTCATCGCGACACCCCTCACCTTCGGCCTTCTGCCAAGATGCCTTGAGGCTCCGGCCTTTCCAAGGGAGATGTTCATGTGATCCTCGTTTCCAAGGACGCCGATGGTCGCATAGCACTCGCCGAAGACCATCCTCATCTCACCCGACGGGAGGCGGAGGGTAACATAGTCACCTTCCTTGGCGACGACGCTGGCTGCGAGTCCGGCAGAGCGGACAAGCTGACCGCCACGGCCAAGCGTAAGCTCGACATTGTGGACCTGGAGGCCAAGCGGGATGTCCTTGAGAGGAAGCGCGTTGCCGACCGTAAGCGGAGCGGTCGGGCCTGAGACAACGACCGTGCCGACCGTGAGTCCCTTAGGCGCGAGGATATAGCGCTTCTCGCCATCCTTGTATGCGACGAGAGCGATGTTTACGCTCCTGTTAGGATCGTACTCGATCGTCTTTACGGTTCCAGGAACACCGATCTTATTCCTCTTGAAGTCGATGATCCTGTATGCCCTCTTATGGCCACCGCCACGGCGGCGGACGCTGATGCGTCCGAACGTGTCACGGCCAGCGGACTTGCTGAGCTTCTTGACAAGTGACTTCTCAGGCTTCTCAGCGGTGATCTCGGACCTTACGAGCGTAATCCTCTGGCGAAGTCCCGGAGTATTTGGTTTATATGTCTTAAGAGCCATCTTTCCTATTCTCCTTATACGCCCTCGATGGCCTGGATCGACTGTCCCTTGGCCAGGGTCACGATTGCCTTCTTCCAGGATGGGGTATATCCCTTGATATAACCGCCCTTGCCCCTGGAATACTTCGGCTTACCGCCGACATTCATCACGTTGCACTTCGTGCAATCAACGTTGAAGAGCTCCTTCACCGCCGCCATGATCTCGAACTTGTTAGCAGCTGGATCCACGCGGAACACGTACTTCTTGCACTCTGCTTCGCGCATGAGGTTCGTCTTCTCGCTGAGAATCGGCTCAATGATTACTCTATCTGCTCTCATCTTCCTATCTCCTTATCTCTCACCGTAGAAGCTGTTGAGATTGGAAGCCGCACCCTTGAGTACGAGGATCTTCCTTCCATAAAGAAGCTCCTTAGCCGAGAGCTTGTCATAAGCCTGGACATGGACATATGGGATATTCCTTGCAGCACGGCGGATCATCTTGTCATCATCCTTCATGATGATGAGCGTGCGCTGATCCTCGGTAGCAAAGGCCTTCATGATCGCCACGATATCCTTCGTCTTCCCATTCTCGCTGGTGAAATCCTCGACGACAACGAGCCTGTTCTCCTGCACGCCAAGCGTAAGCAGGCTCTTCATAGCCAGCCTCTTGACCTTCTTGGGAAGGTGGTAGGAGTAATCCCTTGGCTTGGGTCCGAAGATCGTGCCGCCACCGACAGCGATAGGAGACTTCTTATCACCGCGCCTTGCATTACCGGTTCCCTTCTGCTTATAAGGCTTCGTATTGCTGTAATTCACCTCTGAACGGGTCTTAGTGCATGCAGTACCTACGCGGCGGTTAGCTGCCTCGTTCCTGATGGCATGGTAAATCGAACCCGTTGATACCTCGATGTTGAATACAGCATCAGAGAGCTCAATCGTTCCGGTTTCCTTTCCGTTGGTGTTAAATACCTTCTGTTCCATACTCTGCCTCTTACTTCTTTATAGCCTTTCTTACGACTACAGTGCTCTGAGCAGGGCCTGGAATAGCACCCTTGACCATGAGAACCTGCATATCGCTATCAACCGCGACAACCCTGAGGTTGAGTATGGTCTTGCGCTCGTTGCCCATGTGTCCAGCCATGCGGTGGCCCTTGAACGTGCGGGACGGAGTCGATGACATGGCAGTACCGCCAAGATCCCTGTGGAACTTGGAACCATGCGTTGCCCTACCGCCGCCGAAGCCATAGCGCTTCATGCCGCCCTGGTATCCCTTACCCTTGGAAGTGCCCGTAACATCCACGAAAGCCACATCCTTGAAGAGATCCACGCCAAGCACGTCGCCAACGTTGACATCATTGTCGTAATCCCTGAACTCCATCACTGTCTGGCTAGGCTCGATGTTCGCACCCTTGAACTGGCCAGCAAAAGGCTTCGTGATGTTGCTCTTCTTCTTGACACCTGTACCGATAACAGCTGCCGAGTAGCCATTCTTCTCCTCGGTCCTGTTAGCGATGACCACGTTGTCCTCTATCTTGATAACAGTCACAGGGGTAAGTCTGCCGTTGGCGTCAAACACCTGTGTCATTCCTACTTTTTTGCCGATAAGCCCTAACATCTCTTACCTCAACTTTTACTGTCTGATTTCTACGTCCACACCTGCAGGGAGTTCAAGTTTCATCAGGGCTTCCACTACCTTCTGCGTTGGATCCAGAATGTCAATCAATCTCTTGTGTGTTCTCATCTCAAACTGCTCACGTGCCTTCTTGTTTACGTGTGGCGACCTGAGGACAGTATACTTGTTGATACGAGTCGGGAGAGGTACTGGGCCCGATACCTTGGCGCCCGCCTTCACAACCGTCTGAACGATAGCCCTGGAACTCTGCTCCACGAGCTCTACGTCAAATCCCCTCAGCTTAACCCGGATTCTCTCATTTGCCATTTCCAAAAATCTCCAAAAATCTAATGTCCTGCTGGGGAAAGCCCCAGCAAGACAGGGGTTACTTACTTACTCGATGATCTCAGTTACCTGGCCAGAAGCAACGGTCCTGCCACCCTCGCGGATAGCGAAGCGGAGACCCTTATCCATGGCGACAGGATGGATGAGCTCGACGTTGATCTCGGTGTGATCACCAGGCATGACCATCTCCTTTCCAGCAGGAAGGTGAACGGTTCCGGTGATGTCGGTCGTGCGGAAGTAGAACTGAGGCCTATAGCCATCGAAGAACGGGGAGTGCCTGCCGCCCTCTTCCTTGGAAAGCACGTACACGGTGCCGGTGAACTTCTGATGAGGAGTAATCGAATTCGGCTTCGCAAGAACCTGTCCGCGGACAACCTCCTTCTTATCAACGCCCCTGAGGAGTGCGCCGATGTTATCTCCAGCCTGGCCCTCGTCAAGGATCTTGTTGAACATCTCAACGCCGGTAACGACGGTGTTCTGGGTCGGCTTGATACCTACGATCTGGACAGGATCATTGACATGGACAACGCCCTTCTCAACCCTACCGGTAACAACGGTGCCACGGCCAGAGATGGAGAAAATATCCTCGATAGGCATGAGGAACGGCTGATCGACAGCTCTCTCCGGAAGCGGGATATAGGAATCCATCGCGTCGAGAAGCTCATCGATGCACTTCGTAGCCTCTGGGTCATCCGGCTGCGTCATGGCAAGATAAGCAGATCCCCTGATGACAGGAGCATTGGCACCGTCGAAGCCATACTCAGTGAGAAGATCCCTCATCTCCTCCTCAACGAGATCGATGAGCTCAGGATCATCAACCTGATCGCACTTATTGATGAATACGATGATCGCAGGTACGCCTACCTGGCGGGCAAGAAGCAGATGCTCCCTGGTCTGGGCCATAGCGCCATCGGTAGCAGCTACGACGATGATAGCTCCATCCATCTGAGCAGCACCAGTGATCATGTTCTTGATGTAGTCAGCGTGTCCCGGGCAGTCAACGTGAGCATAGTGCCTGTTCTTGGACTGATACTCAACGTGCCTGGTGTTGATGGTGATTCCGCGAGCCTTCTCTTCCGGTGCATTATCGATTGCATCGTAAGCAAGGGCCTTGTCACCGAACAGCTTTGCACAATGCATCGTGATTGCTGCGGTAAGGGTGGTCTTGCCGTGGTCGACGTGACCAATCGTACCTACGTTTACGTGTGGCTTCGTTCTTTCAAACTTTTCCTTAGCCATCAGTTCCTCCTTGCGGCATTGCCGCAAAACAAAGATATCTCATAAAGGCCCATGCCTTTATACGATTCGAGACACATACTGATTGCTTCGGTTATCAAAGAGGTTTCCAGAGGTCGGCGGGGACATGCCCGACGACAATAGAGTCATATGGTATAAAGACCTATCTTCCGGAACCACCTTATCGCTTGCAGCAATCGGTTTGGCTCTGCTGTCGCCACGCCGCATAAGGGCATGGTCAGACACCTTGACCAATATAAAGAAACAGCCGAGCTTTGTCAACAGCTTTCTAAAATAAAATATTAAAAGGAGTTATACATATTCTCAGAACAATATGCGAACCTGCGTCGCATGCTGTTCTCTCGCTATATGTAGCGTACCGGAATGCAGGATGGCCCTGCTAGGATGGTAGGAGCGACGAAAGCTGGACAAATCAGCGCGGCAGAGCACCTGCGAAGAGGCTTATGCCTAGACTAACTGCGGGGAACAGGATATGGGGACGATCTCAGCAGATGATGCGCCGCGCATCATCACATCTTCCTCATGAGATAGTTCTTGATCCTCACCCCGCCTCTTACCACGATATTCTCCCTCACGATGGAATACCCCTGAGAGCGGAAGAACGGGCAGGCCGTTATCGAGGCATGGACAGTGATGGGAGGATCCATCCTCGATTCAAGGGCCTTCAGGAGAGTCTTCCCCACCCCGTGGCCTGCGACCGAGGGAGAGACGTAGAGCATATCGACATATCCCTTGCCTATATCAGCGCTGCCGAAGCCGATGATGACGCCATCCTCATCCTCTGCGACGATGGAATGCTGATCGGAGAATCTTCCGGCCCATATCTCAGCATCCGCATCCACAGGTGCCCATGCGGCAATCTCATTGAAGGAATAATCGGAACGGCAGAGCTTCTGCACGGAATCGATGAAGAGGGAATGCACGGCGGGTGCATCGGATACAGAATACCTACGTATGCGCATATCCATATTATCCAACGCTTGCCCAAGGCCATCAATCGTGGTTATCTTACGGCGAGGAGAATGACATGAAGCATGAGACATATAAGACAAGCGGAACCTGCTCAAGGCAGATAGATTTCGATATCGACGAGAACGGATGCATCCATAACATCTCATTCGTCGGGGGCTGCAACGGCAACCTCAAGGGTATAGGCAAGCTCTGCGAAGGAATGAAAGCGGAGGATGTTGCGGCACGCATAGAGGGCACCACATGCGGATTCAAGGGCACAAGCTGCCCCGATCAGCTCGCGAAGGCCATCAAGGAAGCAATCAGCCGCTAGATATTCACTCCCCGTGCGGTGAGGAAGGCAACGAAGTCATTAAAGATATCTATATCTGCGATAACCTCCTCACCGTCCATTGCAAGTCCCTGGCATGATGTCAGGGCTATGAAATCCTCTACGGTCAGCACCTCATCGCGCTCCGCCCTCTCGAACAGATACGGCACCTGATTATCACGGAAGGAACCATTGCCATTGCGCCTCTCCCAATCGGTTATCGCAGCAATGGTTGACTTCTGCGAAAGCCAGCCATCTATCTCCCTCATCGGGTCCCTGACAAAGCGGCGCGCATAGCCTGTCAGCGAATAGTAATCATCGTAATCAGGAATCATGGATAATACTATATCACGAAAGAAGAGCAGGCCGGAACCTGCTCTCCCATCTGCGTCATTACGCTGACTAGAAGCGGAAATGGCTGAATGCCTTGTTGGCGTCTGCCATCCTGTGCGTATCCTCCTTCTTCTTGAAGGCAGCTCCGGTAGAGTTGTATGCATCAAGAAGCTCGTCGGTAAGCTTGTCGCTCATGCACTTGCCATTCCTGGCACGGGCAGCTGCGATGATCCAGCGCATCGCAAGCGCTTCCCTTCTCTCTTCCCTGATCTCTACAGGTACCTGATAGGTAGCACCGCCCACGCGCCTGGACTTTACCTCGACCAAAGGCTTGACGTTATCAACAGCCTTGTTGAAGACATCAAGCGCATTCTCTCCGCTCTTCTCTGCGATATTGTTCATCGCGGTATAGAGAATCCTGGTAGAGATGCTCTTCTTGCCATCTACCATCATGCGGCAGATGAACTTCTCGACAACCGTGCTGTTATAGATAGCATCCGAGCTAACCGTTCTCTTAGGGGCTTTTCTATCTCTTGACATAACCTTGCCTCCCTATCAAGCCTTTGGCTTCTTGGCACCATACTTCGAGCGGGACCTCTTGCGATCGGCAACGCCGAGGGTATCCTTGGTTCCGCGGATGATGTGGTACCTAACGCCAGGAAGGTCCTTGACCCTTCCGCCCCTGATGAGGACGACGGAGTGTTCCTGAAGGTTATGGCCGATACCTGGGATGTATGCGGTTACTTCGATTCCATTGGAAAGACGCACACGGGCGACCTTCCTGAGAGCGGAGTTAGGCTTCTTAGGAGTAACTGTCATTACCCTTGTGCAGACTCCCCTCTTCTGCGGGCAGCCCTGAAGAGCCGGAGACTTCGTCTTGCTCTTGCTGCTCTTCCTGCCCTTTCTTATCAGCTGATTGATAGTAGGCATCTTACGATACGCTCCTTTATCATTGATCCGCCCGTCTCACACCAGGGGATCTATGCCGCACAGGCGGCACATCTATTTCCAACAGCGGTCAGCATGAGCCTCGCCGGACCAAGGCCGCGAGCGGGTGCCGACAGGCACTCACTCGTCTATCTGGCCCTCGTCTATATCGACGGCGGCTCCCACTGTCTTCATATCACCCAGTTCCTCGATATCCAGATCATCGATCGGTTCAGCGGCCTTTCTCTCAGCCCTGGCCCTGTCGACTTCCTTCTGGAGCTCGAGAAGCTTCTCATCCTCCTCAAGGCGCACGTTCCTGTATCTCTTCATGCCGGTACCGGCAGGAATGAGATGTCCGATGATGACATTCTCCTTGAGACCTCTGAGCTCATCTTTTTTACCAGCAATGGCTGCATTAGTCAATACGCGCGTTGTCGAGAGGAACGACGCGGCGGAGATGAAGGAATCAACGGAAAGGGCCGCATCAGAGACACCCTGAAGCACCGGACGCGCTATGGCAGGCGTCCTGCCTTCCCTCTTGGCTTCCTCATTCACGCGATCAAAGAGGTTCTTATCGACCTTCTGCATCTTGACGAACTGCGTATCGCCCGCACGGAGGATCTCAACCTTGCGGAGCATCTGGCGGATGATGATGCCAAGATGCTTCTCGTTGATCTCTACGCCCTGCATCCTATAGACCTTCTGGATCTCGTTGACCAGGAACGAAAGAACCGCATTCTCTCCAAGCACGTCAAGCACTTCGCGTGATGTCACAGGCTCATCGCACAGCGGCTCGCCAGCCTTGACCTCATCGCCTTCCCTGACAAGAAGCAGCGCGTCCTTGGTATATACCTTATGCGGATGCATCGCACCGAAGGCATCACGGATAGTGACGATCGTAGAACCGCTGTTCACGTTCGAAGAGGCCTGTACGCTCACTACCGTACCCGTAACGCGGGCAAGGATGATCGGATTGACCTTGTTCGAAGAGGATACCTTTCCATGGCGAGCCTCGAAGAGAGAATCGACCTGGGGAAGACCTCCCGCGATATCCTTCGTGGTCGTGCTGTCCTTGGAGACCTTGGCAAGTATATCTCCAGCCTCGATCCTCTGGCCCTTCTCCTTGACGACCATGTATGCGCCGCCCGGGATCTGGTAGCTGTTGAACTCACCAGAGTCGGTACGGACAAGCACTGCCGGCCGGAACGCTCCGAGCTGAGCAGACGGAACGACGATCATGTCGGTGTCGCCCGCCTCGTTGAAGACCTTCCTATAGGACTTGTCCTCGACAAAGTCGTTCATCTCCTCGACCACTCCGGAAGCCTCTGCGATGATCGGCTCGCTGAATGGATCGAATGTGATGATAGCCTCATCGGCAGGAACCACCTGTCCCTCATAGACGGAGAGCTCGGAACCTGCAGGAACGGGATATTCGACAGGCGATGCCACGACAAAGACACGCTCGCCGGAATCAGAAGGCAGATGATAGAGCCTTCCGTTATCCTCGGCCATCACGTCCTTCCCTGCCCTCTTATAGATAGGATAGCCCTTGGCGACAGGCTTTCCATCCTCGACGAGAAGCTCATCATAGAGACCAGTGATCTCCTGATAGACCTTCGATACCGTTATATGTCCCTTTCTCGGGAAGAGGCGCTTGCCTGTACTGTCCGTGATCACAAGCCCCTTCAGGCCGCGTACGATGACAGGATAGCTGAAGGCAAGCTTGTTCTCCTTAGTGGAAGTGGATGCGGTTCCTCCAACATGGAATGTACGCATCGTAAGCTGCGTTCCCGGCTGTCCGATAGACTGCGCAGCGATGATGCCGACAGCCTCTCCGATCTCGACGGAACGGTTGGTGGCGAGGTTGCGTCCATAGCACTTACGGCACACGCCATGCTCTGCCTCACAGGTAAGGACAGTGCGGAGAAGCACGCTCTCGACACCGGCCTTCTCGATAGCCTCGGCAGTCTCATCAGAGATCTCCTCATTGGCCTTGGCAAGGACGACAGGATGCCCTTCCTCATCCTTGAGGAACGGATGCAGCACATCCTCGACAGGGCAGGAACCGGCGATACGGGATGCCAGGGACTCGACGACCGTGTCACCATCCTTGACAGCCGACGTCCAGATGCCGTTGATGGTATGGCAATCCTCCTCGCTTACAACGAAATCCTGAGCGACATCGACGAGCTTACGGGTAAGATAGCCAGCCTTAGCGGTCTTGAGAGCCGTATCGGTAAGTCCCTTTCTCGCTCCATTGGAGGAGATGAAGAACTCCATGATCGAAAGGCCTTCCTTGAAGTTCGACTTGATAGGAAGCTCGATGATCTTTCCATTAGGCTTAGCCATGAGGCCGCGCATTCCGCCAAGCTGCCTGATCTGGTTCTTTGAGCCACGGGCACCGGAATCGACCATAAGGTAGAGCGGATTGAAGCCATGCTGGCTCTTCTTCAGCTCATCCATGAGCATGTCGGTCAGCTCCTCGTTGGTCTCCGTCCAGACCTCGATCACCCTATTGTATCTCTCTTCCTGCGTGATCTGGCCATCATGGAACTGCTTGAAGACCACAGACTGCCTCTCGTTGGCCTCATCGATGAGATCCTTCTTCTTCTCAGGAACGACCATGTCAGACAGTCCGATCGTCGCGCCGAAGAGCGTCGCATACTTGAAGCCGAGATCCTTCACGGAATCAAGAAGCTCTACGGCAACCGATGGCTTGTTATGCTTGATCGTCTCGCCGATGACCTTCCTCAGCTGCTTATCCCCAAGGCAGTAGTTCTGATACGGCAGGCCCACAGGGATAGCGGAGTTGAAGATGATGCGGCCAGGAGTCGTGCGGATCCACTTGTGTCCATCCGCTATCTCCCTCGAACCATCCTCATAGATGACCTCAAGGCCTTCCTTGAGGCGATAGTACACTGCCTCGTTATAGCTCACTGAGCCCGCATCAATGGCAGCCTCGATCTCAGCGATCGATTCGAAATGCTTGATCTTCCTCTGCGGATCGAGATCCGTCCGCTCCTTCGTGAGGTAGAAGATGCCAAGGACCATATCCTGGGACGGGAATGCGATAGGCTTGCCGTTCGCAGGATCGAGAAGGTTCGTCGTGGAGAGCATCAGCGTCCAGCACTCAAGCTGGGCAGCCTGCGTCAGAGGCACATGGATGGCCATCTGGTCTCCATCGAAGTCAGCGTTAAACGCATGGCATACGAGAGGATGGAGCTTCAGCGCCTTTCCTTCTACCAGGACAGGCTCGAAGGCCTGGATACCCAGGCGATGGAGCGTAGGTGCCCTGTTGAGCATGACAGGATGCTCCTTGACGACCTCATCAAGGACGCCCCATACCTCAGGAGCCTCCTGCTCGACCAGCATCTTGGCCCTCTTGATATTCTGAGCGATATCATTCTGCACGAGACGACGCATGATGAACGGCTTGAACAGTTCCAGCGCCATCTTAGATGGCACGCCGCACTGATGCATCCTGAGCTCCGGTCCTACGACGATAACCGAACGTCCGGAATAGTCTACGCGCTTTCCGAGAAGGTTCTGGCGGAACCTTCCCTGCTTGCCCTTAAGCACATCAGAGAGCGACTTGAGATCCCTCTTGCTGCTGCCCTTGGTGGGATTGGCGGTCTTGGAGTTATCGAAGAGCGAATCGACAGCCTCCTGAAGCATCCTCTTCTCATTGCGGATGATGATATCCGGAGCCTGGATCTTGATAAGCCTGTCGAGACGGTTATTGCGGTTTATGACACGCCTGTACAGCTCATTGAGATCGGTCGTGGCGAAACGGCCTCCATCAAGCTGCACCATCGGGCGCAGGTCTGGCGGGATGACAGGGATGACCTTGAGGATCATCCATTCGGGCCTGTTCCCAGATGAAAGGAACTCCTCGCAGTAGCGGATGCGGGAAAGAAGCTTGTTATCGATCTTGTTGTTCGCCTCCTCCTTCTGCGCAAGCTGTGCCCTGAGCTCTTCGGAAAGGGTCTCAAGATCAAGGCCCTTCAGCAGGTCATAGATAGCCTCAGCGCCCATTCCCGCCTTGAAGGTATCGCCATACTTATCGAGGGCAGCGTAATACTCATCCTCATCAAGCACCTGATACTTCCTCAAATCGGTCTCCTGCCCCGGGTCGGTAACGACGTACTTCTCGTAGGAAAGGATCTCCATGAGCTCCGACCTCTTGATATCAAGAAGATAGCTCATGATGGAAGGAGTCGAGCGATAGAACCAGATATGTGCCACAGGAGCCGCCAGCGTGATATGCCCGATACGCTCACGGCGTACCTTGGTATCCGTAACCTCAACGCCGCAGCGGTCACATACGACACCCTTGTATCTATTGGACTTGAACTTGCCGCACCAGCACTCCCATGCCTTGGTGGTACCGAATATGCGCTCGCAGAAGAGGCCGTCCCTCTCCGGGCGGAGAGAGCGATAGTTTATGGTCTCCGGTTTCTTCACCTCGCCATATGACCAGGCGAGGATCTGCTCAGGGGAAGCAAGCTTTATCCTTATAGAGCTGAAATCCTGTATTTCCTTCATCACCTTTCTCCTTAGAGAGTTCCCTTCTCTTTCTTCGCGATAAGCTCCTCATCCCTCTCGGTAAGCGGAACCTGCTTTCCCTTCTCGTCATACACGGAGATATCGAGGGCAAGGCCCCTGATCTCCTGAACAAGAACATTGAATGCCTCAGGCATCGACACAGTCTGGGTAGGCTCACCCTTGACGATCGACTCATAGATCTGGACACGGCCCTTCATATCATCGGACTTGATGGTAAGAAGCTCCTGGAGCGTATTCGCAGCGCCATATGCCTCGAATGCCCATACCTCCATCTCTCCAAGCCTCTGTCCGCCGAACATTGCCTTACCGCCGAGCGGCTGCTGCGTAACGAGCGAGTACGGGCCAGTGGAACGGGCGTGCATCTTGTCATCGACGAGATGGTGCAGCTTCAGGTAATAGATGTAACCGCAGAACACATCGTTGACAAAAGGTATTCCGGTACGTCCATCGTAGAGACGGGTCTTGCTGTTCTTCGGCAGCCCGGCCTCTTCCATCTCATGCTCTATCTGCTCCATCGACGCGCTCTGGAAGACAGGGGTCTTGTACCACTTGTCATTCTTCACGGCAGCCCAGCCGAGCTGCGTCTCCATCAGCTGTCCGATATTCATTCGGGACGGAACGCCGAGCGGATTGAGGCAGACATCAAGCGGAGTACCATCCTCCATGTACGGCATATCCTCCTCTGGAAGAACGCGGGAGACAACGCCCTTGTTTCCATGGCGGCCGGCCATCTTATCGCCCTGCTTGAGCTTACGCTTGGTGGCGATGAGCACCTTGATCGTCTGCTCTACTCCAGGCTGAAGCTCATCCTTATCGCTCTTCTTCAGGCGCTGGATATCGATGACGGTACCCTCAGTGCCATGAGGAACCTTGAGGGACGAATCCCTCACCTCCTTCGCCTTCTCGCCGAAGATGGAGTTGAGAAGCTTAACCTCCGGAGTCGTATCGGACTCGCTCTTCGGAGTGACCTTTCCCACGAGGATATCACCAGGACGCACATACGTTCCGATGCAGACGATACCCTCCGCATCAAGATGCTCCAGGAGCTTATCGCTCGTATTCGGGATATCCCTCGTGAGCTTTTCCGGTCCCAGCTTCGTCTCACGGATATCGATGGAGAATTCCTTGATATGGATCGACGTGTAGATATCCTCACGTACGACACGCTCGGAAATCAGTACGGCATCCTCATAGTTGTAGCCGTTCCATGGCACGAACCCTACCAGGATGTTACGGCCAAGCGCCAGCTCGCCATTCTGAGTAGCAGGACCATCGGCAAGGACATCGCCTGCGTCCACATGATCGCCAACGCTCACGATAGGCTTCTGGTTCAGGCAGGAATCCTGGTTGGTACGCTCAAACTTATGCACCTCGTAGCTGTCTATCTCGCCCTCGATCTCTGAGGAATCGGGACGGACCCTTATCTCGGTGGAGGAGGCATACATTACAGTGCCTGCCCTCTTCGCCTTGATGAGCACTCCCGAGTCATAGGCAGTCCTCTGCTCCATTCCAGTTCCGACCCTTGGAGCCTCCGGGAATACGAGCGGCACAGCCTGACGCTGCATGTTCGATCCCATGAGGGCACGGTTTGCGTCATCGTGCTCAAGGAACGGGATGAGGGACGTTGCTACGGATACTACCTGCCTTGGGGAAACATCCATCCAGGATATCTCCTCGGGAGAGGCCATGCCGTAATCTCCGTAGTGGCGTACGGATACCTCCTTCTCAAGGAAGTGTCCATCCTTATCGATCTTCGCATTGCCCTGGGCGATGAAGTACTTTTCCTCATCATTGGCATCAAGGTACTTCACCTCGTTGGTGACGACGCCATTTACGACACGCCTGTAGGGAGTCTCGATGAATCCATGCTCATTGATACGCGCATAGTTCGCGAGGGAGAGGATAAGGCCGATGTTCGAGCCTTCTGGGGTCTCGATCGGGCATATCCTTCCATAATGGGTGTAATGTACGTCACGGACCTCATAGATGGCACGCGCGGAAGAACGGGAAAGACCGCCCTTCGGACCGAGTGCGGAGACACGCCTCTTATGGGTAAGCTCCGCAAGAGGATTCACCTGATCCATGAACTGCGAGAGCTGCGATGAGCCGAAGAACTCCTTGATCGCGCCGACAATCGGCTTGATGGAAATCACTTCCTGAGGCTTCACTGAATCCTCAGACGTGTTCATCTTCTCGCGCGCGGCCTTCGCCATGCGGTTGAACGCATCCGTGATGTTGTTCTCAAGAAGCTCGCCTACGGTACGCACCCTTCTGTTTCCAAGGGCATCGATATCATCCTCCTTGATGACTCCATTGCAGAAATCGATCAGGAAGGCGACGGTGTTTATCACATCATCCACGGTGAGCGCGGTATCGGAAAGATACCTGGACTCCTCCATGCCGTAGAACTTCTTATTCAGCTTATAACGGCCGATATCAGAAAGCTCGAATCCCCTTCCATGGAGGAAGAACTCCTGGAAGTAGCTGATCACGCGCTTCGGGTCCGGAAATGTCTTGAGGTTCTGCGGAAGCGAGTTCTTGCAGGCCTCGACGATCGCTCCGATATACTCGTTCTGGAACTCCTCAGAGTCCTCATGGCGATAGCTCGGGCAGAAGATCCTCTCACGGCGGAGCGTCTTAAGCACGGCAAGCGATGGAACATCAAGGTCACGCGCGGCGGTATCCACGACCTCGACACGCTCGATCCCCTTATCGCGGAGCTCCTGAAGCTCTATGTTGCTGAGCTCCTCGCCCGCAAGGAACCTCACCTCACCGTTCTCGCTGTCATAGATATCCTTATAGGAATAGAAGAGGACGTTCTCGGAAAGCACATCATCGATGACGATCTCCTTGGAACCATAGAACGCCGATACGATCTTCTCTCTCGTATCAAGGCCAAGCACGCGGAGGAAGAAGGTAACGAGGAACGGCTTCTTGCCGAAGTTGACCTGGATGATGTTATTGACCTTCTTCTTCTCAGCTGCAAGCGTTCCCTCGTTCTTCTTGGAATCGGTCTTCTCATTCTTCCTCGTGAGGGTGAACTCAAGCTTGGTGCCGGAATAGGGATAAAGCGTACCGGAATAGGAAAGGGATGAGGCATCGCTCTTCTTCCCTTCCTTGAACACGACGCCAGGAGAGCGGACGATCTGCGACACTATTACCCTCTCCGCGCCATTGATTATGAAGGTACCACGATCCGTCATCAAAGGGAAATCACCGAAGAATATCTCCTTCTCCTTGATCTCTCCGTTCTTGACCGTCTCCAATGCGACACGAGCCTTCACGGGAACGCCATATGTCCTGCCTTTCTTCTTGCACTCGGACTCAGAGTATTTGATATTCTCCATATCAACGGTATAGCCGTAATACTCCACCCTCATGTCCTCGTTGGGAGAGACGATGGGGAACGTATTGCGGAATACCTTTTCCAATCCAAGCGCAGGATCCGGGCTCTCGCCCTTCTCCAGCTTATCGAGCTGCAGGAAATTCCTGAACGACTCGGTCTGGATGCCGATAAGATTCGGAAGCTCGCAGACTTCCGGCATCTCGGAACCGATGTCGACTCTCTCAATGGCTTTGCCTTTGCTGGGCATCATTGTACCTCCATAAAGCACCGAAGTACCTGTTTTTCTCAATTCATAAATAGACACCTATGCCATCGGAGTACCCGATGGCATAGCCCAGGCCCCTAGGACCTGGGGCAATAAAGGTCAGGGGCGCTGTTACTTTACCTCGATTTCACAGCCAGCAGCAGTAAGCTTCTCCTTCATGGAAGCAGCCTCCTCCTTGCTTACGCCCTCCTTAAGCGTGCCGCCGTTCTCGCAGAGATCCTTGGCTTCCTTGAGTCCGAGACCCGTGACAGCCCTGACTTCCTTGATGCAGGCGATCTTCTTAGCAGCGTCAACGCTCTTGAGGACGACGGTGAACTCCGTCTGCTCCTCCTCTGCAGGAGCTGCCTCACCGCCAGCAGCGGCAGGACCAGCAGCGACAGCTGCAGCGGCAACGACGCCGAACTTCTCTTCCATCATCTTGATGAGGTCTGCGACATCCATGACGCTCATCGATGCGATTGACTCAATGATTTCTTCCTTTGTAGCCATATTACCTTCTCCTTATGAATTTATTACCAACGGTCTAGCAGGTTACTCTGAAGACTAGGACCGTATCAGGCGTTATCGGCAGAAGCACCGCCCTTTGACTCGACATATGCGAGAAGAGTAGCAGCAAGCTTCTGTACAGGTGCCTTCATCGTCCCCATGAGAGAGGAGATGAGCTCGAGCTTGGTCGGGAGCTTCGAGAGTGCCTCTATCTGATCAGCGTTCATCAGCTCACCGCCGACAAGGGCGCCCTTGACTGTGATCGTCACGCCATCCTTGTTGGCCTGGAAGAGAGCCTTAGCGACGGAATTCGCCGTATCGCCCTTGACGAGAGCGACAGCGGTAGGTCCTACCATCTGGTCATCAGCACCACCCTTCTCAAGATCGTTGAATGCGATCTTGGCATAGCGGTTCTTGACAACGCGGTAAGCCGCATCCTGCTTGCGAAGCGTCTTCCTGAGAGCGGTGATCTGCTCGACTGTCATTCCCCTGTAATCAGTGAAGATGAAGCTATCGTATCCGGCGAACTCATCCTTGAGGGCCTTGACTGCATCTTCCTTAGCAGGCGTTATGCGTGTCTTGTAATTCTCCATGATCACTCCTTACATCGCCATGGATGCGTCAGCAGCATCCTTCGCGTTCACATGGACGCCAGGGCCCATCGTCGAAGAAAGGGAGATAGAGAGGATGAAGTCGCCCTTTGCATCAGCAGGCTTCTTCCTGATGATCTCCGCGATCGTCGCCTGAGCATTCTCAGCGATCTTCTGAGCATCCATATCCACCTTACCTACAGCAAGATGAACGACACCGGTCTTGTCGGAGCGGAACTCCACACGACCCTTGTTAAGCTCCTCGAGAGCCTCCTTGATGTCGTTTGTCACGGTGTGGGTCTTCGGGTTAGGCATGAGGCCCCTTCTTCCAAGGATAGGTCCGAGCCTACCTACGTCTTTCATCATGTCAGGCGTGGCAACGGCGATGTCAAAGTCCATCCAGCCGCCCCTGATCTTATCGATGAGGTCGGTATCGCCGACATAAGCGGCTCCGGCAGCCTTGGCCTCCTCAGCCTTATCGCCCTTGGCGAACACGAGGATCTTCTTCTGAGCCATGAACTGGTTTGGAAGGACGACCGTGTCGCGGACGGACTGGCTCTTCTTAAGGGAAAGGGAGACAGCCACTTCCACAGTCTCTACGAACGAGGCATAGGCACAGCTCTTGACAAGCTCCGCAGCCTCAACGAGGGAGTACTGCTTCGTCCTGTCGATCTTCTTGACAGCTTCCTGATATTTCTTTCCTCTCTTCATCTTACTTCTCCACCTCTACACCCATTGAGCGGGCAGTACCTGCGATGATCTTCTTAGCCGCCTCGATATCGTTGGCGTTGAGATCCTCGAGCTTGGTCTGGGCGATTTCCGTAAGCTGGGCATCCGTGATCTTGCCGACCTTCACCTTGTTAGGCGTGCCAGAGGCTGTCTGGATGCCGAGGGCCTTCTTGATGAGGACCGCTGCCGGAGGTGTCTTGAGGATAAAAGTGAAGCTCTTATCCTGATAGACAGTGATGATAACTGGGAGGATGAGTCCAGGCTCATAGTTCTTTGTCTTGTCATTGAACTGCTGGACGAACTGAGGTGCGCTGACGCCATGAGGTCCAAGTGCCGGTCCGATAGGAGGTGCCGGCGTGGCCTTCTGGGCAGGGCACTGCAGCTTGATTACCGCAGTAACCTTCTTCTTTGCCATTTCCTTCTCCTTACGCATGAAGCCTGGTCTGAGCTGACCGATAAGCGGGGCTTCGCGCTGGTATTAACGCTCTTCAACGAAGAGCTCCCACCTTGGCAAGCCAAGGGAGATATTCAAAGCTATATTGTAAAAAACCGATGGCCCTGGCTATACCAGGACCTTCTCCACCTGCGAGAAATCAACCTCGACAGGGGTCGAGCGACCGAAGATCTGTACGGAAAGGCGAAGCCTCCCCTTAGCAAGGTCTATATCATCGATCGTACCATTGAAGGAAGCGAACGGTCCGGCGATGACCTTGACCTCCTCTCCCTTCTCGAAATCCTGCTTCGGGCGGAACACCTTTTCCTCTGGCATCTCACCTGTGCGGCGCAGGATATCGCTATGCTCTCTCTGAGTCAGCGGCTTCGGCGGATTCTTGCCCGTCTTATCGGCTGTGAGGAATCCGGTCACGCCGGTAATCCTCGCGATCTTCGCAGTCACCATCCTCCAGGTATTCTCAGGCAGATCAAGCTCAACAAGGATATATCCAGGAAGGACCTTCTTCAGCTCAGTCTTCTTCTCACCCTTGTCGTTGATGACGTTGACGCTCTCCATCGGGACGCTTACGCCCGTGCAGTATGCGGCAAACTCGCCATCCATGGAGCGGAGCTTATTGATCGTTCTCTCGATCTTCTGCTCATAACCCGTATAGGTATGTACTACGTACCAGCCTCTAGCCATCTTCTCTCCTAGAATATCAGATCAAGGCCGAGACCGAGGAGGATATCCACCAGGCCGAGAACTACAGCGAATACTATCGTTGAGATGATGACGACCCAGGTAGAATGGATAACGACCTGTCTCGTAGGCCAGGAGACCTTCTTCATCTCGAGCCAGCATTCCTTGAAATATCTTCCGATCTTCTTCATTGGTTTACCTCTTGTTCGGGGTGCCAGCAGGCCAGGTAGGATTCGAACCTACAACACCCGGTTTTGGAGACCAGTGCTCTAACCGTTGGAGCTACTGACCTGCTCGCACCCCGAAGACGCACACTTACTTTATCTTTGTCTCGCGATGCAGAGTGTGCTTATGCTCGAACGGGCAATACTTCATAAGCTCAAGCTTACCGGGAGTATTGCGGCGGTTCTTCTCAGTCGTATAGTTCTTCTGCTTGCACTCCGTGCACTGAAGAGCGATCTTCTCTACTGGACCCTTTTTCTTTGAACTAGCCATCTTTATCTCCTGACATTCGTCCTGATTGCACTCTAAGCCGTTCCACACGGCCCGCAGAAGCGTATCTTATCCAACTGCGCCGCTGCATGTCAAGCGGGATATCATCCATCGGATCTCCGAGGGGCATTATCCTTGATCCTGCCGCTCCTTATGCCCTTCATGAGATGCATCAGCGTGATGACAGCCAGGGTTGCCATGATGGACTCGGCCACGGGCTGGGCATACGGAAGCCCATATAGAGGCAAGAGACGATTGAGCAGCAGAAGCGCAGGGATCTCAAGCACGATCTTCCTAGTCACCGCGAAGGCCAGCGAATACCCTCCCCGGCCCACCGCCTGGAACACGCCCACTGCAAGGAAATCGACAGCCAGGAGCGGAACGCCGAGGCAGAAGCCCCTGAGGAACCGCGTGCCGTAATCGATTATCACGTCATTGCGCATGAAGACCGATATGAAGAGCGGAGCCGCGGCATAGTACAGGATAGCCACGCCAAGAAGCACGCTTATGACGATACGGGCCGCATATGCGATCGCGCCTCGCATCCTCTTGTAATCACCGCTGGCAAAAGTATAGCTCACGAGCGGCATCACGCCCTGCGTAAAGCCATTGGCCAGGCTGAATGGGACATTGTTCAGCCTCTGGGCTATCCCCATGGCGGCAACGGCATCGGCACCATAGGCAGATGTGAAGTTGTTGAGGATAGTCATCCCTGTGACATTCAGGAGGTTCTGTATCGATGCAGGAATACCTACTGCGCATACTCCCGCTATGATATAGAGCTTCCACGAAAGATGCCGAGGATCGATCGCCACATAGGTATTCCGTCCTCTCGATATGACAAGCACGATGAAATACAGGACCGCGACGCAGTTGGATATCATCGTGGCAAGACCTGCCCCCTCTGCTCCCATATCGAGGAACTGAGGAAGCACGAAGAGCGGATCGAGGATGATATTCAGGAAGCAGCCGCTCATCGTTCCGATGCTTGCGTGCATGGCAGAGCCCTCTGCCCTGACAAGGTAGGCAAAGACGACATTGAGTATCGAAGGCGCAGATCCCGCAACGACAGTCCACTTGATGTATCCCCTGGTAGCTTCCATCGTCACATCATCGGTTCCGATGAGCGCAAGCAGCTGATCGTTGAAGAAGAAGGCAAGGGATGAGAACGCCAGCGAGCAGATAAGCGCGGAATATAGGCCGAACGAAGAGCTGCGGTATGCGCTCTGATAGTCCTTCCTTCCCAGAGCCCGGCTCATCATCGATGAGGCGCCTACCCCGAAGAGGTTGTTGATGGCATTGAACGCAAGGAGCACAGGAGCGGAAAGCGTGACGGCTGCATTCTGAACGCTATCGCCGAGCATCCCCACGAAGAAGGTATCGGCCAGCGAATATATCGTCATCACAAGGGAAGAAAGCACGGTAGGAACCGCAAGCCTCAGCACAGCCGTGCTTATCTTCTCGCTCTCAAATAGCCGCAGCCTCTCCTCTGTCATACCTAACTTTTAGCCTATGGAATGAAAAGATGCAATCAGCGCGCTCAAAGAATGCACGGTGCTGCCACGGATCAGCACGATGTCCTAGATAAGGACATACATGCGGCATGATGCACGGCCATTCCATCTCAGGCTATCATATCAGCTCCAGATCCGTTCCCTTCGCTCCGCACATCGGACATGCTGGATCCTCACCATGCGAAGCCTCGAATTCCGTAAGGCAGCGGGAGCATCTGTATCTACGGCTGCCGCTCTCCCTCCTCGCATAGCCGCCATCATTGCAATCTATCGCATGGATGATATATGATGCCGCATCCGAAGGGAAACCCTCTCCAGGAGGAGAATCCAGAAGCTCCTGCACCAGGGAGAGCGCACGGCCGCTCTGCGGAAGCATATACCCAGCCTCTCTCATGATATCCTCAGCGGAAAGCCTTGAGGAACGGGCAATCGCCCTCAGCAGGCGGGAAAGTCCCGGCTTACCGGCAGCAGAGGCTGCATCCAAGGCCGCCCGCTCCTCCCTGGCCTTGCCCTCCGCGGCATGGGTCATGGCAGACATCACTGCATCCCCCTTCTCCTGCTGAGGCGGATACTCCACTGGAACGAGGCTTATGGCCCCGCTGGGACATGCATCGGAACAGGCACCGCAGCCTATGCACTTCGTGACATCGATCACGCTATCCTCGGTATCGGTAGCCCCGCTCGGACAGACATAGAGACAGAGGCAATCCTTCGTGCACAGCCTTAGATTCCTTACAGCGATCTTCTTCATAGCATAACCTCCTAGCCTATGGCCTCGAACTTCCATGCGGGAACCTTGCACACAGGGCACATGGATGGAGGCACCTTTCCTACATAGACGAAGCCACATACGCTGCAGACCCATACCTCTACCCCATCAAGGAAGGCCTCTCCCTCGCTTTCATATCGTGATATAAGCACCTGTATGATACGCTCGACCTTCTCCGCCCATGTACAGGCACGGAGCGCACCCCTGTCCCCCTGAGAAGAAGCCACGGCCTTCGCCTCAGGATACGACGATCCTATACATTCTTCCGAAAGGGACCTGACCAGCGACATATCCGCATCAGGAATGGAAGGAACGGCCGATGTGAAATAATCGGAAATCCTCATGAGCGCTTCGGATTCGCCAGCCTTGTACTGCTTCTCCGCGCCGCGGGCGAGATTGGAGAAGAGCGCAGCCAGCACGCCAGGAGAGAGCGGGATCATATCGCTATCGACATCTGCTTGGTCTGCGGCCTGCGCCTCCTCTGCCTGCTCTCCCTCCTCCATGAACATGCTCTTCGGCGCCTTGCACATCGGGCAGGCCCAATCATCAGGGAGATCTCCGAACGGGATCTTCTCGACATCCTCATCATACACATATCCGCAGATAGAGCAGATGTACCTCATCCTACCTCCTTCCTGACGCATCATGACCAGAATTAATGATAATTATTATCAATAGAGTATCATTACTAGCACAGAAGTCAACAAAAATTTAAAAGGATGTATGTGGCCAGATTCCTGCATCAATATAAAATGCATAAAATAATACTGTATTAGGAATATAATTAAAGAATTATACTGTAAAATGATATATAAGGAAAGGCGCGTCACCGCGCCCTTCGATCACCCCTTTATTCCAGTCATTGTCAATGATTGTATGAACTGTTTCTGGAACAGCAGGAAGAGTATCAGGACAGGAAGCGTCATCAGCGAGGAGAAAGCGAATATCTGTCCCCAGAATATGTAGACATCCGTTGAAAGCGCACGGAGTGCCAGAGGCAGCGTCCTCCAGGTCTCGTCCCTCGTCACCAGCGTCGGCCAGAGCACGTCTCCCCATATCCTTATGAAGCCCATTATCGCAACGGTCGCTATGATGGGCTTCGAAAGCGGCATCATGATCTTCCAGAAAACCCCGGAGTACTTCTCGCCATCGACCACGGCAGCCTCGACAAGCTCCTGAGGCATGCCCTTGAAATGGTTATAGAAGAGGAATATGAACATAGGGTATCCGGCAGAAGGAATGGCCAGTCCCCAGATCGTATTCATCAATCCCATCGAGTTGACGACGATGAACTTGTTGATGATCACGGACTCCGTAGGAACGACGGCAAGCGCGATGACGAGGGAGATGATGATTCCCTTCCCCCTGAAGGCAAGCATGCCAAGAGCATAGCCGATCATGGAGTTCACGACGATCTCGATGCCGACATTCAGTATCGCGATGAGCGCTGAGTTCTTGAAGAACCTCCAGAACTGTCCCTCCACCATGATCGTCGAGTAGTTGCCCAGGCTCAGCTGTCCCGTAGGAAGGAATGCCTTTATCGTAGACATATCGCTGACGATCTGCGTATCGGTCTTGAACGATGAGACGAACATATAGAGGATAGGAAGCACGAAGACACATGCCACCAGCACATAAAGCACCATGCTGACGACCTTCATCGTCATGGTTCTCGATCTAGACATTGCCTGCATATCACTTCTCCCTCATCAGGTAGTTCTGCAGCAGCGAGATGGCAAGCACTATCAGGAAGAACACCACCGCTATCGCAGAGGAATACCCCTGCTGATTATTGAGGAATCCTACCTTATACAGCTGATACACCACCGATACCGTAGAATTGCTTGGACCGCCATTCGTCAGGACATATACCTGCGTAAAGAGCTTCAGCGTATTGATCGTGACAGACACGAGCACATATACCATAGTATTGCGCAGGAGAGGAACCGTAACGAACCAGAAGCGCTTTACCGCACCGCATCCATCCAGCATCGCCGCCTCGTAAAGCTCTCCCGGGATATACTGCAGCCCGCCAAGGATGATTAGCATCTCAAGGCCGAGCGTCTGCCATATATACATGACCGCCAGGCAGCCCAAGGCAAGATCAGGATCCTGCAGCCAGGTATGCGGCTCAACGCCGAATAGACCCAGCAGCGAGTTCATTATCCCCGTTGAGCCAGGGGAGAATATGAATGACCATACGACAGCGACTACGGTCATGGTCACGACCTGCGGACTGAAGTAGATCGCGCGGAATACCTTTACGCTCTTCAGCGGCCTGTTGACGAATACGGCGAGTATCGTTCCGAGCACGACTACGGCCGGAACGACCATTACCGCATATATTCCAGTATTGATGAACGACTGTCTGGTAGTACCATTCGTAAATACCTTCACGAAGTTCTCAAGCCCTGTGAACTCGACGCTGCGGCCAGGGCGCATGACCAGCATCTTGTCGGTAAACGAATACACAAGGGACATCAGGAACGGAAGGAGTATGAATAAAGAGATCAGAACCAGCGCCGGCGCAGAGAAGAGCCACGCCACGCGAGCCTGATCGCGTCGCAGTCCACTTTTCATCCTGTCCTCCTAGGAACATGAAGGCCGTAAAGGACATCCCTTTACGGCCCCGTATCGATGGCTAGTTATTCCAGCCGTTATCTATGATGACCTCGTCGATCTCCTGAGATGCATTGTGGAGAGCAGTATATGGATCGGCTCCTCCGATGACATCGCTGTAAACCGACTGCATCGCATTATAGATGGTCATATGAGCAGGAGTGAGCGGGCGAAGCACGGAGATGCCTGCCTCAAGCTGCTGCCTGTAGAGATACAGCCTGCCGCCTTCCTGAAGGTTCTCGACCTGATCCATGACGGACTTGCGTGAAGGAATGGCTCCATTGAAATCCGTGACGGTGAGGATATTCTCCGGCTCAAGGGCCTTCTCAAGGATCGTCCATGCAGCCTCGGCCTTGCCGTTATCAGCAGCAGCCGTGGTCATCGCCCATACGGTCGAGCCAGAGCAGGTGAATACGCCGCCTCCGAGATCCGGGCAAGGAACGAGGATCGCGTCATCGCCGAGGAAGTTCACATGATCAGCGTACTTCCAGTGGCCAAGAAGCGCGAGTGCACTCTCCTTCCTCTCATAGAAGCCGTTCTCATAATCGCATGCGCCATTGATATAGTCCTGATCGACCATCCACTGAAGATACTCGAACGCAGCAACCGTCTCAGGGCTGTCAAGGGTACCGGCAGTAAGCATCGTCTCCTCATCGAGGTAGTCTCCTCCGAAGGAAGCGAGGAACGGCATATACTGGAAGTAGAGCGAAGATGGCTTGTTCTGGCGGATATAGAGAGGATAAGGAACGCCGCTCTCCTGAAGCTTCTCGAGCGCATCCTCGAACTCCTCCTTCGTCCAGGCATCCTCCCAGCTCTCCGGAATCCTCACGCCAGCGTTCTCGAGCATGGACTTGTTAGCCCAGAGAGCCATGCCTGCATCGAACTGCGCAACCGAGACGATCTGGCCATCATAGCTTGTCTCACCCTGCACGGAAGGGATGAGATCCGCGTACAGCTCATCGCTCATATACTCACCAAGCGGCTGGATAAGGCCCGATGTGTAGTATGAAGGGATCATTAGATAGTCAGCGATGATAAGCTCCGGCGTGTCTCCTACGAGCGGAGATACCTGAAGCTTCTGATCAAGCTCATCCTTAGGATAGTACTCATCGGTGATGACGATACCCGTCTCGGACTCGATCCTGTCGAGTATTTCCTTATACTTAGCATCCTCTGAACCGCTGCTGACCCACACCTTTATGGTAACAGGGCCATCGGATGCAGCTGCAGCCTGAGTCTCGCTGCTACCTCCCGCAAAGACAGTGGAAAGCGTGAAAAGAGCAAGCAGCATAAGAGTCAATAACTTCTTCATGTTGAACCTCCCTGGAATATCAAACGGTTGATATAATTCCAAATCCAAACCCAGTATAAACCCGCATATTTACTTGTCAACACAAATCTTCAATAATATTAACCGCTTAACATAAATATAACGAGCCATTCACCGCCAGACCAAGATAAGGCAGGAAATCTGCTCACAAAGGATCCCGCGATGTCCTCGCATCTCCGAAGAAGAACATGAAATCCTGGATCTCCGTCGCCATCATCCCGCCGTTGGCCCTGTACCAGTCAGCCGCTGCCTTCTGCACGGACCTGTCATACCAGCAGCTCCTGAACTGGATCTCCCCATCATCTATGATCATATACTGAGCGCTCTTGTCGGGATCATCAGGGCGCCTGTACGAGACGCTTCCGGGGTTGAGCCACAGCCTGTCCCCCTGAAGCATATGGACGCACTGCCTGTGCGAATGGCCGAATATCATGCGGCGGCCGCGATCGCCGCGATGAGGCCCGTTCCAATGCTCATCCCAATAAGCATCGAAAGCATAAGGAGATTCTATGATACCATATTTATCATCATACTGATGCTGGATGATGTAGTCATATCCATCGGCAGAGAATGAGAGATGATATGGCATGCTATCCAGATACGCCACCCTATCATCATCGAGCAACCTGCAGTTATGATGGATCCACTTGAAATCAGGGCCATCAGGCATATATCGCTCATCGGACCGGTAGACCCTTATAAGATGGTCATCATGGTTGCCGCGGACAAGAGCGCAGGGCTTGCCATAAGAACGGAAGAAATCGAGCACGAATACCGGATCGATGCCGTAATCCACGAAATCACCAGCGAAGGCCACTAGGTCGATATCAGGCTCAGCACGAAAGACTGCCTCCAGAGCCTGACGATTGCTGTGTATGTCAGAAATCACGAGGATGCGCATATTACCTCCGGCCTAGTATTATCCTAAGGCATGACAAACGGTCAACATATCATGTGCTCTCCCTGACGACCAAGGAAACACCCAGCTTTATCACGGAAGAAGGGAATGATCCGGCCTTCCATGCAGCCTCAAGCGATGATATTGCCATGATGGCCATCTCCCTGACAGGCTGCCTGATCGTAGTAAGGGCGGGCCTCAGCATCGAGGCAAGCCATGTATCATCGAATCCGATGATCCTCAGCCGCTCAGGGACGGGGATGGCTCTCCGCGCAGCCTCCCTGATGGCCTCTGCCGCGATTATGTCGCTGGAGCAGAAGAGGGAATCCATCGCAGGGTTCTCATCGAAGACATGGGAAAGGAGCGCATAGTAATCCTGGGCATGGAACATCTCCTTGGATGCATGGTATACCGCAGCCTCCCGGCCATGCAGAGAAAGGCTCTCGGTAAAGCCGCTGACCCTGCCATCGGCAGGCATAGCCTCATCCTGATCCCCGGCAATCATGACGAAATCGGTACCGCCACGCTCAAGAAGATGCTCTGCAGCAAGCCTTCCACCATCATAATTGTCACATACTATGGAAATCGCGCCATCAAGCCCTGCCCTTTCGATCGAAGCGACAGGAACGGCATAATCGACGAGGCGAGCCGCCTTGAAATTACCAGAGCACAGGATTATCCCGGAAACCCTGTTCTTCTTGCACTGGTCGAGGAACCCGATCTCCTTATCCTCATTTCCATCGGAGACGAACAAGAGAGGCTGCATTCCCCTGGCCTCAAGCTCATCATCGAGGTATTTGACGAGGGTTGGGAAATACGGATTCAGCAGCGTCGGGATTATTATGCCGACCATCGATGAATTGCTCTGGCTGAGGGATCTGGCTATCTCATTCGGCTGATACTTGAGCTTGCGCATCGCAGCCTCGACCTTCTCTCTCGCCTTCGGGCTGATATACCCGCGGTTATTAAGTATCCTCGATACCGTACCGACGCTCAGTCCCGCCTCGGCAGCCACGTCCTTTATCGTCGCCATAAAGCCCTCCTGCTCTGATGATAGCACATTATCATTGGGAATATTGTGCTTGCATGGTCATTATTTGAGTCATATTATAATAAACGCTTAACATACGGAGGCTGAGATGGCATACCCTGATAGATTCATGGCGGTGAAGGATGAGCTTGAATGGCTGTACATGGAACTCTATGGCAACAGGGATATGCTGCTTGAACTGGAAACGATCATGGCAGGGGCCGCCGCATCCAGGAAGGCCGAGCTCAACGGGCTTGATGAGAAGAGGCTTGCCGATCCCCAGTGGTTTCTAAGGAGCAACGCAGTCGGGGAGACGATGTATACGAACCTCTTTGCAGGTACGTTCAAGGGGCTTGCTGCTAAGGTCGGTTATCTCAAGAAGCTGGGCATCACCTACCTGCACCTGATGCCGTTCCTGAAAACACCGGACAAGGATAATGATGGAGGCTTCGCCGTCAGCGACTTCCTCGATACGGACAGGAAGCTTGGGACGCCTGATGATGTCGAGGCCTTGGCTGATGTGCTGAGGGATAACGGCATAAGCCTCTGCATGGACTTCGTGATGAACCATACCTCGGATGAGCATGAGTGGGCCATGAAGGCGAAGGAAGGAGATCCTAAGGCTCAGGATATGTACATGACCTTCCCGGACAGGACCATTCCTGATGAGTTCGAGAGGACGATGCCGGAGGTATTCCCGGAGACTGCTCCGGGGAACTTCATATACTCAGAGGAGATGGGCCGATGGGTACTCTCCACCTTCTACCCGAAGCAGTGGGACCTCAACTACCATAACCCCGCTGTGTTCAATGCGATAGCCGAGGCCATGCTCATATGGGCAAACAGGGGCGTTGAGGTATTCCGTCTCGATGCTGTCCCATATATCTGGAAGGAGCTGGGAACCAACTGCCGGAACCTTCCACGCGTCCATACGATCGTCAGGATGATAAGGCTTATACTCGAGGCAGTCGCTCCCTCGGTGATACTCAAAGGAGAGGTCGTGATGGCGCCGAAGGAGCTTGCCGCGTACTTCGGCACGGAGGAAAAGCCGGAATGCCATCTCCTGTATGGCGTCTCTGCGATGGTGAACATATGGGGAGCGCTGGCATCTGAGGATATCAGGCTGCTGAAATGCCAGATAGAGGACCTCTTATCCCTACCCGGCCATTCTGCCTTCGTGAACTATGTGCGATGCCATGATGACATAGGCTGGGGCTTCGATGAGAAGAAGGAAGCAGAGCTCGGCATAGATCCCCTCCTACACAAGATCTTCCAGTATCGCTTCTGGTCCGGGGAGTTTCCCGGCTCATACGCATGCGGCGGGCTTTATAACTATGACCCGGAGACAGAGGATGCCCGTACGGTAGGCACGACGGCATCGCTTATCGGGCTGGAACGCGCCAGCGATGCGAAGGAAAGGGAGATGGCAATCAGGCGCTTCCGCCTCATATATGCCACGGTATTCGCGCTGAAAGGACTGCCTCTGATAAACAGCGGCGATGAGATCGGGATGCTCAACGACGAGGATTATGTGCTCGATCCGGAGAAGAAAGACGACTCCAGATACCTTCACCGTCCACGCTTCGACTGGGACAAGGAGAGGAAGGCCAGCAGGAACGGAACCACTGAGAACAGGCTATTCTCGATCATCACGGACCTGGAAGGGATAAGGAACGGCTCTCCGCTGTTCGAGCCAGAGGCAGAGGTCTTCACCTGGGATAGTCATAACGACAAGGTCTTCGCGCTCCGCAGGAGGAATGGAGGAAAGACGCTGCTTGCCGTATTCAACTACTCCCACGAGATACAGAAGGCAAGATTCGAATACTTCACTGGCCGCTACCATGACCTCCTTACAGGACGAGAGGTAGAGCCAGGCCTGTGGTTCGAGCTCTCTCCATATCAGGTTCTGTTCTTGGCAGACTACGAGGCCTAGAGCCCCAGGGCCCTCCTCGTCGCATCATCGTACTCGGGAATCGCACCACGCTGCGTGACGATATAATCGGCAAGGATCGATGCCTTGCTGAGCGCGGTCCCAGCATCCTGGCCGCACGAAAGGAAATAGAGGAAGGCCGAAGAGAGGCTGTCCCCTGCTCCTACGGTATCGACGACCTTGACGCTGCCGGTGCCTGCATGGAATGAGGCATCACGCTCATAGCAGTCAGAGCCATGCCTGCCTCTCGTTATCAGCACGCGGCGCAGCCTCGGCAATGAGAAGAGGGATGGGAGAATATCATCTGCAGGGACACCGATGGCAGAAGCCACGATAGGAACCTCATCATCATTCATCTTTAGTATCGTCGCACGCCTTAGTCCTTCCCTTATGATCTCATCACTATAGAACGACAGCCTGATATTCACATCGAAGAAGAACTCGGAGGCATCGATGCCATCGAGGAGCCTGAACAGCGTCTCTCTCGATACAGGAGAACGGGAAGCGAGCGTGCCATAGATGACGGCATCGAAATGATCCCTGCCAAGCCTCTCCATATCGCTATCGCTTATCGTGATATCATCCCAGGCACAGGGCTCATTGAAGGCATATGACGGGATGCCATCGACAAGAGTGACCTCTGCCACCCCGGTATCATACGCCGAGATGCTGACAAGGCTCCTATCCACGCCGAGCCTGTCTATGGCCTCAAGCGTCATCCGTCCCAGCTCGTCATCACCTACCGCGCTTACCACGGCACTCTCACCTCCAAGCCGCCTTATATGCCCCGCGACATTAAAAGGAGCGCCTCCAAGCGTCCTCGTCTCACCGTCTACATCCCAAAGGATCTCACCAAAGCATAGTGCCTTCATATACAATCTCCGCATCATCATTCTCTGATAAACAGCGAGGAAAGTGAATCCTCAGCCATGCCAGAGAATACAATTTTACAATCAGTTCACGGGAATTAACAGCATATTAACTCCAGAAGCGTTTCCTGCTTAACAGGAAGCAATTATACAGGTCATATCCGATGGATATAAGGTTAGAAGACATAACGAAGTCATTTGGAGAGAAGAAGGTCGTTGACGGCCTTTCGCTCGAGATAGGATCAGGGAGCTTCACGACCCTCCTCGGTCCATCAGGCTGTGGTAAGACGACGCTGCTGCGCATGATAGCAGGGCTGGAGACTCCTGATAGCGGAAGGATCACGCTCGGAGGCAGATGCGTCTATTCATCTGATGAAGGCATCACTATACCCCCAGAGAAAAGAGGCCTTGGCTTCGTGTTCCAGGACTTTGCGCTCTGGCCTCACATGAAGGTGAAGGAGAACGTTGCCTTCGGGCTGAGGGCTCAGAAGAAGCTTTCCGGGCTTGACAGGAAGGTCAAGGAGGCACTGCATGCCGTGCAGCTCGATGAATACGCTGAACGCTATCCTGCAGAGCTGTCAGGAGGGCAGCAGCAGAGGGTATCGTTCGCAAGGGCGATAGTCACCGAACCTGAATGCATACTGTTCGACGAGCCTCTTTCTGCATTGGACGCGATGCTGCGAGAGGAGATGCGCAGCGAGCTGAAGGCCCTGGTGGACGAGAGGGGCATAACATCCGTATTCGTCACCCATGATCAGAGCGAGGCGATGTCCCTCTCTGACATGATCGCGGTGATGTCCTCAGGCAGGATAGAGCAATATGGCAGTCCTGAGGAGATATACAGCCATCCAGCAAGCACCTTCGCAGCCCGCTTCGTGGGCTCATCCGACTGGATAGATGACCAGTCGATGTTCCGTCCAGAGGATGCATCGTTGAAAAGGCATTCCGACGACGATCTCATGTTCACCGCTATCGTCACCGGCTCTGAGTACCTTGGTTCATCATACAGGCTACTGATGAAGCACGGTAATGAGAAATGGGTGATCGAGACCGATAAGAGGATCGGAACAGGAACATCCGTTCCTGTCTATATACACAAGGATTCGATCGTAAGGATCGGAAAGAGGTAGGGAAAAATGAAGAAAGGACTGATTATTCTTGCTCTCCTCATTGCAGTCTCTTCGGCTTTCGCAGCCGATGCGGACAAGGGAATCGTCACGGTCTACATGCCATCCCCGGCAGGGCTTGCCAACAAGCTTGCCGCCGATTTCGAGGCAAAGACCGGTATCGAGGTGAGGACATTCCAGGGAACCACAGGAGAGATCCTGGCCCGTCTTGAGACAGAGAAGGCAAATCCCGTTGCGGATGTGGTGATCCTGGCATCATGGTCTGACGGGCTCTCGATGAAGGACAGCGGCCAGCTCGAATCCTATGTTCCAGAGAACGCAGATAAGATGGTCGAAGGATGGATCGATGAGGATTCGATGCTCTTCGGATACAGCGCATCCGCCGTAGGCGTGATCTATAACACGCTCATCTATCCTACCCTTGACGCTGACTGGGATGCGCTTGCGGACCCTGCATATAAGAACGACATCGCGATCCCTGATCCAGAGCTTTCCGGAGCATGCAAGGACTTCGTCGCAGGGTATGTGAACGCCTTCGGCTGGGATACGTTCGAGGCGCTTGCTGCAAATGGCATGGTAGTCCCTGGCGCGAACAGGGCAGCCCTTGATGCAGTGACGACCGGTGAGGTCGGCGTGCTTATCGCAGGAGTCGACTACAACGCATACTCCTCTATGGCTGACGGAGAGCCGCTCTCGATCTATTACCCGGCAAGCGGCACGGTCGTCAATCCACGTCCTGCCATGATAATGAAGACAGCCCCTGACATGGACAACGCAAAGGCATTCATCGACTACCTGCTCTCGGATGATGCGCAGAAGATGGTTACAGAGGCATATCTCCTGCCCGGAAGGTCAGATATCGAGTATAGCAACAGATCCACGCTTGATGAGATTCCGCAGATCCCGTGCGACTGGGATGCGATGATGGCAATCTCAACGGACTCGGCAGCAAGGATCAACGAGCTCTGCGAGAGATAAGGAGAGGATGGGCAGATGAGAAGAAAGGTGATGATGTCGGTATTCGTGGCACTGCTTGCCTTCCTGATCCTCTGCCCTCTTCTATCGATATTCGCCGAAGCGGTCTTCCAGGACGGCATATTCAGCCTAGGTCCGGCAATAGCCACTATCAGGGAAAGCGAGAACGCTGCGATGATAGGCTCATCGCTCCTCCTTGGACTGTTGGTCGTGATCACATCCTCCGTTATAGCGCTGCCTCTGGCCTACATCTTCTCACGCACGCAGCTTGCCAGATACCGCTTCTTTGATGTCATCTTCATGATCCCGTTCATGACGCCGCCATACATAGCTTCGATGGGATGGATACTCTTCATGCAGAAGAGGGGCCTGATGCAGCAGCTCTTTCCCTCTCTATCCTTCATCACAGACCACTTCTTCTCCTTAGGCGGATTGGTTCTGGTGATGAGCTTCCATGTCTTCCCGTTCATGATGACGATGATGAAGAACGCCATGCTCTCCGTTCCCTCCTCGCTTGATGAGGCCGGGGCGGTACTAGGAGCCACGTTTCCGACAAGGCTGAGAAAGCTGTTCATGCCGCTCCTGACAGGAAACTACGCGATCGGCGCACTACTGGTATTCGTGAAGACGATATCTGAATATGGGACGCCATCCACCCTTGGACGCCGTATAGGATTCGAGGTGTTCACCACCGATATCCATAGATATGCCACCGTAGCTCCGATAGAGTTCGGGAAGTCGGCATCGCTGGCATCGGTGCTGGTCGGCATATGCCTACTGATCTGGATGCTGCAGAACTACATAACGATGAAGAAGACCTATAGCCTGATAGGAGGCAAGGGAGGAGCAATGCACATCAGGAAGCTGTCACCTCCGGCGCTTGCCGCTGCCGTGGCGTTCATCGTGCTCGTGATCTTCTTCTCAATGGTCATACCATTGTTCTCAGTCATCTCCTCATCGCTGATCAACCTGCGTGGCTATGGCTTCAGAAGCGGAAACTTCACCCTTGGCAACTACGTAAGGTTATTCACCGAGGATAATCAGGGCACTGGAGCGCTTGCAGTCTCTATATTCCTCGCCATCTCATCCGCTTCGATAGCAGCGATCCTCGGCACCCTGATCGTAATGGCCATACGTAGGACAGGAAGGAGGACTGGACAGGCAATAGAGGCCATGGCGTTACTGCCTGAGATGCTTCCGAGCATAGTGCTCGTACTCGGCATAATGCTATTCTATAATGCGATCTACAAGCTGATACCGATATACGGAACGATATGGATTATGGTCCTGAGCTATGTGATACTCTTCCTGCCATATACTGTACAGTATGTCTCCTCATCCTACTCCCAGATAAGCCATAGCCTCTTAGCTGCCGGAAGGGTATCAGGAGGGAGCCCGGCATATGTGTTTATCCATGTAACGCTCCCGCTGATATCAAGGGGAATAATCTCCGGCTGGATGATGACCTTCATCATAGCCTTCCGTGAACTCGTGACGCCATCGCTGATAGCACCTACCAATACGCTGACAGTCTCAACCTACATCATACGGCAGTTCGAGCAAGGCAGCGTCGGCAAGGGGATGTCGATGGCTGTGATATGCATACTTTTCAGTACCGTCTCGCTGCTCTTTCTCAACAAGGTCATACTACGCAAGAGGCATTGATAAGGATCTGGAAGGACTCAGGGCATGAAGGAGGGAAGCATATTCTCCTCATAATCCTTGTCTGCCGAGCACCTGTTCCAGAACGGCTGGATGACGGGATCATGATAATGCCGTTTGAATACTTCCTCGACAGGCTATGGAGAGGAGATATCCTCAGCTGATCGCTTAGAGCGTCAGGCTAAAGCCATCTTCCTCCTGTAGTGGAAGTAGTACGGAACCTCAAAGAGAAGCATCGCGCTCCATCCGGCAGCACAGGCATAGGCAATGGCATGGATGCCGAAATGCGGCACCAGCAGGAACGTGAAGACGACCCTCAGCGAGGTCTGGATGAACGTGGACACAAGCGTTACCTTCATATTCCCGACACCGCGGAAACAGCCCTGTATACCGTTGGTGAAGGCGGGGAATATATAGAAGAACGCCATCGTGGACAGATAGAGATGCCCTTCCTGAATGACCGCATCGGCCCCCTCTCCGCTGACAAACAGAGACATGATCGGACGATTGAAGAGCAGGACTGCGGATGCTATCAGCACGAAGTAGCAGGCCTCAAGGATGAGGCCCTTCCTGAATCCTTCCTGCATCCTGCCATAGTTCTTCGCTCCCCTGTTCTGCGCTATGAACGTAGTCATGGCATGGCTTATGCTCTGTTCCGGGGTGAAGGCAAAGTCATCGACGCGCGTTACCGCGTTATACGCGGCGATGACAGAGACGCCAAGCGTGTTCACCGAGCTCTGTATCAGCAGCTTGCCAACCGGCTGGCAGGCCTGCTGGAGAGCCGTTACGGAACCATATGAGAGCGTAGTGCCAAGCATAGCCTTGTCGAGCCTCAGCTCAGAAGGACGCAGGCTCAGCAGAGGAACCCTCGCATAGATATATATGAAGCACAGCATAGCCGATACCATCTGAGCGACAGTCGTCGTCACCGCAGAGCATGTTATGCCAAAACCAAGATAACCGATGAAGAAGAGATCGAGCAGGCAGTTAAGCACGGAGGACGCCATCAGGAACTTCAGCGGCGTCTTCGAGTCCCCCACGCTCTTCAATGCCTGGGAGAGCGCGTTGTAGAAATATGTGAATGGCGCTCCTATGAAGATGATGCGCAGATACAGCACCGTTATATCGAGAACGGAATCAGGCACGTTAAGGACACGCATCAGCGGATAAGCGAATATGATCCCAAGCGCTGCGACGGCAATGGAGAAGATCGTGCCGGCAATCAACAGCGTCGAGAGCTCCTTCTTCAGGCTCTCATGGTCTTTCGCTCCGAAACAGGCACTCATTATGACGCCGGCGCCGATGCATAGCCCTGATATTCCCAGTATGAGGATGTTCATCACCGGACCTGCCATTCCGGTAGCAGCCAGGGCATCGGTACCGATGAAGCGACCGGCAATCATGGAATCAACGGCATTGTAAGCAAGCTGGAAGAGATTTCCCAGCACTAGCGGGACGGCATACCCGATCAGCTGACGGAATATGCGTCCCTTCGTCATATCCACAGAAGGCATGGAAAGGGTTTAGCACCTTCAGGGCAAATGAGCAACTAGGCGGAGAGGAACATGATGATCAGCGGTAGCGTTATGAGGGAGAATAGCATGCTGATGATCAGCGTCTGATTGCTGAATTCGACATTCCCTCCATAGCGCTTTGCGAGTATCACGTTGAAGGCTCCGACAGGGATCGCGGCCATGATGGTACAGATCGCGATGACGATATCAGAGGCACCGAACAGAAGAAGTCCTATATACGTAAGGGCAGGAAGCGCTATGAGACGGATGAATGAGACGACGTATGCATACTTATCGGTGAAGATGCTCCTGACATTGACGCCGACAAGGCTTGCACCTATCACCATCATCGAAATAGGAACTGTCATATCCCCAAGCATGCCAAGGACCGTGTAGATATCGGATGGCAGGCGATACGGGGAGAAATATATGATATTCGAGACAACCACGGAGATTACATTGCTCGAAAGGAATGTCTTGAGCCTTATGGGCTCCTTCTGGGCGGAGAAGAGCCTGACGCCGATGGTATACATGAATAGCGTATACCCTATGCCGAACGCGGCAGCGAGAAGCATGTTCTCCATGCCGTAGAGACTAGTGATAAGAGGATATCCGATGAATGCTGTATTCGCGAATACGGACGCGGTTACTGCAACCCCGCGCTTGTTATCCTCTATGGGAAGGATGCGGAAGAAACCATAGCACAGGAGAAGCGAGAGTATGTAGAAGGCAAAGCTCGCACCTATGCAGATGAAGATCGCCTCGCCTGTCTCGGTCGAGAAAGGCCGTTGGGACGAGGCTATTATGCTGCATGGGGTAAGGACATCGACGAGGATAGCCGTAAGGTCATTCTGCGTCGATTCTGAGAACCACCCTTTCTTTGCAAGGAAGAATCCCAGGCACACCATGACAAGGATCTGGAACATCAGGGAAAAAAGCAGCGATACCATAATCCTTACCCCTTATCTCAGCTGACGACATTCACAGGATGGCCTGCAAGATACTGCTTCACGTTGTCCAGCGCCGTATCGATGATGCGCTGGCGGCTCTCCTTGGAAAGCCAGCTCATATGCGGCGTTATCAGGCAGTTCCTCGCCGTGAGAAGCGGACTGTCGGACGGAATCGGCTCGATCTCCGTAACATCAAGACCAGCAGCATAGAGCTTGCCGCTGTTGAGGGCATCAGCCAATGACTTCTCATCAACGAGCTGGCCCCTGGCATTGTTTATCAGGATCGCGCCATCCTTCATCATGGAGATCGTCTTCTCATTGATGAGGTGATGGTTCTCACCCGTCAGCGGGCAATGCAGGAATATGACATCGGACTGGGACAATACCTCATCCAGCGTTCCATAGCGGCATGTGCAGCTTTCGGCATCCTTGCTGCGATACTGATCGTTATAGATGACATTCATTCCGATTGCCTGCATTATGCGGCCGGTAGTCTTTCCGATGCGTCCGAAGCCGATGATGCCACAGGTCTTGCCATCAAGCTCGATAAGAGGATGGACATCATAGACAAGTGCCCTGCTCTCATCCCACTTACCCTCATGTACACCATCGTTCATCAGCTGCATATGGCCGCATACCTCCAATAGGAGGCTTACTGCATACTGAGCCACCATCGCCGTTCCATAGGATGGAACATTGCAGACGGTTATCCCATGCGCATGGCAGTAATCCATATCGATGGTATTGTAGCCGGTAGAGAACGTGCCGATGTACCTAAGGGAAGGCGCTGCGCTAAGGTATTCAGCGCTCAGGTCCTCTGTCTGGCCAGGCAGACCGAGGATGAACTCAGCATCCGCGATCTGCTCCGTGACCTTATCGAGAGGCGTATCGTCATTGATAGTCACATCGCCAAGGCCTCTGTAGCCATCCCAGCTGAGATCGCCGGGATTGACTACAGAACCATTCAAGATTACGAACTTCATGCGTTTGCGTCCGGGACATTCTCCCCACGTGCCGCGGCTTCCTCAAGGCGCTTATTAAGGCGTCTGTTATTTCTTACGGCCATTACGACTGAAACGATAGAGATAATATAGAACACTATCGCAATAGGAGAAAGCAAGGATGTTAAGGATCCTGTATCGCTTGCCATGAGAGCCCTTCTCAGGCTGGTCTCAGTGCTAGGCCCTAATATGAAGCCGATACACATTGGCCCGAGCGGATACCCCCATCCACTAAGGAAGTAACCCATAAGTCCAAAAAGGACAAGAAAGATTACATCAAAAGTCCTGTTGCTGTTTGCGAATGCACCAACACCACAAAGCATCAAGATAACTGGTAGAAGAATATACTCCCTAACCGTCAGAACCTTGGTGAAGACCCTAATACCAAAGAACTCAAGGAGAACCATGAATACCACGGAAACACCGATTGCTGCGAAGCAGACATATACGAGATCCGGATTGGTATCGAAGAGAAGCGGTCCAGGAGAGATTCCGTGGATCTGCAGGGCACTCAAGAGGAAAGCCGTTCCGATATCTCCAGGGATACCGAGGGTAAGAAGCGGGATCATAGCACCACAGACAGTCGCGTTATTCGCAGTCTCAGATGCAACGATGCCATCCATGATACCCGTTCCGAACTTCTCAGGATACTTCGATGAACTCTTCGCGATCGAGTAAGCCATGAGGTTGGAGGTACTGGCACCGATTCCAGGCAGGATTCCAATTCCGACGCCGATAGCGGCAGAACGGATCATATTCCAGATCTGCCGCACATATTCCTTAACAGTGAAGCCAAAACCATGCATTTTCGTTGCATGTCCAAAATCTGAAGTCTTTAAGTCTGTAGGAGACTTAATTGACTTCATTACCGTCGAAACAGCAAATGAACCAGTTAGCACCGCAACAAGATTAAATCCTGCAGCTAGATTATTACTACCGAAAGAAAACCTCGGAGTATAATCAATTGGAGCAATTCCTATGCAAGCAATAAAAACGCCAAGGAACCCAGAAACTAATCCTTTAGCCAAGGACTTTCCCGAAAGGCTCGCCATCATCGTCAGAGCGAACACATAGATCGAGAAGTATTCAACTGATGTGAAATGGAGTGCTACCGCAGCCATCGGTCTTGAAATCGTAATGAGGGCGATCATTCCAATGAGAGTCCCCATAAACGAATAGAAGATACCGATTCCCATCGCTCTTCCAGCCTGGCCTTTCTTAGCCATCGGATGGCCATCGAAGCAGGTTGCCATTGCGGCAGCAGTACCAGGTATATTCAGCAATGTCGCGCTTATCAATCCTCCTGAAACACCACCAATGAATACACCTATTATCATGGCAATGCCATCTACAGGATCAAGTACAAATGTAAGAGGTAAACATAGGCATACTGCCATAGAGGTATCAAGCCCAGGCAATGCCCCAAAGACAATACCAAGAAACACTCCACCCAAAACAAGTACGAGTGTTGTTGGATTCAACAAAGATGCCAATGCACTAATAAACAATTCCATACTACACTCCTCACCTAAGAATATTGATAGGGATGTACTTGCAGATACCCACAGGTAGCATCAGGAAGAACTCCTGCCTAAACAGAATATAAACGAATGTAGGAATCACTAGTGAAATTATGATTATAACCGGCCAGTTTCTCTTTTTTTCCCTAACTGTCAGGAGAGTCATGGAAACAAAAAGGTAAATAATACTAGCGAACAAGAAACCTATTTTCTTCAAAGAAAGAGCATAAAGCAACGTCCATCCCCATTCAATGAAATGCATATACTTTATTGCAAGTTCTTTTCTCGTAAGTGGAACCGTTGATTCTACATCCTTTTTTTCAACTACCACTTGTTCCTTTTGCGCACGGAGTGCCCGCGGTAACATTGAAGCACCTACAATAACAAAAAGAACACCAAGAAGCTTAGGCATGAAATCCGGCCCAATGGCAATCGAATGAACCGTCGTCTCAATGCTAAATGAAGCAATGAAAATCACAGCACCGAAAACCATTATTATAATGGGTTCAATAACAGGATTTTTTTTCATGAAATCTCCCTCACAGAGCAGGGAGGAAAAAACCTCCTCCCTGCTTAGTTTGTTTCTTCAATAGGTATTACCTATTAATTACCATCTATCATTATCAACAGCATCTTTCATATCGAACCATGCGGTCTTTGCAGTCTTATACCATTCAGCAGCTTCTTCCGGTCCCCGGAAATCAGGGGTATACTGAAGAGCCTGGAAAGTCGCAACATGATCTGGATCATTTAATACTGTCTCACACATATCGGCAAACTTCTGAATAATCTCATCAGGGGTTCCCTTCTTTGCAAATAAGATATATGTTGCAGCAAAATCCGGGCCAAGATCATATCCCTGCTCGGCAAACGTCGGGGTATCAGGAGCAAATGCACACCTATTCTGGCAGATAGAACCAACGATAGCGATCTGACCAGCAGTTACATAATCTTTAACAAGAGACTGGGTAGATGATACTACATCACACTCACCGGACAAAAGGGCGACAAGCTTATCGGAACCAGAGGAGATATCGACCTTCTTGAACTTTCCGCCCATGGCCTGCTCCATAGCTACAGCATGGAACTGTGAAGGCGCGCCAAGGGTTGCCGCGAACTTAACAGTTCCAGGGTTCGCATTGATTTCCTTTGCCATAGCATCAGCAGTAGTAATATTAGAACTTGCATCAACGACAATAACCTGATTATCGGCCTTTGCAATCGTACAAACAGGTACAAATTCCTCATCAATATCATAGATAAAGGAACCAGTTACCTGGCTTGTAAAGATATTTCCATTATCAAGAAGGAGCTGATACCCATCTGGATCACTGTCTACAAGATACTGATGACCAACGTTTCCATTGTTTCCATCCATATTCTGAACAACGACGTTAACATCAGAAGTCTGAGTAAGAGCATTTGAAAGGATACGGGCAATCTGATCAACATCTCCACCAGTCTTTGCACCCACAACAATCGTTATAGATCTTTCAGGATAATTATTGATCGCATCTTCAGGGCTTCCACCTGCGAATGCAACACTAACTGCAACGATAGCAATAAGAAGGATTGCTAATAATTTCTTCATTTTTTCTTCTCCTTTTTTATTTTTCTTTTACAGCACCTTTTACAGCATTCGCAAATTTAGAGAATCCCCAGACAAGGAACTGTAAATCCGATCCGACATTAAGGACGCTCGCTCCAGAGGCAAGCTCTGCCGCGACATCCTCTTCCTTATAGCACTGGCCGAAGAGCGCTACATGAGAAGCCTTGATCTTCTCCGTGGCTTCCTCTATGGCCTTCTTCACGACAGGCGCATCATTCTCTCCGGGAAGCCCATAGGATGCGGAGAGATCGGATGGTCCGATAGCCGCATAGTCAAGCTCCTTGATGGAGAGGATCTTATCGAGCTCCTCGATACAGCCCTTAGTCTCGACCATGAGACCTACGACAGTATTCTCATTAGCCCTGACGGCAAGCTCCGCGGGAGTCGCATCAAGCCCGTATCCGACACCCGGGGTAATCGGGCAGAAACCCCTGTTACCTACAGGCGGATACTTAGTGGCCTTCACGACCTCTAGGGCCTCCTCGTAGGTAGATACCTGCGGTGCGATGATACCATCAGCGCCCATATCGAGGATGCGTCCTATCGCTGCCCTGCTCTTATCATAGATTCGCACGATAGCCTTTCCGCCACGGCAGTGGATAGCACGGATCATGTCGGTGATATCCCTATCGGAATAGGCGAAATGCTCATTGTCGATGACAACGAAATCAATTCCAGACATAACTGCGATCTCGGCGATGGCAGGTTCCGCGATCCTCAGGTAGGACATAGAGACAAGCTCCTTGTTCCTGAGTCTCTTGATAGGATCGCCTGACCTCAGCCTTTCACCACAAGCACTCTTAAGTATACCAATATGGTCAGCAAACTGCTGGGTAAGCATCTGGAGATCACTCTTAAAATTTATGTTGCATTCCCCCTCAGCCACTTTCTTAAGTGCAGAATCAACATCTGAAACCATGCACTCAACAGGAAAGCCCGCTGCTCTAATCCTTCTGACCAACTCATTTAAATCCGCCTGAATATCTGGATCAGATGCACGACCTGGACGACCATATGATCCGGAAAAATCAGAAGGACCAATGATGATCATATCAATTCCAGGAACCTTCATAATCTCGTCAAGATTTGCAAACCCTTTCCGTGATTCAACCATCACCTCAACAGTTACAGCATCATTCTTTTTCTTGTAGTATTCCAGAACGTCAATCCCAATACCAAAATCAGCACCTCTTGTGATCGGGCAACAACCTCTATTTCCTACAGGTGGATACTTTACAGCATCAACAAGCAACTTAGCTTCCTCTGCCGTCTCAACATTTGGAATAAGGACACCATCAATTCCCATATCCATTGCTCGATAAAGGCCGGCCGGCGTCTTGGGAACATGTCGTAATGTGCATTTTCCTCCAGCTCCGTGGACAGCTCTTACAATATTTACAATATCGCTATCGGTAAATGGATAATGCTCATTATCAATACAAACACTATCAATTCCACATTTTATCATAAGCTCTGCAATCATTGGATTAGCAAACCGCAGCATTGCTGTTACAAGCAACTTATGATCTCTCATTTTGATTTTTGCACTATTGACATAGTCCATATCTATACCTCCAATTCCTTAGGATCATGCCTTCTCATAATCAGCTATCAGCTTCTTCATCGCAGAAACGAGAGAAGAGAAACCCCAGATCATGTACTGCAGGTCGGAACCCGTGCAGAGCATCGTCGTCCCATTCCCTATGGCCCCCTTCATCGCCTCGGATGTCGTTGCAACGGTCATGAGAGATGACTTGCTGGCCCTGACCTTCGCCGTTATGTCAGCAATCGCCGACTTGACTTCTGGATCATCATATGCACCGGGCTTACCGAATGATGCCGAGAGATCAGATGGTCCGATCGCTATAAAATCTATCTGATCAGAGAGAGTAAGGATCCTATCAAGATCATCATAAGCATCCTTGGTCTCGATCATTATGCCGACGATCGTCTCCTCATTGGCTCTTGCCGCGATTTCCGAGGGAGTTCCATCAAGGCCGAAATCAACACCGGCGGTTATGGGGCAGAATCCCCTATGGCCTGCGGCTGGGTACTTGACGCTGCGGATGATATCAAGGGCTTCCTCATAGCTTCTCACCTGCGGAGCCATGATGCCGTTGGCTCCCATGTCGAGGATACGGCCGATAGCCGCCCTGCTCTTGTCATATACGCGGACAATGGCCTTGCCGCCACGGCAGTGCGCCGCTCTGATCGTGTTGATAAGCTCATCGTCGCTGAAAGCGAAATGTTCCATGTCGATGATGATTCCGTCAACACCGGAAAGGATGGCTATCTCTGCGATCGCAGGCTCTGCGATACGGACGAACGGCACCACCGCGATATCCTTATCGTGCAGCTTCTGCTTCAGGCTCTTATCATTCCTCCTAAGCCCGCAGGCTGCGGCGGCATCATCTGCCATTCTGGTATACTCCGCATAGCTCTTGGTAAGCATCTGGAGATCGCTGCCGATATTGAATACGGTACGGTTCTCGCTCAGCATACCGGCTGCGGCTTCAGGGGTATATGCCAGACCGCTTGCTGCGAAGCCCTTGGCCATGACCTTCTTGTAAGCATCTGTTATATCCTTGGCGATATCAGGATCAGATGCCCTTCCTGGACGTCCATAGGAACCGGAAAAATCCGATGGGCCGATAGCGAAATGATCGATTCCCTCAAGCTTGAGGATATCATCAAGCTCATCTACCACCTGATGATCCTCTACCATGAGCGAGACCTGGATCTTATCGTTTATCTTCTGGTAATACTCAGCAACATTGATCCCGATGCCGAAATCAGCACCACGGGTAATCGGGCAGCATCCCCTGTTTCCCTCTGGAGGATACTTGCAGGCCTTTATCACCTGCTCTGCCTCATCCCTTCCAGCGATATTCGGGGCAAGGATGCCGTCAACGCCCATATCGAGTGTGCGATAAATCGTTCCGGTGTCCTTCTGATTCACACGGACCATTGCCTCTGCTCCTGCACCATGTATGGCCCTCGTGATATTCACGATATCCTTATCAGTGAACGGGAAATGCTCGTTATCGATGGTGATGCTCTCCGCACCGCACCTAGCGATGATCTCGGCAAGCATAGGGTTCGCCATCCTTACCATTGCTGTAATAACTGGCTGACGGTTCTTCGTCTTTTCCTTAGACGGATTAAAATAATCCATCATTACCTCCTTTCGATAACAAACAAGCTACTGAAATCGATTGCAAAATTATAAGAGAATAATCCTGAAACCGATTGCATACATCAAATATTACACCACTCGCAATGGATTGCAATAGAAAAATTGCGGAACTGAATCATTTATTGGGAACACTTAATGGTATATTAATATGTATAATATACTAGACTAACGACGCCAAAAAATCGACACAATAATAGAGAAAGGCCTGAGAACCAATATGATGATTCAGGCACCCATATTGATATTAATATCGTATAACTTTAGATAACGAATCAGACATCAGTCTTTATTCACCCCCTCAAGGGCATGGATGAGGGAGACCATCATCTCATGATGCGGCACAGACACGCCAAGCTCATGGGCCTTCGCCACCACCGCGCCGCTTATCGTATCCACCTCCGTCCTCCTCCCGTTCCTTATGTCCATCATTATCGAGGTATAGCCGCCCTTGTTGTTCTCGCTGGTCCGCCGGACCTTGGCAATCACCTCCTCCTCATCGAAGGAGAGCCCCATCGCCCTGGCTACCGATATGGCCTCCCTTATCAGGCGGGTGCATACGGAGAAGGCATGCCCATCCTGCGATACGTAGTGCATGTCGCACTGAAGCACCGCGGTGAGCGCCGAGAGCGACACGTTCGTCATCAGCTTGTCCCAGACCAGCTGCTGGATGTTCCCATGCACCCTCACGTCGAACCCGCAGGAATCGAACGACTCCTTAACCCTACAGAGGAACGGGTCGGCCTTCCCGTCCAGCTTCCCTATGTTCGTAACCCCCTCCCCGCCGTGGTGGACATGGCCTAATGACAATACCGCGCCGTTGTCCTCGGTCGTGCCTATTATGATATGCCCCGGATCCGCGAAGGCGGAGAGTACCCTCTCGTGCCCAGCACCGTTCTGCAGCGTCATGAGATACGTATCCGGCCCGATCGCGCTCCTCGCGTTCTCCAGTGCAGAGACGGAATACAGCGCCTTCGTGAAGAGGATCACCAGGTCGGCCGTCCCGGCCGCGGAAGCATCGGTGCCGGCAGACGGATGGAAGGTCCTCTCCTCGCCTCCCTCCTCCAGCGTCACACCGTCCCTGGCCACCTTCTCCACCAGCGCCTCGTTCGTATCCACCAGCGTGACCTCGTTACCCTGGCTCAGCCTGCCTCCGTATATCGATCCCATCGCCCCTGCGCCTATCACTACTATATTCATTGATCCTAGCTCCTGTTAGATGATCATGGAGCTTCCGATACCGGAAAGCCCCACAAGAAATCCTCTCTGGATAATGCTACACCTTAAGTAATCATCATGCAATTGAAATCGATTGCAATATTACAGGAACCACAGTTTTTCTCTCTGGAGGCCATCAAAGACGTGGAAATAAACGCAAAAGGCCTGGAAAAATGGCCCGGTGATAGAGTCTATATACAGGAGGTATCATGAAGCCGGGCGGAATATAATCACGGAATGTTCTCCCGGATTCGATATCTCAGGATTCTCTCCTGACGAGATCCAGCTGCTTCTCGATGTTTACAGCAAGTACCGAGGATATTCCACATACCGGCTTGTTGAGAAATCCCATGAGGCAAATACCCCATGGACGAAGTCCTATGTGGAAGGACAGGATAATACGATAGCCATCGCCCTGATAAAAGAGTATTTCGACAATCATACCCCATTGAAGAAGGCAAGCATATTCCCCCTGAAGGCAGAGACAATAGGAAGGATCAATCCCGATACAGGCCGTACGATCCTTCCTACGGATGAGGATGAGGGAGATGATGCATATGCCGACCTTACATAAGTCCCCGGTTCCTTGGGAAATATGGTGGGCCTTCGTCGAATATGAAGATAAGCCTGGCATGGGAAAGCGAAGGCCTGTCCTTGTGATTCCCAGCAATGAACAGCCTTTGATCTAGACTCTGAAAATGACAACTCATCCGGTTCGAAGAGGTTATGCAGGAGAATATGAGATCATCGACTACAACGGAACAGGCCTTAAGAAGAAGACCATCATACGATGCTCGAAGGCTATACTGATGGACGAAAGCTCGTTCGACAGCCGGATCGGAGTCCTTCAGCCTCGCAACATAATGAACATCATCAACATATTGAGGCAGATCGGCTGATATCAGCCTCAGCCCGCCAGATCTTCATTCATCGATATGGCTGGTCCTGTCAAGCAACGAAGGATATACGGTCTTAGCCCCTTGCTCCCTGATATACCTGACATACTCAGAGGCCTCGCTCTCCTCGCCATGGGCGCGCATATACAGATATATGTGATACGCTACATCCAGCTTATGCGTCGGCACGGGCGAGGTCTCGAAATCCTCCTTCATGATCGAGATGTCCACATCATTGCCTTTCTGGATATCAAGGCACATACGAAGATACCCGGAGACACGGCCGACACGGATCGCAAGGTTCTGATTGCTTTTCCTATCCTTGGCCAATGCTTCCAGCGCTTCGATGCGCTTCTTCGCCTCGCGGGTATCTCCAGCCATGAGCGCGCATGTAGCAAGATTGCCGTATATGAGAAAGCGTGTATTGATGTCATGTGGCGGAACGCTGATTCCCTCAAGCAAGGCCTTCGCCTTATGTGTCTTCCCGAGGTAGATGTATCCACCTGCCTTATGCAGGTCATTGGCAGCCCTCTCATCGGCATTAAGTCCTTTCGGGTCGAGTCCTTCGAGGCTATCGATCATCCTCTGAGGATCGAGATCCGAATAAAATGGAGGAAGCAGCTTCTGGTAATCCCTCGTAGCCATACCGCGGCTTACGAGAAGGACCGTGCCGAATATGAATATGGCAAGGCTGAGCGAGACCACGGAACGCATGGTCTGATCTGCGATGCGGCTCTCCGTAGAGACCCAGATTATGATGAACGTGACTATGGCAAGGGGAATTCCGATATAGAATGCCATTACCTTGCTTCTTCTGAATGCATTAACCATACGGTATCAAAGGATACATCGCACATCATCATGACAACAAGTAGGCGTTATCATCTGGCCTTGAGCAGCCATGCGACCCCGCGTGCGGTACGTCCTGCAGGATCATGAAAATGATTGCCATCATTCAGCTCAAGGAATGCATTTATCCCTGCCTCCCTATAATGGATAGCCAGCTCCGAGGTATTCCGCCCAACGCTCTGCATCGCAGCATTGCGTGTCCTTGCCTCACGGTCTCCGATAGAAAGGTACACGGCATCGGGACGGCAGAGAGGATCATGGCATACGGCATACTCCTGGAATCCGGGAAACCAGAGCGAACCTGAGATGCTCGCGATCCGGGAGAAGATCGCCGTCCTGTACATCGAATAGAGCGCGAAGAGTCCAGCGAGAGAGTATCCCGCGATAGCCATATACCCAGGCTCGATGCCTATCGCAGCAATTATCCGCGGAATAATGGAAGATGTGAGTAAATGAAGATAGGTATCGGCACCTCCGGAGAAATCAGCTGAGCCACGGAAGGCTGCGGGAGAAGGCCATGGAGAAAGCTCCTTGTTCCAATCAAGGCCGGAGATGGTGGCAAGGGAGAATGGACATCCGGAGATGGAATAAGCCTCCCTCCAAATCAGTTCCCCATCATCCTCAACGGCATTCAGGATAATCAACGGAGATCCAGCTATCCCCGTCTTGAAGATAGACACCTTCTTCCCTTCGATTGTCATCACCGCTCCTTTATCTAGCCTGGCTAATTAAATAATATACTTATATACGTAAATAAGATACGAAATCAGACATCGGTTAGCATATACTCCATCCGACTATTAATCAGCACTCATTACCAACACATCAGAGGGCTGAGAAGATATCCCAATATCCCTTGATGAATATCACGGCGACGATTGCAGGAAGCACCCATCTCACATACCCCTTCATCCATGAGGGGAACTTCATGCCCTGCCCTTCATCAGCCTCCGTGATGAAGTTTCTCCACCCCCATCCGCACTTATGCGAGCAGAAGATCACGAAGAGCAGAGATCCCAGAGGCATGATAGTCGAAGAGATGAGGAAATCCTCAAGGTCGAGTATCTGCGATGATGGCCCGAACGGATGGAACGATGAAAGCACGTTATAGCCAAGCACGCATGGAACGGAGAGGATGATTATCGCAGCCATGTTCACTAGGGCAGCCTTCCTCCTTGTCCAGCCATGGCAATCCATCCAGTATGCGATGATATTCTCGAATACCGCTATGAGCGTCGTCATGGCCGCAAACGACATGAATAGGAAGAATAAGGCTCCCCATATCCTGCCGCCGCTCATCTGCGAGAAGATATTGGGAAGCGTGACGAACAGCAGCCCGGGACCTGAGCCGGGATTGACGCCGAAGGCAAAGCATGCAGGGAATATGATCAGGCCAGCCATGATAGCCACCGAGGTATCGAGAGCAATGATCCTAGAGGCCTCACCCGTAAGGGACTGCTCCTTACCGATATAGGAGCCGAAGATCTCCATGCCTCCCATCCCGACGGAAAGCGTGAAGAACGCCTGGCTCATCGCCGCGAATACGACCTCAGACAGCCCCGCATCCATGGCACGGCTGAAATCAGGTACAAGATAGAACCTCAGGCCTTCGCCGCCTCCTGGAAGAAGCACTGAATTCCCTACAAGCACCAGCATGATCGCAAGAAGTCCGAGCATCATGATCTTCGAAGCCTTCTCCACGCCATTCCGAAGTCCTCCCATGCAGATAGCGAAACCGATGATGACACCTATCGCCATGAATGCCGTCTGCAGGATGGGATCGGCCTGCACGGATGAGAAGAATGCCTCAGCGCCTGCCGCATCCAATGAATCGAAGCTGCCAGCGATAGCAGAGATGAAGTAATAGAAGAGCCATCCCGTTATCACCGTGTAGAACATCATCAGAAGATAGTTGCCAGCTATCGCCACAGGACCATACAGGTGCCACCTCGTTCCCTCAGGCTCCAATATACGCAACGCCTCAGCAACATTACGCCTAGACGCCCTTCCGATCGAGAACTCCATCACCATTACCGGCAATCCGATAAGCACAAGGCACAGCAGGTATATCAATACGAATACCGCTCCCCCATACTGACCGGTAATGTACGGGAAACGCCATACATTACCAAGCCCTATAGCGCATCCAGCTGAAAGAAGGATGAATCCCAGCCTGGACGCCAATGTCTCTCTTTCTGCCATGCATTGATTCTACCACAGCAGCACGCCTGTGAAGAGTGTTTATAATACATATAATATATGGAATTTATAATCTGATATAGGATGTATATAATCAAAACAATAAATACACCACCTAAGCCTAACATTATGCGCATAAAGGACTTCCCTCCCTAATCGACAATCTTCTTCTGAGCGAGGGCAGGATCGAACATGAAGCAAACCATCGGCGCAATCTCTCTGAATGCCAGATGATAGTCAGCCGTTGATACTTATGCTTATATGGCAACAAAGCGGGCAGAGAAGCAACTTCAGATGAGTTTCCTGCTTAGCTTCTCATAGAAGTTCTTCATGAATATCTGTCGGGTTAGGAAGAAATCCTTTTCAGATTTTGTCGGCCTATGCTCATCCCCCCTGATCATGGATTGCTCTAGGGCACAAAGGTCTCCCACGGAACGAGACTCGAACTCGTGCAACCTCTCGATCAAAGGATTCTTAGGCCCTTAGGGGACTGCCTGGATTGCAGCATCCATGGCAGGATACTGCCTATGGTGGCTAGCTTCGATCCCAATCGAACCCGGAAAAGACAGGAATGCCGGTATACTTTCGAGCTCTCGCTTCGCCCCTTATGACCTTCAGGACCTCACTGCACATCTCCTCCTGCTCAACCTCTCCCTTGTAGACAGTGACAGGGGCGATCCATGAGCAGCGCTTCTCTATGCCTGATACGATATCCTCGAAGCGCACAAGGCCACCCGTCAGAAGGATCGCGTCGACATTGCCTTCCAGCACTGCGGCCATCGATCCGATCGACTTGCAGATCTGGTATATCATCGCATCCCAGATGATGGCAGCATGAGGGTCTCCCGATTCCTTCATGGCATGTATCCTGTCGGAATCAGAGGTGCCGAAATGGCTTACGAAGCCTCCAGAGCGAGAGCACATCGCCTCAAGCTCTGCAGGAGCATGGGTCTCAAGATACCTCGCAGTCTCCATGATCGGGATCGAGCCAAGGCGCGTAGGAGTAAATGGCCCATCACCTCCGGCACCCTCCGTGCCATCGATCATGCGGCCTCCCTTGTGAGCTGCTATCGTGATACCCCCATCGATATGGCAGACTATGAATGAGCATTCCTCATACCGCCTTCCGATACGGGAGGCATGAAGCCTCGCGATCCCCTTCTGATTCAGCACATGGGACTGAGCGCGCCTGTAGATACCCTTTATGCCTGTTATCCTAGCGACATCATCAAACTCATCGACATTGGTTGGGTTGAGGGTATACATCGGCTTACCATGCTTCGTTCCAAGCTCGTAGGCCATCATCACTCCGAGCTTCGCGGGATGATCGCTGCCACCCTTGTCGTCACGCGTATCGGCATAGAGGCGCTCATCTATCTCCATCACGCCCTCAGGCTGGGAATAGGCACAGCCGCCGCGTCCTATGAACACGTCTATGTCATCGATCCTGATGCCATGGCGGGAGAGAGCCTCGAGAACGACCTCTGTCCGGAACGGAAGCTGATCATTCGTCGTCTTATAGCGAAGAAGCACGGGAGCATCATGGAATATGCTCTCCGTGAATATCTCACGCTCATCATCGAACACGCTTATCTTCGTGGATGTTGAACCGGGGTTTATGACTAGGAGCTTCATACCCTGATGATAACTCCGTATGCAAGAAAGGTCTGCCCTCCGGGAAAGGAAAGGAATTGCCGATCCGGAGGGCAGCGATAGATCATTCAGGCATTCTTGCCCTTGTTCGAGTAGCCTGTCGGAGGCGGCCAATGATAGCCGCGCTGATTATACAGGCCGAAATCAGGGGAGGAGGAGGTTACCGGCGGATCGAATCCCTTGAAGGTACCGTTATCGAGCCACCCTAGGTCATCGCCGTATATGCTATCGGCAAGAAGCCTCTTCATGCGTTCCATGACGGATGAAAGCGAAGGATCGGAGGAAAGATCATGCTCCTCCTTCCTGTCATTCTCCATATCAAAGAGCTGGAAGACATTTCCGCAAGGATAGTAGATGAGCTTGTAGCGGTCATCCCTTATCATCCTCGTGGACTTCGTCCCTTCGCTTACCTCTCCATAGATATAGTCACGCTTCACATCGCCGAAGATCGATATGCCATCCATCTGAGGAATGTCCTCTATGCCACAGAGCGAAAGAAGCGTAGGCATGACATCCGCAACCGAGCACAGCCTGTCCTCAAAGCCCTTTCCACGATACTCCTGCATCGGCTTGCCGCTGAAGATCAGCGGGATGGATGCAGAACCCTCATAGAAGAGCCTCTTGGCGACCATGCCATGATCGAAGAGCATATCGCCATGATCGCTCATGAACACGATGATCGTATCATCGAGCATGCTCAGCTCACGGAGAGTACCCAGAAGCATCCTGATGCTGTAGTCGATATGCGTGCACTGAGCCATGAAGGCCTTTCTGGCAGCCTCCACCTCGCGGGGACTATAAGAGGAGGCCATCTTCCTCATCTCACGGATGATCCACTCATCGTTCCAGTCATCTGCGTAGACCGGATCGAGGACGGTATCCTCATACTTATCCAGGAATGCCTTTAGGGGCACGAGAGGCGGATGAGGATACTGATACGAGACATAGAAGAATGCAGGGCGCGTCGGATCATGCCTCATCATCTCCTTCATCATCATCTTCGTGACCCAGCTTGTCTCATGAGCCTCTTCCGGCAGATGCCAGGGACGGGTGTAATAGGTATTATTGCCCATGCCATGCATGAACTGCTCACCGGTGTATCCATGCTCCCCCATCCATATCTGATGATCATCGGTCATGCCGAACTCATAGCGGCCCTCTTCCGTGATCAGCGCCTCATCGAATCCGATACGGTCCCGCTGAGGATAGACATGGAGCTTGCCGACCGCTATCGTCTGATAGCCTGCATCGTGGAAGACAGAGGCCATCGTAGGCACATCCGGCATCGGCATCCTGTCTGAATAGACCCTGTCCCCGTGATGACGGGGCGAAAGCCCAGTCATCAGGGAGCGTCTGGCAGGAATGCATACAGGGCATTCGCTGTACGCATTCTCCATCCTTATGCCTTCGCTGGCGAGGAAGTCTATCGTAGGCGTCATGACATCGGAACGCCCCTCGTGACCGAATAGATATCCCGGCCACTCATCAACGCATATGAAGAGAACGTTCTTCCTCTTATCCATGCATTCCTCCTCAGATCAGGCCGAGCGTAGTCGGCAGCCAGAGCGAGAGCGCCGGAACATAAGTCAGCAGCATAAGGACGATGAACATGACCACGAGAAGCGGGAATACCGCCTTGGTAAGCTTCTCGATCGATATTCCTGATATACCGCTTCCGACGAAGAGTACTCCGCCTACCGGTGGCGTGATCAGGCCGATTCCGCAGTTGAGGATGAGGATCATGCCGAACTGGATCAGGCTGACATCGATCGCCTGCAGGATAGGAACAAGGATCGGAGTGACGATAACGATGATCGATGCCATTCCGAGGATCATTCCCAGAAGCAGGATGATGATGTTGATAAGCAGCAGAAGCAGGAACTTGCTCTGCGTGAGCGCAAGCATCCCCTCTACGACCATCTGCGGGATATTAAGGTATGCTATGCAGTACCCGAACGGTCCTGACGCGGCAATGAGCAGCAGGATCGGAGCCAGCGTCTTTACGCTGTTCATCATCATCGGGAATACTTCCTTCCACTTCATCTCCCTGTACACGAAGATAGAAATGACGATGGAATAGAGCACGGCGACAGCGGCGCTCTCAGTAGCGGTGAAGAAGCCAGAGACGACGCCTACAAGGACGATGAGGATCGTGCCGACGCCCCAGATGGAGGACCAGATAGCCTTCAGGAGATTCTTGATCGAGAATGGCGTTCCCTTAGGATAGTTCCTCTTCACGGAGATGATGTAGCAGTAGATCATGAATGCGACGGCAAGCAGCACGCCTGGAACGATTCCGGCCATGAAGAGCGCGCTTACGGAAAGCCCGCCGGCGGCCATCGAGTAGATGATCATGTTGTGCGATGGAGGAATAAGCATGCCCTCTACCGAGCTAGACATCGTGATCGCGGTAGCGAAGTCCTTGTCATAGCCATTCTTCTCCATCATCGGGATAACGATAGGGCCAAGGGATGCGCAGTCAGCGGTAGCGGATCCTGAGACGCCGCCGAAGAGAAGGCTGTCGCAGCAGTTTACCATCGCGAGGCCTCCCCTCATCCAGCCTACTGTGGCATCGGCAAGCTGTACCAAGCGGTCGCTTATGCCACCCTTCGCCATGACATCACCGGCGAAGATGAAGAACGGGATCGCGAGGAACGTGAATCCATCGATGCCATCAACAAGCTGGCTTATTACCATCAATGGCGGCATGCCCATATAGATGAACGTGAATATCGAGGCGCCTATCATCGCGTAGGATATATGCGCACCGAGGAATATCATTACGAAGAAGCTACCGAGAAGGATAGCGATTGCACCGGCATCAACCATCAGAAACCTCCTTTGATAAGTCTTCCGATCGTCATGAAGAGGCTGTAGATGCCACCGACGACGATCGAGATATAGTTAAGGGACTGAGGCCAGCCCGTAGCAGACATCCTTGCCATCGATGAGAGCGAGGAGAGGCTTATGCCGTAGTATATCCAGTAGATGCTGACGAAGAGCAGAAGCACATATGCAAGGATTGACAGGACCTTCCTTGCAGGCTTCGGAAAGAGATTGACGAACACTGTCATATTGGCATGCTTGTTATCATAGATGCCATAGCCTGCGCTTGCGAAGCAGAGCCATACAAGGCAGAGGACAGCCAGTTCCTGTGTCCATCTCGGCTGCCTTACGAAGTGAGCGAAGCGGCCGATGACCCCATATGTCACCGAGAAGATCATCACGATGAACACAAGCGCGCAGAATGCAAGCATTATGCGTGTGAATATTGAGGCGAACTTATCGTACTTCTGAACGATCTCAGAACGATTGATACTCATTTTGACTCCTGTTGATAAAGGCAAGGCGCCTTTGCAACGGCGCCCTGCATCGTTATTCGGCTAACCTCAGCGGGCCGCGTCTATCTGAGCGATGATCTCAGCATATTCTTCGCCGTACTTGTCGTAGACGGATGCGCAAGCTTCCTTCCACTCAGCGACATCGACTTCCGTCACCTTGACGCCGGCGGCAGCCATCTGCTCAAGATATTCGGCATCAGCGGCATCAGAGATCTCCTCGAAGTATCCGATGGACTCATTGAAGCATTCCTGGATAAGGGCCTGGTCCTCGGCAGAGAGCTTGTTCCACACAGCCTCTGAGAAGAGGATGAGGTTCGGGCTGATCTCATGCTGGTCAAGGACGTAGTACTTGGCAATCTCAGGATAGGCGTTGGTCACATAACCCGAAAGCGGCTGCTCTGCGCCATCGACGATTCCAGACTGGAGAGCCGTGAAAAGCTCTGAGAAGTCAACGGCCTGTGCCGTGGCTCCAAGGGCCTCGATGGCATCGTAGTATACAGCGCCTTCCTGGCATCTGATGAGCAGTCCCTTCATATCCTCAGGATGCTGTACATCCTTCTCTGTGAAGAAGTAGTTTCTGGCAGATTCCTGATAAGCTCCAAGGCATACGATACGCGTGCCGGCCTCCTGGACATAGCGGAAGAGAGCCTGTCCGTCCTCGCTCTTCTCGAAGCGCCTTGCATGCTCCACCGAATCAAAGAGATAAGGCAGGGAGAACACGCGCAGGAGAGGTGCGCCGTAATCAGCGATGACTCCGCCCATGAGCATTGCCGCATCGATCGTGCCTGTCTGAAGGCCCTGCACCGTGCTTGGCTTGCTGCCGAGAACGCCGCTGTAATAGAGCTGGAACTTCATGCGGCCGCCGCTCTTCTCCTCCAGAAGATCGCTGAATCTCTGGATACCCATAGAAAGCGGGTGGCTCTGTCCGTTCTGCAAGGCAAAGCGGAATACTATCTCATCGCTGCTGGATGAGGATGCTTCCTTGCTTCCTCCTGCGAAGATGGTCTGGGATGCGAGTGTCAGCAAGATGACAAGAACAACTGCGATATACCATTTTCCTTTCATGGCAATCCTCCTTTCCTTTCTGCAGATAGTCTAGCGGATGGACAGGAAGATGGTTATGGTTGAAAATCACGAAAAATCGGACGATATCGACTTATCACCCAGCTTTCTCACATCCTTGGGGGGATAGCCCTTGATCCGCTTGAAGCACCTGCCGAAATAAGCAGGATCGCTGAAGCCGACGGATGACGAGGCTTCCGAGACATTCATGCCATGAAGCATCAGATCCTCAGCCTTATCCATGCGGAACCTTATCAGATACTCCACGATGGCACAGCCGAACTCCTTGCGGAAGGCCCTTCCTATATACGACTTGTCCATGCCGAGGACATCGGCGATCTCCTGCAGCGATATCTGCCGCGCATAGTTATCCTCGATATACTGATACACCCTCTGGGCAACGCTCCTGCTCCCGTAGCTCTCGGAACTCTCCCAGTACTGCGAGATGAAGCGTCCGATGCATTCACGGAACGTGCTCATCGAATATGGCTTGAGTATATAGTCAAAGACGTTCTTCCTGATCGACTGCCTGAGATACTCATAGTCAGAATATGCCGTGACCATCACGATCCGGGCATCAGGACGGAGCATGTTCACGCGGTCGATGAAATCCACGCCATTGACATCCGGAAGGTTCACATCGAGCATCACGAGGTCCCATCCGGACTTCTCAAGCTGCAGCTCGGCACTGCGGCCATCTGATGCAAGCCCCACCGAGGAGAACTCAGTCGGATAGCTCATCCTGAAGAGCTTTTCAAGCGCAATGCGCTCTATAGGATTGTCCTCAACGATCAGGACACGCATCTGCCGCCTCCTCGGGGAACCTTAGCACGATGGTGGTATGCCTGCCAACGATACTCGATACGCGTATCAGGTCATTCCTGCCATACTGTAGCTCAAGGCGCCGCCTTATGTTATTGAGCCCTATTCCCTTACGGTTCGCTCTCAAGGCCTCCTCGGGATTCTCTATCCCGACCCCGTCATCCTTTATCGTCACTTCCGTGGCACCATCGCCTTCACCGATGAATATCTTTATGGATATCGCCTTCCGATCATGGCCAAGACCATGCTTGAGGGCATTCTCCACCACGGGCTGTATGCACATCGGTACTATAAGGCGCCCTGCCATGCCCTCCGCGCTCGCGTCGCCGGTGTACAGGATGCTGAACTCGATATCCTCCGCATGAGACATCTTATGCAGCCTTATGAAGGTCTCCACGATGGAAAGCTCGTCAGAGAGCTTCACCAGATGCTCCTTATTATATAGGCTGTAACGCAGTATCCTGCCTGTGCATTCGACCATATCCAGGACCTGGGCCGGATCCTTTACCAGCACGGCCATGCCTATCTGATGCAGCGAGTTGAAGAGGAAGTGAGGATTCACCTGGGAGCGCAGCATATCCATCTCGGAGGATATGAGCATCCTTCTCGCGGTCTCGTTCTTCAGCTTCTCGTCCAGGAGATTGCGCTCGAGCTCAGCCTTATCCTGTATCTCCTTGAAATATACCGATAGCCTGTGCTTGAGCCTGTTTATGCCGACAAACAGGAGCCGGAACTCCTCGAAGCGTCCATTCTGGAGGTTAGGAACCTTCCAGTACCCCTTGGATATTCCCTCAAGATTCTCTATCGCCCTGCCGATGGCACTGCGTATCGTCATGCCGAACCAGAGGTAGAGGGAGGATATCATTATCGAGATCACGGCTATGAACGCGAATGACAGGGCGGTCGTCCTAGATATCCTCGCCTCCTCCGCGGAATAACGCTCAAGCTCCATATCCATCTGGCTCTTGTAAAGCTCAAGTATCTCCTCCGTATGGCACTCGATTCCGGTATCCACGTAATGCCTGTCGAGATAGAACGATGCCGGTGCGCTGCTGCTCTCTATCGTATTCCTCTGATACTCGTTGAAGGACTGGAGCCGCCTGAGGACATTACGCGTATCAGCATCCTCATCATACGCCAGGAGGAACGATCCTATCGCCTCATCCAAGGCCGCAGTGGCGCTCTCATACTGAGCCATCCCGTCATCCTCGCCGCCTGACAGCGATACGAGGTCCAGCGAGCTTCCTACCTCCATCAGCGACACGAATATGCGATTCCACCGGCTGGAATAATCCATCAGGAAGCTTGAGCTCGCGTACTGCTGCGATACATTGATGAAGAGGAAGGAAGAGAGCGCTATCACCAGTATCAGGAACAGCAGTCCCATGAATACGATAAAGCGTCCGATGCTCATGGATTTCAAGAGTGCCATTTCATGATTATAGCACCATAGCCAACCTTGCAGGGTCGTAGAATGCGGATGACGGATCCAGACAGATATGAAATGGATATGCAGATCAGAGGCAGAGCGCAAGAATATGCATGAATGCCCAGGATTATCAGGATAAGATATGCAATGATGCAGATGGTTCCAGGCAATGGGCCTAAGCTAAGGAAAGACATGGATAAGATCGTATTGATACCAGACTCATTCAAGGGCACGATGTCCAGCTCAGAGGTCATCGCCATCATGAAGGAAAGGATACTGCGCCATCATCCCGATTGCTCGGTAGTATCGATCCCTGTTGCCGATGGAGGCGAAGGGAGCGTCGATTCCTTCCTCACCGCACTCGGAGGAGAGGAGATCAAGGTCAGGACAAGGGGGCCATGGAACGAGGAGATCGAGAGCTTCTACGGAATGCTTCCTGACAGCACCGCCGTCATAGAGATGGCCGCCTCGGCAGGGCTGCCTCTGGTCGGCGACAGGAAGGATCCATCCCAGACGACCACCTACGGAGTCGGAGAGCTTATCCTCGATGCCGCCAGGCGCGGAGCAAGGCGTATCGTCATGGGACTCGGAGGAAGCGCAACCAACGATGCTGGATGCGGGGCAGCAGCAGCCTGCGGCGTCCGGTTCCTAGATAATGATGGCAATCCGTTCCTGCCTACGGGAGGATCATTGGACAGGATCTGCCATATCGATCTCTCGACGATGGATGAGCGCGTGAAGGCCCTCCCCGTCACGGCCATGTGCGATATAGACAACCCGTTCTACGGTCCGGCAGGAGCGGCTGCGATCTATGGACCTCAGAAAGGGGCCGGACCGGAAATGGTAGGATCGCTGGACAGGAAGATGAAGCATCTTGCCTCGATCATCAGAGATGAGCTTGGCATAGAGCTTCAGGAGATACCCGGGAGCGGGGCTGCAGGAGGCATGGGAGGCGGAATGAGGGCCTTCTTCTCCGCCCGCCTTCAGATGGGAATAGAGACAGTCCTGGAAATAACCGGGTTCGAAGCGCTGGCAGAAGGCGCCGATATGATCTTCACTGGAGAGGGAAGGATCGATAGCCAGTCGCTCCGCGGCAAGGTCGTGACAGGCGTCGCCCGCCGGGCAAAGAAGATGGGGATACCAGTCGTTGCGGTCGTCGGTGATATCGGGGATGACATAGACGCGATATATGACGAAGGCGTTGCAGGAATCTTCTCGATAAACCGCGTTGCGGTACCATATGAGGAAGCACGGCTCAGGGCACAAAGCGATATGCGTCTCACGATGGATAACATACTGAGGTTCATCGATGAGATGAGAAAGCTGTACAAGTACTGAAAGCAAGATGGCGGAACATATGCTCCGCCATCCTATAGAGCCCCCGGCCGGAATCGAACCGGCGACCTCAACCTTACCATGGTTGCGCTCTGCCGACTGAGCTACAAGGGCACTGCATTGGCTACCTTACAGAATCAAGGCATCTGTGTCAATATCAATTCCTGCTTCATCATCCCACGCCTATGGATATCACAAAAGGAAGCGTGATGATCGATATGATCGTTGAAAGCGCGACGACACGGCCGGCATATCCATGATCAAGCCCGCACATCTCGGCATACACGGCTACATTGGATCCGACGGGAGCGCTTGCGGCTATCAGAACGGACAAGCGTACCATATCATCCAGGGGGAGGAAGCTGAGGATGAGCAGGGAAATCAGGGGAATGAGAAGCAGCCTGGCTGCCGATACGATATACAGGCGAGGCTCCAGGAAGATATCAAGAAGCCTTGACTGGGCAAGATAGAAGCCTATGACCAACATCGCAAGAGGCGCATTCATTCCGCCGATATACGAGATCGTCCTCTCTGCAGCTTGCGGCACGGATGGGCCAAGACCGCATAGGAAAATCATCATGCCGATCAAGGTACTTGCCACTACGGGATTCAGCAGCGCCTTAGCAAATCCATCACGTCCTCCGCTACCCCGCATCAGCCTTACGCCATATGTCATCTGCAGCATATTCAGCAGGGCGACAAACGGAGCGATGCAGAAGACCATATCCGCACCAACGACAGCCACGGCGCTTATCATCCGGGATGCGGTATCCAAGCCGAAGGCACGTCAGACGTATATTCTCAGCAGTCTCCTCGCTGACATTCCTGCGTCCGTTAAGGGCATTCGAGACCGTTGCGGGAGAGACTCCTGCAGCCTTTGCCACATCGATTATGGTCACGCTCATATCAACCTCTCACTAATAATAGCACGGCAGGAGGCTGAGAGAATGGTCATAGCACGACCAGCAGCACCGGCATAAGCACGAGTGATATGATGATTGAGAGCGTAGAGGCAAATCCCACGAGCGCCACATCCCCCTTGAGAGCCGCGACGAATGCGGGAGACGCCGATGATATAGGCGAGAACGCGGTTATGGCGACCGCCTTGCGTATCTCATACGGGAATGGTGCGAATGCGAAGAACGTGATGGCTATCACGGCAGCGAGGGCGAATCGTATGCCGATCGAGCTGAGCGCCTCACGCAGCTTCGAGAGATCCATGCGGAAATCAAGCATCAGGCCGATCATCAGCATCGCCATAGGAGCATTGGCAGGGCTTATCATCCCGGCGAACTCGAAGACACGGTCAGGAAGATGTATCGAGAACGCGGACAGGAGCAGCATGGTGAAGTGCGCGGTAAAGGCAGGCTTCGTGAATACGCTCAGGACAGAGCGCGTGATGCTGCGTCCGGGGTTCTCCCCTATCGCCATCGCGGTGAACACGAAGCTGAGGCCAAGGCAGAGAGGCGCATTTCCAAGATCGAACAGGCAGGTTCCGACCACTCCGAGAGGACCGAGGATCGTAGAGACGAACGGGAGCGTGAAGTTGCCGATGTTGTAGGCAGGAAGCTCCATCATGTAGAAGATCCTGGCATCACGGCCGCGGCCCTTTGATATCAGCCATCCGGTTCCAAGCATCAGCCAGTTAGCCGCGAAGGATATCAAGGGGATGATCATATAGCTAATATCGAACACGAAGGTCCGGAAGCTGACGATTATCGCGCAAGGCAGCGTGACGTTCATGACGATGCGGGAGAGCGCGATCCCATCTTCCTTGGTGAGTATGCCGACCTTCTTGATAGCATAGCCAAGAAGCACCATCAGAAGGAAGAAGATTGCCCTGATGAGGATATCTGCCATGAATACCGTTTTATCAGAATCGGCCGATGTGTTCCATCAGATCGGCAATATTACGGAATTTTTTTACATTATCGACGTTATTGATTATCTTCTCAGACTTTAATTAGAATAGAATGTCAACTTTCGCTCAAGGAGAGAAAAGCTAATGGCTGAAAAGAAGGAAAATACGCGCTTCGGCAGCTCTGCGCGCGATATCGCACAGGACTTCGCCGAGCAGCTGAAATATGCGCTTGACGCAGATGTCTACCATACCACGGCAGAGGGGCGCTATCAGGCGCTGGCGCTTGCGATAAGGGACAGGATAATCCATCAGTGGGACCTTTCGAGGAAGACGCAGAGGGCAAATCACTCAAAGAGGGTCTATTACCTCTCGCTGGAGTTCCTCATGGGAAGGGCGATGACCAACAACATCATCAACATGGGCCTTGAGAAGAACGTCAGGTCCGCCCTCTCTTCCCTTGGCTATACCCTTGAGGAGCTTGCGGAGGTGGAACCGGATGCAGGACTTGGAAATGGAGGCCTCGGACGCCTTGCCTCCTGCTTCCTCGATTCCCTGGCAACGCTGGAGATCCCCGCCTATGGCTATGGCATCAGATACAACTACGGTATCTTCCGCCAGCAGATCAAGAACGGCTGGCAGGTAGAGACCCCTGACAACTGGCTCAAGGACGGGAATCCATGGGAGATCAAGCGCTCCGACCTTGTCTATCCGATCGGATTCGGCGGAGAGGTTGTTGAGGTCAGGGAAGGCGGCAGGGACTGCTTCCGCTGGATTCCTGCAGAGACGATCAACGGAATCGCCTATGACACCCCGATCGTCGGCTATGGCGGCAAGACGATCAACACCCTCCGTCTCTGGGCTGCAGAATCCCCTGACGCATTCTCCTTCGAGGAGTTCAATTCCGGGGATTATACCGAGGCCGTAAGGAACAAGATAAACGCAGAGACGCTTTCACAGGTCCTCTACCCGAATGATACCCTGTATCTTGGCAAGGAGCTGAGGCTGAAGCAGCAGTACTTCTTCGTATCATGCTCGCTGCAGGATATCATCAGGCGCTTCAAGAGATTCCCTGACAAGAAATGGAGCGAGTTCCCGAACGAGGCCGCGATCCAGCTCAATGACACCCACCCTTCCCTTGCCATCCCTGAGCTCATGAGGCTCCTGATAGACAATGAGGGACTTGGATGGGACGAGGCCTGGGATATCACGGTAAGGACGATGGGTTACACGAACCATACCCTTATGCCTGAGGCACTTGAGAAATGGGCTCTTCCGATGATACAGAAGCTCCTTCCCCGCCATATGCAGATCATATTCGAGATCAACCAGCGCTTCCTGGATCATGCGGTATCATTCTTCCCGATGCAGAATGACAAGATCGCGAAGATCTCCATCATCGAGGAATCCAATCCGAAGATGGTCAGGATGGCGAATCTCTCGATAATCGGCTCACACTCAACCAATGGAGTGGCGCAGCTGCACTCTGAGCTTCTCAAGCGCGAGATGTTCCCCGAATTCAACCTCATCTTCCCCGAGCGCTTCAACAACAAGACCAATGGCATCACGCAGCGCCGCTGGCTGCTGGCAGCGAACCCCGCGCTCGCATCTCTCATCACGGAGGCTATCGGAGACAAGTGGATAACCGACTTCGACAGGATCGCCGACCTCAGGCCATTTGCCGATGACAGCTCCTTCGTGGAGAAGTTCGAGAAGGTAAAGGAAGAGGCAAAGAGAAACGCGGCAGCGTTCCTCAGGAAGGATTCCGGATTCATCCTCAATACGGATAACCTCATCGATGTGCAGATCAAGAGGATCCACGAGTACAAGAGGCAGCTCTTGAACGCGCTGAATATCCTGATGATCTATGACAGGATGAAGAGGGACGACAAGTATCTCAGGGACTTCCAGCCGACCACATTCCTCTTCGGAGGCAAGGCGGCACCGGGATATGTGAACGCAAAGCTCATCATCAAGTTCATCAATAACATCGCGAAGGTCATCGCGTCCGACAGCAGGGTCAACAAGAAGCTGGCAGTCCACTTCATGCCTAACTACCGCGTCACTATGGCAGAGTCGGTAATACCTGCAGCGAATATCTCGGAGCAGATCTCCACTGCAGGAACCGAGGCCTCAGGAACAGGAAACATGAAGTTCATGGTCAACGGAGCGCTTACGATCGGAACGCTGGATGGTGCCAACGTCGAGATCGCGGACGAGGTCGGAAAGGACAATATCTTCATATTCGGACATACCGAGGAGGAGATCAGCGCTCTTGCATCGACCTACAGGGCGATGGACTGGATCGAGAAGGACGATGACATCAGGAGCATGATAGAGCTCATCGATTCAGGCTACTTCTCAATCAACGAGCCAAATGTCTTCCTGCCGCTCAAGGACTCTCTCTTCGGAAGCGCGAATGACAGATACTATCTGTTCGCCGATCTCAGGATGTACCATGACGTACACGAGAGGGCTGTCGAGATGTATCGCGACCACAGGGATGCCTGGAACAGGATGGCTGTCCTTAATATCGCATCATCCGGCAAGTTCTCGTCTGACAGGACGATAAAGGAATATGCCTCTGATATCTGGCACGTCAAGCCATGCAAGGTGAAGAAGTCTAAGACGGACTCAGTCCTGGAGGACGCGAAGAAATCCAACTGACCATGGAGGGGCTGCAGATGCGGCCCCCTTTCACTGGCTGAGTATCGAGGAAAGGATCTCATCGCTCTCCGATACGAGCGTTACCGAGAGCGGATGATCCTGATAGAGCGAGGAGAACGCGTCGACTGCGGACATCGCCACCGCGGCAATGAGGCCTGGGTTATCTCCGATGAGAGGAATGGAAGCTGTATGCATATTCCTCTCACGCATGGCCTCGAAGGCACTCTTCAGCGATGAGGCTATCCTATGTACGGAATCGGAGAGACGCGCGTGAATGACGATATCCGCGTTGACATCGGGGCTCTCGATGGCTATCCCATCATCGCTGCCATCGAAGAGGATCACGGCATCTGCCTCATATGACCGCCAGTCATCTACCGTAGCATCGACACCGCTCATGTCAAGCCCGGATATAAGCTCCTCGATAAAGCCTTTCTCTATGGCTACATCAGAGAGCATGAAGCCGTCCATGTCCACATTATCAGCTGCGAATGAAAGGATAAGGGAACGCAGCGGCATGATACGACCATCCCCTTCCATCAATGCCCTGATATACCTCTTTCCATGATCTGTCACATGGCCTGGAAGGACCACGACCTCCTTGCCAAGGGCAGATGCGCGCAGAAGCGTATGGAATAGCGCATCATCATAATCCCCGCGAGGATCCGACACGATCCTGTCCCTCAGCTGGATCAAGGCCGCGTTGTCATGCCTGCTTCTCATCCTTTCTCCATACCGATAGCCCTATATCCTTGAAGAACGGGTCTATCAACGAGATAAGCTCATTCCAATATGGCGGCACGGAACCTATCCCATGGAATGACAGTGAATGCTTATGTCGCAGCCTGATCCCGATATCCCAGACCATGCCCTTTATCTCAGACGGGGAGAAGTACATAGGCTTCCAGGCCGCGATGTAGATATCATCAAAGAGCGATGACGTGAAGGCCTGCCACTCCTCCTTATCTATCTCCCCCCGTCCCTTGCGGGACCAGCCCATAAGTCCTGTACGGCAATCGAAGGCCGCGCCGCTATCCGTTTCCCTGATCGAGAATGACCATGCATCCGAGAATACCGGCTCCACAGATACCGTAACGCTACGCACTATCCTGCGATCCGCAGCAAGGCTGTTATCCCCTGCGCCGAAGCTGCATCTGCAGGATGGGCATTCATATAGATTTGGAAACGACGTTGAAATGGATGCATCGCTACCACACCTCGGACACTTTGCATTCATAACTCTGAAACCTCCAAAGAATCAGCGTATCATCATTATATTGCTCAAATATGAAGTTTTCCACTTTTTATTGCTCTCAAGAACCATAATATCTGGGAATTACCCATCCATGGTTGCCTTACGCAACCAATAGTGATACCGTCCCTGCTATGACAGTCATAGTACTTGCTGCGGGGCAGTCTGCGAGGATGGGAGAGAACAAGCTGCTGCTGCCGCTAAGGGGCAGGCCCCTTATCCTCTCAACGATCGGGACGACATTGGAATTCACCGATGATGTCGTGGTAGTGACCGGGCATGAGAGGGAAAGGATGGAAGCGGTCCTGAAGGATTGCGGTGCAAGGGCCATATACTGTCCTGACTATATGAAGGGGCAGAAATACAGCACGATGGCGGGCATCAGGGAGACAGATGATGATTTCGCGATACTCCCCGGAGACCTTCCGCTCATAACGGCAGACGATCTTGCAGGGACATACGAGCTGCTATCCTCGCATGAGATATCGAGAGCGATATACCAAGGCATCCCCGGGCATCCGGTGATGTTCCGGAAGGAACACCGTGACAAGCTGCTCTCATTCGATGGGACGATGAAGGAATACCTCTCGCTTTACGACGTAGCGGCATACAACGGCAGCATAGGTTCCGTGCTCGATGCGGATACCCCGCAGCGTTACCAGGAGATATTATCCAAGGCTAAGGGCTGAGAGGAAGGGAGAAGCCTCGCAGCCTCTCCCTCCTGTCATGTCACTGTCCGACGACGACCTTTCCTCCGGCCATGGACACCCTGATCGGCTTCGAGCTATCAAGGGTGCCGGAAAGAAGCATCCTGGAAAGCTCGTTCTCGACCTCGTCCTGGATGAAGCGTCTGATCGGACGCGCGCCATAGACAGGATCGAATCCAGCCTTTGCGATATACTCCTCGACGTCTCCTGTCCACTCCATCTGGTAGCCACGCTTCGCGACACGGCGTGCCAGCGTCCCAAGTTGTATGGCGACGATCTTCCTGATCTCCTCCTGCCCAAGCGGATTGAAGACCACGATCTCATCTATACGGTTGATGAACTCAGGCTTGAAGGTATGCCTGATGACGTTCATCACGCTCTCCTCCGCATGACCGGGATCTGCGAGTATAGCCTCGGAACCAAGGTTCGAGGTCATGATGATGATCGTATTGGAGAAATCCACGACCCTGCCCTGTCCATCGGTCAGGCGTCCGTCATCCAGCACCTGCAGAAGGATATTGAAGACATCAGGATGGGCCTTCTCGATCTCATCGAACAGCACGACTGAGTACGGACGCCTCCTGACGACCTCCGTAAGCTGTCCGCCCTGGTCATAGCCTACATACCCAGGAGGCGCTCCGATGAGCCTGGACACCGAGAACTTCTCCATGTACTCCGACATATCGATCCTGGTAAGCGCCTTCTCATCATCGAAGAGGAACGCCGCCAGCTGCTTTGCAAGGAGTGTCTTTCCGACTCCCGTCGGGCCTGCGAAGAGGAACGAGCCAAGGGGCCTATGCTCATCGCCTATCCCAGCCTTGTTCCTCCTGATCGCGTTCGCGACAGCGCTGATGGCCTTATCCTGACCTACAACGCTCTCAGAAAGCGTCTTCTCGATATTCAGGTACTTCTCAGTCTCGGAGCCCATCATCTTAGCCACGGGGATGCCTGTCCATGCGGAGACAACCTTCGCGATATCATCCTCGCTGACCTCCTCACGAAGGAGCCTGCGGCCATCATGCTGGAAGGAATTGACCCTTTCCTCCGCCTCCCTGATCTTCTTCTGGAGCTCAGGCATCTTTCCATGCTTTATCATGGCAGCGGTGGCAAGATCGCCATTGCGCTCAGCGTTCTGCTCCTCGCTGTTCAGCTTCTCAAGCTCAGCCTTGCCCTCCCTCAGATGGAGGATGGCCTCCCTCTCGTTCTGCCATTCAAGATGTAGCGCATCATACTTCGACTGCATCTCCGCAAGCTCCTCGTTTATCTTCTCGAGCCGTTCCTTAGAGCCCTCATCATCCTCACGCGAGAGTGCCTGCTTCTCTATCGAGAGCTGGAGCATCTTCCTGTGGAGGTTATCGAGCTCCGCCGGCTGGCTTTCGATCTCCATCTTGATCTGCGACGCAGCCTCATCGACGAGGTCGATTGCCTTGTCGGGAAGGAAACGGTTGGTAAGATACCTGTCAGAAAGCACCGCAGCGGCAACAAGCGCCTCATCCTTGATCCTAACGCCATGGTGAAGCTCATACTTCGGCTGCAAGCCCCTGAGTATGGAGATGGTATCCTCGACAGAAGGCTCCTTGGTATATACAGGCTGGAACCTCCTCTCCAGGGCCTTATCTGACTCAATATACTTCCTATACTCATCGAGGGTCGTAGCACCTATCGCATGTAGTTCTCCACGGGCCAGTGCCGGCTTGATGAGGTTGGAAGCATCCGTAGAGCCCTCAGCTGCCCCTGCGCCGACTATCGTATGGAGCTCATCGATGAAGAGTATGATCTTGCCCTCGCTCTTAGTGACCTCGTTTATGACACCCTTGAGCCTCTCCTCGAACTCACCACGGAACTTGGCACCGGCTATCAATGAGCCGAGATCAAGAGACAGGAGCCTCTTATCGGCAAGGGACTCTGGAACATCACCCTTGGCGATACGCTCAGCCAGTCCCTCTACTATGGCAGTCTTGCCGACGCCAGGCTCTCCGATGAGCACGGGATTGTTCTTCGTCCTGCGGCACAAGACCTGCATGACACGCCTTATCTCCTCATCCCTGCCGATGACAGGGTCGAGCTTGTCCTCTCGTGCCAGCCGGGTAAGGTCCTTGCAGTATTTATCCAGGGCCTGGTATCCAGCCTCAGGATCCTGGCTGGTTATCCTCTGGTTGCCGCGTATCGACTGGAGGGCCTTCATCACCTCGTTCCGTGACACGCCAAGGCCTATGAGCGCATCCTTCTCCGGACACTCATCATCAAGGAGGGAAAGGAGGAAATGCTCAGCTGAGATATATTCATCCTTGAACTCTGCGGCAACCTTATCGCAGGCGCCGAGTATCCTGGCGGCAGAGCGCGAGAAGGACTGCTGCACATCGCCATACATCTTCGGCAGCTTGCCGAGTATCCCATCCATTGCGGATATGACTGAATCCGGACTCACCCCGAGCTTCTCGAAAAGAGGCCTCAGCACGCCATCCTTCTGCTCGGTGAGGGCTATCATTATATGGGCCGGAGTCACCTCCGAGTGCTGCATTGAAGAAGCCTTCTGCACAGCTTCCTCTATCGCTCCCTGCAGCTTGAGCGTGAATTTGTCATAATTCATATTCATCACCTCCGAAAAGCAATGAACCGCACAGACTGAATATAATAACAGGAAGACGAATCGTTAAGTGCGGGGGCGAAGGCTCTCAAGGTACCTTGCGGCCATGATCTCGGCACCGGCACGATCGAACGAGCGGAAGAACGCGACCTGGAAGCAGATCGATTCCGCGATATCGAAGATGGAATCAGCCGCGGTAGAGATATCCACAGGACCTATGGTTCCATTGGATATTCCCTGCCTCACAAGGCGCCGGAAGAGTATGGAGAGCTTTGCCGTACGATGATGGATGACATCAGCAAAGTCAACGCCGTCCTTCTTCGCATCAAGCATCACGGTCATGAGGTTCATCAGAGCCCCTTCATTCTTCACGGCCTCGCTTATGATATCGAAGAGGATGGTCCTCATCCTGTCTATCTCGTCACCGCCTTCATCCGACCAGGCTATGGCAGAATACTTCGCGAAGAGCCGTCCAGTGACAAGCTTGACGGCATAGTAATAGATCTCATCCTTATCGTGGAAATACTGATATATCGTCGGCCGGGATATCCCGGTCTCCTCAGCAATGAGGGAAAGGTTCGAGTCATGATACCCCTCCTTGGAGAATACATCCAAGGCGGTTCTCAGGATCTTCTCCTTCCTCTCCTCATGATCTATCTTCTTCGGCATGGCTATACTAGAGTATAATAGCAATCTGCAGGAAAAGAGACAAAGCCAAAATGTACAAAATGGTGAAAAAGCGTCCGATACGGAGGATTGAGAGAGAATGGGCAGCCTGATCCTCTATATGATAGCCATGGCGATAACCCCAGGCCCGAACACGATCCTCTCGATGGCTAATGCCTCTGCCGTGGGGCTGAGGAAGGGAATATGGCTGAACGTGGGGATGCTGATAGGGATCAGCGCCGTTACCGCGATATCATACGCAGCCGTAAGCCTGCTATCCTCTCTGCTGCCTCAGCTACAGCCTTGCCTGATGCTGGCCGGAGCCGCATATATACTGTATCTCGCGTGGAAGACATACAGGCAAAGCTCCCTGGCAGGAGAGAGAAAAAGCGCAGGATTCATCGAGGGACTGCTGCTGCAGCTGATCAACATCAAGGTGTACCTTCTCGCCATCACGGCAATCTCCTCATACATCATGCCTATGGAAGCAGGGAATGGAACCAAGGCTGCGCTGTCTGCGCTGATTCCCGTAACCTGCTTCCTCTGCGGCCTCGCGTGGGCCGTAGGCGGCGTCATGATATCGCGTCTGTTCAGCAGACATGCCAAAACGATACAGGCAATACTCGCACTATCCCTCGCCTACTGCGCCATAAGAATCTTCATATAGCTTGCATAGAAGGCCCAAGCTCTGTAGATTAGTGTTATCGCTCCCATAGCATAATGGATAGTGCATTCCCCTCCGGAGGGAAGGATGACGGTTCGATTCCGCCTGGGAGCGCATATAAATCAGCCAGCTATGCCGCATACGCTGTGAAGATCCACATCTTGCAAGGCACATGATATCATATGCATCCGATACAGGCAGGGCCTTTCTGCAGGAAGCTCGGAATCTCCAGACGTTCCTGCCTCGATCCTGCATGAATCTGACCTGCCCTTCACCAATATCTCATCTAGAAATCACAACATCTTGTCAGTATAATGACAATGTATTAATATTATAACTACAAAGGTGATATATGACTAGCACAATCACGATACGGGTAGATGGAAAGCTGAAGGAGGAAGCCTCTGCGCTCTTCAACGATCTCGGGCTGGATATGACAACAGCATGCACGCTATTCCTGAAGAAAGCCGTGGCTACGGAGGGGATTCCGTTCTCCGTATCCAGAACACCGAACAAGGAAACGCGCAGAGCCATTGCAGACGCCATTGATGAGAGGAACCTTGAAGGCCCATACAAGACTATGGAAGACCTAAAGGCAGCTCTCGATGCTTGACGTATTCCTTACAACGCAGTTCAGGAAAGACTATAAGAAGATAAAGAAGACAAAGGAAACATCCGCTCTCCTTAAAGTCATTGATATGCTCAGAAGAGAGGAAATCCTGCCAGCAGGATATAGGGACCATAATCTTTCTGGCAACTACAAGGGCATGAGGGAATGCCATATTGCTCCCGATTGGCTTCTTATCTACCGGATTGATAAGCGAAAGCTAATATTGGTTCTTTCCCGCACGGGAAGCCATAGCGAACTTTTCTGACGGAAAAACGAAACGGCAAGCAGGATCAATGCATAAGTGACGCTATAAGATATCCCCTCTGCTGGCGTGAACAGATTGCAGTCCGTTGCTTCGTAACCAGAAATGAGCACCATCCCATTCCTTCCCTATAGCCAGCAGCAATCATATGCCTCATGACATAACTAGTACGCCCCTCAATCCTGACGCAGATATTGCTTCAAATCAGGATGCATCCGATACAGGCAGGGCAATCCTGCAAAAGCCATGCCGATCACATCCGCATCACTTGATGTTTGTCTCCTTTAGGTTATCATTCTTGTATGCTTTATCCGATATCAAACCAGAGACGCCTCATCATAGACCTAAATGGCATATGGTCATTCAGGCTCGATGATGGCAGCCATGCAGAAGGCTATGCCGATACATCGTTCTTCGCAGATTCAGTCCTGATGCCTGTTCCCGCCTCATACAATGACATGAAGGAGAACCCGGAATACAGGAGCCATTATGGCTGGGCATATTACCGCAGGACCTTCACGCTGCCGGCATTCATAAAGGGACAGAGGACGGTGCTGCGCTTCGATGCGGTGACGCATCAGGCAAAGGTATATATAAACGGAAAGCTCGTGAAGGAACACAAAGGAGGCTTCCTTCCCTTCGAGCTTGACATAACCGGAATAGTAGAGCCTGGCACTGAGGCAGAGCTGATCGTTGCCGTGGATAACAAGGTCAATCACTCCACGCTCCCGGTCGGCAATGAAGGAGGGACCGCCTTCTTCGGCTCTGATAACGCCGGCGTTCCCAGCGTAGAGAAGGCAAAGCTCTGGAGAAGGCCGCAGAACCTGCCGAACTTCGACTTCTTCAACTACGCAGGCATCAACAGGAATGTAAGGGTCTACACCACCCCGCCCTCATATATAAGCGACATAACGATCGTACCCGGCATAGATGGAAGCGATGGCATCGTGGACTACAGCATAGACAGCGTCGGGAGCGGTGATGATGCCATAACGATCAAGGACAGGAACGGAAAGGTAGTCGCATCAGGCAGAGGAAGCCGTGGCCGCCTAACGATAAGCGATGCAAGGCTCTGGTGGCCTTATCCAGGAACGCCATACCTCTACACCGCGGAGGTTTCCCACGGAGAAGACATCTATACCCTGGACTTCGGCATCAGGACGGTCGAGGTGCAGAGGGAGAGGTTCCTCATAAATGGCAAGCCCTTCTACTTCAAGGGCTTCGGCAAGCATGAGGATTCATTCGTACACGGGCGAGGATTCGATCTCGCGCTCGATGAGAAGGACATAAGCCTCATACACTGGATCAACGCAAACTCGTTCAGGACATCGCACTACCCATATGCGGAGGAGATGTACTCGCTCTGCGACAGGGAAGGCATCGTCATAATCGATGAGACTCCCGCAGTCGGGATCGGAGGATCTTCAGAGGATCCATATAAGACATTCAGCATCCGCGAGCATCACGAGGAGGTCATACGTGATCTCATCGCAAGAGACAAGAACCATCCATCGGTCGTGATGTGGTCAATGGGTAATGAGCCAGATACCGTCAGCTTCCCTGAATCGGCGTATGAGTACTGGCACTCCCTCTACGAGTTCACTAAGCCGCTGGATCCCACAGGACGTCCCGTGACATTCGTATGCTGCCAGAACGACTATACGAAAGACCTGGTGACACGCACGATGGACGTGGTATGCATCAACCGCTACTATGGCTGGTACAATCTCTCGGGAGATCTGGACGCAGCCTGCTATGCACTCAATGAGGAGCTCGACTTCTGGCAGAAGCAAGGAAAGCCCGTGATCCTCACAGAGTATGGAGCGGACACGCTCCCTGGCTACCATCTGACGGTCCCGGAGATGTTCAGCGAGGAATTCCAGGTACTCTACTATGAGCGGATCAACGCCGAGTTCGATAAGCGCAGCTTCATGATCGGGGAGCATCCCTGGAACTTCGCGGACTTCGGTACCATCCAAGGTCCGATGAGGGCCGATGGCAACAGGAAGGGACTCTTCACGAGGGAAAGGCGGCCCAAGATGGTCGCTCACGCACTGAGGAAGAGATGGAAGGGAATACCGAACTTCGGCTACAAGGAATGATCGTAAAGAGCAAGGATGACATGGCTGCCATGGTAGAGAAGTATGGCTTCCTGCCATTCTTCTCCTCTTCCATCCCAGGCTTCTCCCTCGAGGAGATTTCAGCCTCGGAGGTATGGTTCCCTCCCAATGGAGAGGGAGTCTGGGAATGGAAGGATGATGTCATATCCATGACAGGAGGCGCCTATGGACGCTTCTTCAACTCACGCCCCGCATTCGTATCAAGAGAGTTCTTCACCCTCCTTGCCGCATACCGGAGGGACGGCTATGACTATGAAGGATTCGAAGGTGACGGCCATGCATCACGCTCGGAACGGATCGTATATGAGAAGCTGTCAGAGACCGAGAGCGAGGTATCCACATACCTGCGTCTCAAGACCGGGCTTTCCCGTCAGACATTCGATAAGGCCGCGGCAAGGCTGCAGATGCAGACCTTCGCCGTGATATCAGGATTCGACTACAGGCTCTCCAAGGATGGCAGGAACTACGGCTGGGGATTGGCGCGCTACGCGCTCGCAGACATCCTGTTCGGTCCGAACTTCGAAGAAAAGCTGGACATGCTCGTTCCAGCTGATGCCTATGAGACGCTGATCGACCGCATCCTCACCAGGATCCCTTGCCATAGGAAAGAGGCTGAGAGCCTGCTAAGATACCACTACGCATGAAGATAATCGAGATACGGGAAAGAGACAGCGATCTTATAGAGGAACTGGTAGACATATGGTATCGTTCGGTAAAGGCTACCCATCTATTCCTATCAGAGGATGAGATCTCCAGGATAAGGCAATATGTTCCCGAGGCTATCAAGGAAGTTGCCCATCTCTTAGCAGCATATGACGATGACGCATCTCCGATCGCATTCATAGGCGTTGCCGGAAAGATAGAGATGCTCTTCGTCGCCCCGGAAGAGCGAGGCAAAGGAACAGGCAAGGCCCTGCTGGACGCTGCGCTCGGCCTATACCCCGTTGACGAGGTCAGCGTCAATGAGCAGAACCCACAGGCCATAGGCTTCTATGAGCATATGGGCTTCATGGCATACAAGCGTACGGAAACCGATGAGGAAGGGAACCCCTATCCCCTGCTATATATGAGGAGAAGATCAGCCCAGGGTATCTGAAAGCGTCGCAACCATCACGGCCTTTATAGTGTGCATCCTGTTCTCAGCCTCATCGAAGACCACCGACGACGGGCTTCTGAAAACCTCATCGGTAACCTCCATCTCGCTCAGGCCGAACTTCTCCTTCACAGCCTGGGCAGTCGTGGTATTGAGATCATGGAATGATGGCAGGCAATGCTCGAAAAGCGTCTTCTTCCCTGTAGAGCGCAGCAGCTCCATCGTCACCTGATATGGCTTCAGGAGCCCTATGCGCTCGGCCATCTTATCCTCCTCCCCCATTGAGCACCAGATATCCGTATAGATGATATCCGCATCCTTAACGGCTTCCTTCGGGTCGGTGGTGATCGTTATGGCGGAACCATTCTCATCCGCCCAGGCCTTGCATTCGGCGACGAGCGAGGGAGAAGGGAGGAGCGAGGACGGAGATGCAACCGCATAATCCATCCCAACCTTGGCAGCTCCTATCATCAGGGCATTCGCAACATTATTGCGGCCATCGCCTATGTAGGCCAGCTTCATCTCCGAAAGCGGCTTCCCTAGGTGTTCGCGCGCAGTGAGGAAATCAGCGAGGACCTGCGTCGGATGATCATCATCTGTCAGCCCATTCCATACGGGAACGCCAGAGAAGGCAGCCAGATCCTCGACTATGCTATGGGCAAATCCCCTGTACTCAATGCCGTCATAAAGCCTGCCAAGGACCTTCGCGGTATCCTCAAGCGACTCCTTCTTCCCCATCTGGGAATTGGTAAGGTAGGTCACATGCGCACCTTCATCATAGCAGGCGACCTCGAAGGAGCAACGGGTACGCGTAGAGGTCTTATCGAAGAGGAGGACGATATTCTTCCCTTCCAGGAGCTTTCCAGCCACGCGGCTTGTCACGGCCCCGCCTTTCTTCTTCGCCTTAAGCTCAGCGGCGAGATCGATCAGATAGAGTATCTCATCCTTGGAATAGTCCTTAAGCGTTAGAAAGCTTCTTCCCTTGAGAGTCATGGCAAACCTCCTATATGCAGTAAATCTTAGATAAATATGCACTAATAGTCAATATTACTGTATATTTATTCAATAAGTTCCGTGCTGTCTGAATAACTGGCATCTAACTGCGCTCCCTTCTCGATATCCTCCGGAAGCTCTATGCGCTCAAGCTTACCCGTTATCATGGAATTGCGCTTCACGGCATCGCTGATCCTGTCAGACGCGCGGTCTATGGCATTCTGCGTCTTCTCAAGGTCCTCCCCGAAGCGGAAGAACTGAGTCTTCAGATCCTTGAAGAGCTGCCAGATCCGCTTCGTGTTCCTCTCGACCTGAAGCGTCTTGAAGCCGATCTGCAAGGAGTTTATGAGAGCGGCGAAGTTCGTAGGCCCGGTAAGCAGCACCCTGTAATCATCCTGAAGCGTCTCAGAAAATCCATCTATGCGCAGCAGCTCGGCATAGAGGCTTTCCGTGGGAACGAAGAGGATGGCGAAATCAGTGGTCTTAGGCGGTACGATATACTTATCCCTTATATCACGGGCCTCGGCAAGGACACGGGCGCGGAGCTCCTTCAGCGCCTGCTGCATACGTGCCTCATCACCTTCGGACACAGCCTCGGAATAACGCACGAAATCCTCCTTCGGGAACTTCGAGTCAATAGGGAGATAGACCTCTCCATCGCTATCGCGGCCAGGAAGGCGTATCGCGAACTCGACTACCGCTCCACCCCTCTTCGGAGAGTAGTTCTTGACATACTGAGAGGGAGTCATGAGATCTGAGAGTATGTTCTCAGCCTGGACCTCACCCCAGGTACCCCTTACCTTCACATTCGAGAACATCCTGTTCAGCGATGAGATATCACCGGCGAGCTTATCCATCTCGCCTATGCTGCGATATAGGGCCTCAAGGTTCTTCGTAACCTGCTCGAATGACTTTGATATCCTGTTCTCAAGCGTACTCTGAAGCTTCTCATCAACGGTAAGCCTCATCTTGTCAAGCTGAGCGGTATTCTCGGTGCGTATGCGGTCCATTCCCTTCCTGACCTCCTCGGTAAGCCCCGCTGTCTCCTTCAGCACCGTTTCCATCGTCCTGGTATTCTCACGGCGTATCTCCGCAAGGATCGAGGAAATGGAATCAGTCCCCTCCTTCTGCCTCTTATCAAGCTTATCATTGAGATCGCGGTTCTCCTTGAAGAAGAGCGCCATCTGATTCCTCTGGGACGAGGATATATCGGAGATAGACTTCTCAAGCGCCTGCATGCGCTGCTCGATCGAGGAACGGAATGAATCCAGAGAGGCCGACTGCCTGTCCTGCATCTCCTGCGATAGCCGTAGGAAGTATGCCTCCATGTCCTTATCCTTCCCGCTGCGTGAGACAAGAAGCACCAGGAGGGCTGCCGACATGGCAGAAAGCGCAAGTATGATCAATATGAATATCTCAATCTGCATATATGGATAATAGCCTGAAAGCAGGACAGATTACATATCATTGATGAAGCTAACGCACGAATCCGGAAAAATGAGTCATGTTCCATGTGCCACGATGACCGCTATATCGCAAGGCAGGCATCTCATTCTCCTCATCTGAAATTAGAATCTCTGGAGGGGAAGGCATATCATCATGAAGAACGGCTGCCCTTCCGGACAGCCGCCTTCGATCCTGACAATAGGTCAGTCTACGAGAATGACCTCCCCATTGGGATAGCGCTCTGCAACATATTCCTGCACCTTCTCTCCGCGAAGGGCATCTACAAGAGCCACGATCTTGGCATCATTCTCATGGCCGGACCTGACTGCGATTACGTTCACATACGGGCTGTCAGCACCCTCGACATAGAGACCATCACGCGTTGCGATGAGGCCGGCAGGAATGGCGTAGTTACCATTGATGACCGCAGCATCCACATCGGGAAGCACGCGAGGAAGCGAAGCAGCCTCGATCTCAGAGAACTTGAGATTCTTCGGATTATCCGCGATATCCGCAGGGACAGCCTCAAGGCCAGCACCCTCGCTAAGGGTGATGAATCCAGCGCTCTGCAGCAGCAGCAGTGCCCTGCCTTCGTTCGTAGGATCGTTAGGAATCGCGATCGTCGCGCCATCAGGGATGGCATCAAGCGAATCATACTTCTCGCTGTATACGGCAAGAGGCTCGATGTGGATACCGCCGGCGTTTACGAGATCATACCCTCTCTCAGCATTTGCGGATTCCATGTAAGGAAGATGCTGGAAGTAGTTGGCATCAAGCTCGCCGGAGGCAAGAGCCTCATTAGGCGTCACATAGTCAGTGAACTCGACGATCTGAAGGTCATATCCCTCCGCCGCGAGATCATCCTTGATCACGTTGAGGATAGCCGCATGAGGATCAGGGGTAGCACCCACCTTGATCACGTTGGCATCTTCCTCAGATGCTCCGCTAGCGAAGACCGACGTAAGCGCAAGAAGCGCGACAAGTACCAAAGCGATAGCCTTTTTCATTTATCTCTCCAAAATTAATGTATTCAGAATTATCAGACGATGTCCCTAGGGACCGGAAACCAGATTATAGTGATGTGGTGAGGAAATAAGTAATCATGCCCTGTCGGGCATCATCATGGAGGCCATCATCATTGAGAATGCGAATGCTGCTTTCATCGATGTCCTCCTTTTAACTTTTCTGACCTCATTATGCATAAACTCGGATTTTTATGCAACATTTCCGCATATGCTTTGAAAGATTTTTTGAGTAAATTTTATATCTTCATACATTATGATGATATATATACAAAAAAATGCCCCTGCCCGGATGAAAGGCAGGAGCTTGTGCTCACCTCTTTGCGATCAGCCGCGAGCTTATGCGATCGCCGACGAACTGTATCAGCTCGACCATGACGATGATGATAACCACGGCCGCAACCATGTACGATGGGCGGAATCTCTGATAGCCATAGCGTATGGCAAGATCTCCGAGCCCTCCGCCTCCGATTGCTCCAGCCATCGCCGAATAGCCGATAAGGTTTATGATAGTCAGCGTCACTCCGGATACGAGAGAAGGCAGCGCCTCGGGTATCAGGACCTTGTAGATGATCTGCCAGTTCGAGGATCCCATGGCCTTCGCTGCCTGTACCACTCCTGGGTCAACCTCCTTCAGCGCGCTCTCAATGACCCTTGCCACGAACGGAGCCGCGGCAATCGAGAGAGGAATCACCGTAGCCATCGTGCCGATGCTCGTTCCGATTATAAGGCGCGAAAGCGGCATCAGGACGATCATCAGGATAAGGAACGGGAAGGACCTGAGGATATTCACGATCCTCGATATGATATTGCAGAACACAGGATGAGGGATTATGCCGCCATGTTCCTCCGAGCCCGTGACATGTAGCAGCACTCCGATCGGGAAGCCGAGGATCATGGAGAATATCGTTGATAGGAAGACCATCACTATAGTCTGCCTGGTAGCCTCAAGCACAAGGGTGATCATAGTGTTCATCAAGCTTCCTCCTCTACAGTGACGCCGTTCTCACGGAGCATTGCGACCGCCGCGGCCGCTGTCTGCGGATCCGGCCCGATATCCGTGATCATCACGCCAAGCTCCTCATCCTCCACGCTCTGAACCCCGGCCGCCCTGATGTTGAAGATCGCACCGGTGGAGCGTGATACCGTAGATATTATCGGCTCATCGGTCTTAGAGCCACGGAAGCGCAGGGTATAGTGCCCTCCTTCCTTTGACCAGCGCACCACAGATTCCTGGACGGTCGTCAGCGATGACAGGAAGTCCTTGGTTACGGCACTCTTCGGAGCCGAGAAGATGTCAGAGACAGCCCCCTCCTCCACGATATGCCCAGAATCCAGGACTGCCACGCGGTCACAGGCATCGCGGACTACCTCCATCTGGTGCGTGATCATCACCACCGTGAGGTTCATCTTCTTCTGTATCTCCTTGATGAGCGCCAGGATAGAACGCGTAGTCTGCGGATCGAGGGCGCTTGTGGCCTCATCGCAGAAGAGGATCGCAGGCTTCACCGCCAGAGCCCTGGCGATGGCCACCCTCTGCTTCTGGCCGCCTGATAGCGTCGAGATAGCGGCATTCCCCCTTCCAGCAAGCCCGACAAGCTCCAGGAGTTCCTCCGTCCTCTGCCTTATGTACGCCTTATCCATATGGCAGATCTCCATAGGATAGGCGATGTTCTCCGCCGCGTTGCGCGAGGAGAAGAGATTGAAGTTCTGGAAGATCATGCCGATCTTCCGCCTCTCCTGTATAAGCTCATCCCTGGAAAGGTCGTCAACCCTCTTATCATCGTAATAGACCTCGCCGTTATCAGGCTTCTCAAGCATCGATACAAGACGCACCAGCGTCGACTTGCCTGCACCAGAGCGGCCAATGATGCCATATACCGTATTCGATGGGATATCCAGAGAGACATCATCCACGGCATGAAGCTCACCGTAGTTCCGTCTCAGGTTCCTTAGTCGTATCTCCATAAAAGTCTCCGATGCTATTTATAGCAGAAATAAGAGGTTGTACCAACCAATAGGAAGAGGAGATGAAAAAGAAGGCCATCTCCGCAAGAAGATGGCCGCAGCATCATGACAGGTGTTATCTCAGGTCCTTATCGGTCTTGAGGATATCCTGATCATCGTAGGCACGGTTCTCACCGGCCATCGCCCAGATGAACGTATAGTTGGATGTGCCGCATCCTGAGTGGATAGACCACGACGGATTGATGACAGCCTCCTCGTTATGCATGACGATATGCCTCGTCTCGGAAGGCTCTCCCATGAAATGGAACACCACGTTATCCTCAGGAATCTCGAAGTAGAAGTAGACCTCCATCCTTCTCTCATGGGTATGTGCAGGCATCGTATTCCAGACAGAACCCGGCTCAAGATGCGTCAGCCCCATCGAAAGCTGGCAGGTATCAAGCACATCCGGATGGATATACTGGTTGATCGTCCTCTCATTGGAGGTAAGCTGCGATCCAAGATGCTTGTGGATGGCATCCTTGAGGGGGATGAGCTTAGCAGGATACGGACGATGAGCAGGCGTCGTGCACATATAGAACTTCGCTGGATCCTTTGGATCGACTGAGGAGAACTTCACATCCTTCGTACCCATCGGTATGTAGATACCATCGAAGTGATCCATCTCATAGACCGTGCCATCAGCCTCAAGCTTACCCTTTCCTCCGATATTTATGGCCCCAAGCTCCCTTCTCTCGAGAAGATACGTAACGCCGAAGTTCTTCCAGGTATCGATGTTCTTATCGATTGAAAGAGTCTGGGAAACAGGCATGGCTCCCATCGTTACGATCCTGTCGACATGGGAATACACAGCTGTCACATCATCAGGACGGAAGATGTCCGTGATAAGGAACTCATCCCTGAGTTCATCGGTGTTCATTCTCTTGAATGGCTCCTTGCCAGTTGAATAGCGAATATCCATATAATGCTCCTTATCGTTTCTCGTTAGAGAGTATATCAGGAATAATCGATCTTGTATCCATGAGAAGAGAGCGGCAGCCCTCCTCTATATCATGGAAAGCCGTCTCGAAATCATCGGTATACCATGGGTCTGCCACATCCCGGCCAAGCAGCATCCGTATCCTTCCATCATCGCCGAAGCGGCGGCGGAGAGCACGGATATTGGAAGAATCCATCGCGATGACAAGATCTGCGGACTGGAACTCCCCATCGGTGATGCGATGAGCCCTGTGAGAGGAAAAAGGAATGCCATGCCGCCTCATCACGCTCCTGGCAGGCGGATAGATGTCATTTCCCTCTTCCTCAGAGGAGACTGCAGCGGAATCAATGGAATAATACGCATCAAGTCCCGCATCACGCACAAGAGAGAGAAAGATGAACTGAGCCATCGGCGATCGGCATATATTCCCATGGCAGACGAATATGATCCTCATAAGGGAAAGATAAGCAGCAAGCAAGCCGAAAGGCAAGCCAAGAAAAAACAGCACCCTTTCACAAGGGTGCTGGGGAAATACAAATAAACCTGGCGGCGACCTACTCTCCCGCGAGACGCAGTACCATCGGCGCTAGGGCGTTTTACTTCCGTGTTCGGGATGGGAACGGGTATGGCCGCCCTGCCATGGCCACCAGGGGATAGGATGGTAACAGGAGCGTTCCTGCGACCTCCCATCGCTTCCGGGACGGAAACGGTAATATGGCCAAGCCTCTCGGAGCATTAGTACCGGTCGGCTGAGCGCGTCGCCGCGCTTATACCGCCGGCCTATCGACCAGCTAGTCTCGCTGGCTCCTTCCGGACCCTCAGGGGGTCGGGGATGGCAGATCTCGGGGAGGGCTTCCCGCTTAGATGCTTTCAGCGGTTATCCCTTCCGGACGTGGCTACCCGGCGTCTTGCCGCTGGCGCGACAGCCGGTACACCAGAGGTCCGTCCACCTCGGTCCTCTCGTACTGAAGGCAGGACCCCTCAGCCATCCAACGAATGCAGCAGATAGGGACCGAACTGTCTCACGACGTTCTGAACCCAGCTCGCGTACCGCTTTGATTGGCGAACAGCCAAACCCTTGGGACCTGCTCCAGCCCCAGGATGCGATGAGCCGACATCGAGGT
>CALXLH010000009.1 GCA_944389145.1 uncultured Spirochaetaceae bacterium
AGCTTCATGGGCTCAGTCATATGGCTGGGCCCATGCATCAGTTGCCTAGGTGATGAGAGAGGCATGACCCAGGCAGATGATGCCTGGACGAGGATCAAGGTTAGTCCTGATCTTCCGAAAGTTTATAGACGGGCCGTGATCTTAGCTTGTGCGGATGCGGCCCATTTCTGCTTATTAGAAAGGGCCATGCGCCTGCATGACCCTATGATAGCCATCTGTTGAGGATCGTAAGATCTTCCGAAAGTTTATAAGCGGGCTATCATAAGGATAAAACACGGGGGGAGGGGAAAGGTTACGCATTGAGCCCAAGGCGCTGTTGGGTTTAGACTCAGCATATGCAGATACATGGCTTTCAGAAGCTTACCCTCGTTGATTTCCCCGGCCGCGTGGCGGCTATCCTCTTCACAGGCGCGTGCAACTTCCGCTGTCCGTTCTGCCAGAATGCAGCTCTCGTGCTCCATCCTGATACGGAGCCTGTGGTGGATCCTGATGAGATATTCTCCTACCTCAGGAAGCGTAAGGGCATGCTTGACGGTGTCGTGGTCACGGGCGGCGAGCCTACGATACAGGACGATCTTCTTCCGTTCCTTTCCTCGCTGAAGGAGCTTGGCTATGCCGTGAAGCTCGATACCAATGGCTACAGGCCTCGCGTGCTGGCTGAGGCGGTGGAGAAGGGGCTTGTGGACCATTTGGCGATGGATGTCAAGAACAGCCTTTCCAGCTATGGCCGCACCGTCGGCATCGCTGGCTTCGATACCGGTCCGATAAAGGAAAGCATTTCATATCTTCTCTCCGGCCATGTGCCCTATGAGTTCCGCACTACGGTGGTACATGAACTGCATGATGAAAAAGATTTCGAGGAAATCTCAGAGATGTGCGCGGGGGCTCAGGAATACTACCTGCAAACCTTTTCTGACACGGGAGATATCATCGGAGAAAACCTTACCCCTCCCTCCCCGGAGGATATGGAGAGGTATATCAAGATACTAAGGAAGACTATAGGAAATGTATCACTTCGAGATAGGTAGTACCACTATATCTGGTGTAATTAAAGTTATATAACACTTTCTGTTGCGTTTTTGCTATTGCAACCTCTCCGTACCTGTGCTACAGTTCTCTAGAAATAGGAGCAATCAATGTACAAGGTCACGAAAAGGGATGGCCAGGTCGTAGCATTCGATCTGTCGAAGATATCGGCCGCCATAAAGAAGGCTTTTGATTCTATCCAGAAGCCATACGATGATAACGTAATAGACTTCATAGCACTCAAGGTAACCGCTGACTTCGCTGAGAAGGTGAAGGACGGCAAGGTTGCTGTCGAGGATATACAGGACAGCGTTGAGAAGGTCCTTGGAGAGGCAGGCTATGGCGATGTCGCCAAGAGCTATATCCTCTATCGCAAGCAGCGCGAGAAGATGAGGAACATGAAGTCCACCATCCTCGATTACAAGGGTGTCGTGGACAACTATCTCCACCTCAATGACTGGAGGGTCAAGGAGAACAGTACCGTCACATATTCCGTCGGAGGCCTAATCCTTTCCAACAGCGGTGCCATCACGGCCAACTACTGGCTTTCTGAGATATATGACGAGGAGATCGCGCAGGCGCATCGCAACTGCGATATCCATATCCATGACCTTTCGATGCTCACGGGCTACTGCGCGGGCTGGTCGCTCAAGCAGCTGATCCAGGAGGGCCTTGGAGGCATCCCCGGAAAGATCACATCGTCGCCTGCATCGCACCTCGCGACGCTCTGCAATCAGATGGTAAACTTCCTCGGCATCCTCCAGAACGAGTGGGCCGGTGCGCAGGCATTCTCCTCTTTCGACACCTATCTTGCGCCGTTCGTGAAGAAGGATAACCTCACCTATGATGAGGTGAAGAAATGCATCGAGTCCTTCATCTATGGCGTGAACACCCCGTCCCGCTGGGGAACCCAGGCTCCTTTCTCGAACATCACCCTTGACTGGGTATGCCCGAAGGACCTTGAGAACGTTCCTGCTATCGTAGGCGGCAAGGATCAGGACTTCACCTATGGCGAGTGCAAGAGGGAGATGGACATGGTCAACAAGGCCTTCATCGAGATCATGATCGAAGGAGACGCAGAGGGCAGGGGATTCCAGTATCCTATCCCGACGTATTCGATCACCAAGGATTTCGACTGGTCCGAGACTGAGAACAACAGGCTCCTTTTCGAGATGACCGCGAAGTATGGCACGCCTTACTTCTCCAACTACATCAACTCCGACATGAATCCGAGCGACGTGCGCTCCATGTGCTGCCGCCTCCGCCTCGACCTGAGGGAGCTGAGGAAGAAGTCCGGCGGATTCTTCGGTTCCGGCGAGAGCACGGGATCTGTGGGCGTCGTGACGGTGAACCTTCCGCGCATTGCCTATCAGGCTAAGGATAAGGATGATTTCTACCGCCGCCTGGACAGGATCATGGATCTCTCCGCGCGTTCGCTGAAGATCAAGAGGACTGTCATCACGAAGCTTCTTGACGAGGGGCTCTATCCTTATACCAAGAGATATCTCGGGACCTTCGAGAACCACTTCTCGACGATAGGGCTTGTCGGAATGAACGAGGCCTGCCTCAACGCGTCCTGGCTCGGCGTGAACCTTGGCGATAAGAGGGCCCAGGATTTTGCCGTCGAGGTGCTTAACCACATGAGGGAGAGGCTGTCTGATTACCAGGAGGAGTATGGTGACCTCTACAATCTTGAGGCTACTCCTGCGGAGTCCACGTCCTATCGCCTTGCAAAGCATGATGTGGAGCAGTTCCCTGATATCATCACGGCATCTTCCGATGAGAACGCGCCGTACTACACCAATTCCTCCCATCTGCCTGTCGGCTATACCGATGATATCTTCTCTGCACTGGATGTCCAGGACAGGCTGCAGACCCTCTACACATCCGGTACGGTCTTCCATGCCTTCCTTGGAGAGAAGATGCCTGACTGGAGGAGCGCGGCCAAGCTCGTGAGGACGATCGCTGAGAACTATGAGCTTCCGTACTACACCCTCAGTCCGACGTATTCTGTCTGTTCCGAGCATGGGTATATCGCGGGAGAGGTCTATAAGTGTCCGCACTGCGGCAAGCCGACAGAGGTCTATTCCAGGATTACCGGCTACTACAGGCCCGTGCAGAACTGGAACGTCGGAAAGGCAGAGGAGTTCAAGGAGCGCAGGACCTATGACGTTCCTCACTCAAGCCTTACCCATCGCGGTCCGATAAACGTGACGGCAAGGAGGGAAGAGGAGTGCTTCGCAGCAGAGGGAAATGGCGATGAGATGCTTCTCTTCACGACGAAGACCTGCCCGAACTGCCGCATCGCCAAGGCTGCCCTCGATAAGGCCGGCATGAAGTACCGCGTGATCGATGCCGAGGAGAACATGGAGCTGTGCAGGAAGTACAGCGTCGTGCAGGCGCCGACCCTTGTCTCCTTTACCGATGGAGTCGCGACGGTTATCTCCAATGCTTCCCAGATAAGGAAGTTTGCCGAGAGCGCTGTCTGATGATATAGGTTATTTCTCTGTTTGGCCGCTGTATCGTGCAGCGGCCTTTTTTTGAGTTTTCGTCGGTAAAACGTGCAAGGATTGACAATATTTCGTCGGTAAAATGTGCATCAAGCGATGATATTCGTCGGTAAAATGTGCAATATGAGGGAATATTCCTCGGTAAAACGTGCATGGAGGTTGCTTATCAGCTTTTGCGGTAGTATCATGATCCTGATGCTTAGAAGGAAGATCCTAGATAGACTTGCTGAATGGAAGGCGAATCCCAACCATCTGCCCCTGCTGATTGATGGAGCAAGGCAGGTAGGAAAGACAACGGCTGTGCGGGAATTCTCAAGAAGTCGTTACAAGGTCCTATATGAGCTTAATTTCCTTGAGAGGCCTGATCTTATCTCGATATTCGACGGAGATCTTGATCCTTCCGCTATCCTTACATCCCTTTCAGTTGCATTCCCTGACAGGCGGTTTGAAGAGGGAAGCACCCTGATATTCCTTGATGAGATACAGCACTGTCCAAATGGACGTACCGCGCTGAAGTTTCTTGCCCAGGATCCTCGCTTCGATGTCATTGCATCTGGATCGCTGTTAGGCATAAATCATGCAAGGGAGAGATCATTCCCTGTGGGATATGTGCAAGGCATGGATCTGCAGCCTCTTGATTTCGAGGAATTCCTTTGGGCCATGGGGATAAGTGAGGATATCATAGGGCATCTTCGTGATTGCTTCGAGAGAAGGCGGAGCGTTGAAAGCTTCATCCATACGGAGATGCTATCATATTTCACGGCTTATATGATGATAGGCGGAATGCCTGCGGTTGTCGCTGCTTATGCAGAGAGCCGGGATTACTCTGTAGCGCTTGCCGTGCAGAGGGATATCATAGAGGGCTACAAGCGTGATGTGGTCAAATACGCGGAGGAGCCGGAGAAGGCGAAGATCCTGAGGACATTCGGTTCGATCACGTCACAGCTGGCAAAGGATCATAAGAAGTTCCAGTATTCCGTCATAGAGAAAGGCGCCAGGGCTAGAAGCTATGGCGGAGCGCTTCTCTGGCTCAAGGATGCAGGAATCGTATCATTCTGCCATAATCTCTCTTCGCCACAGCTTCCTCTTTCAGGATTTGCCATCGATAGCGAGTTCAAGGTCTATATGAATGATACAGGGCTTCTCGTGTCCATGTATGAGGATGGGACTGCATACCGGCTATTCAACGGGGATCTGGGGCTTTTCAAGGGGGCCTTCTATGAGAACGTGATGGCCCAGAGCTTACGATCCATGGGCTTTCCTCTCTTCTACTTCTCCCCTTCGGATTCCCTGGAGATAGATTTCGTCATCGTATATAGAGATCGCCCGTGCATCGTAGAGGTCAAGAACGGGGAGAACAAGAAATCGAAGGCCATGAACACGCTGATGGCTTCGGATAGATATGGTGTTGATCAGGCTATAAGGCTCTCCAGGAATAATATAGGAGAGAAATCTGGTATCCTTTCTATTCCTCTATATATGATTATGTTCCTAAGGAATGAAAGGGACCAGCCGCTTGAGCTTGCTGGTCCTGATGAGCTTAGGAAGCACATCGATGATGACAGGCTGTAACCTTGGCTGACTTAGATACAGGCTGCATCTTCTCAGCCGTTCTTCCTCGCCAGCTCCCTCACTCCTTCAAGCTTCCTCTGGAACTCTTCTTCCTGGCCTTCAGGGGTACCGACGCCGAGGAATGAGTAGCCCATGCCGATGTAGTCGGCCATCTCCCTGAACTGGCCTTCCAGGAGCTCGTATTCCTTATCGTCGGGCTCTGATCCTCCGTTCATTATGACCACGAGCTTCTTTCCTCTGAATCCATCGACATCCAGCGCATAGAGCCTGTCGATCACGTTCTTGATCGTTCCCGTTACCTGCCACCAGTAGATGGGGGAGACCAGTACGATGGTGTCGGCTTTCCTTACCTTCTCGATGATGGGCTGCATGTCATCCTTCTGTATGCAGCGTCCCTCTCCCTTTCCCCTGCAGTAGCCGCATCCCTTGCATGGCAGTGCGTTGACATCACGGGCATAGATAAGCTCTCCGCCTGATATCTCATGATACGCCTCTGCGATCCTGTCCGAATACTTACCCTTCCTTGGGCTTCCTGTGATTATAAGCGTCATTCTTCTCTCCTTGCCTTAGGATAGCATATGCAGGGGATGCGTGCATCTGACCCTGTGCTGCCCTGAGCCCTGCCATTGAGGAGCGTCGCAGCATGGGAAGGGGCATCGGGAGCGGAACGTGCAGCCCTCTATCCTCTCTCCAGGAAGGGGCATCGATCCCGGTATCGTCCATAGCTTTCCTTCTCCTGTCGCCTCAAGCCTGCTGCAGCGGAGCAGCGCCTGGGTGTACGGATGCATGGGGTGGGAGAGGACCTCGGCCTTGCCTCCTTCCTCGACGGTCACGCCGGCGTGCATGACGACGATCCTGTCTGCTGCTGCGGCCGCACGCCTTATATCGTGGGTTATGAGAAGGATGGAGCCGCCTTCAGGCCTGCTTCTACTGAGCAGCGCAAGGATGGATGATGCCGAGGCGTTATCGAGCGGCGCGGTGATCTCATCGGCTATGAGCAGGGCAGGGGAGAGCGAGGAGGCGAGCATCAGCTCGGCCCTCATCTGCATTCCCCCTGACAGCTCGAATGGATATTTCCCATCGCTTCCTTCAAGGCCGAATGACCGTATGATGCCGCTGCTGTCCTTATGCCCCGTGATGCGCGAGAGCTGTTGCCCGATGGTGTATACGGGATTGAGCGATGCCGCCGCGTCCTGGAAGACGTAGGCGATGCCTCTTCCTCTCAGCCTGTCCCTATCCCTTTCGCTCATGGCAAGCAGGTCCTGGCTGTCGAAGAGGATCATTCCTTCCGCCCTTGCACGGCGCGGCAGAAGGCCTGCTATCGCCTTCGCGGTCAGGCTCTTTCCGCCTCCGGATTCTCCTATGAGCGCTGTTATCGAGCCCTCTGGAACAGAAAAGGAAGAGGACCTCACGGCCTCTTCCCCTTCAATCGTTATCCTTAGATCCTCTATCTTCAGATGCATCTTGAGTCGGGCAAGGCGGATTTGAACCGCCGACCCCAAGTCCCCCAGACTTGTACGCTAACCCCTGCGCTATTGCCCGAAATCCTTACGGAGATTAGCATAATAGGCATGGCATGTCAAACAATCAGCTGATGCTTGCCGTCCTCTTTTCAGCCTCTTGCCCCATCCTTGTCCATGTTATCGGGTATTGTCTGGCATATGTCATTATGTAACAGTGAATAACAAAATATGTTGCACACTTGTGGAATATGGTCTTCCTTGACAGAATCAGATGAAGGTGCTAATGAAACGGTGACGGAGCTAAAGGATGCAGAGCGGAGTGATTGATGAGATCCTCGATGTTGAGGATCAGGCAGAGAAGATCATCGATGATGCGCGTCAGGAAGCGAAGAGGATCCTGGATGAGGCGCATGAGAAGGCTGCTAGGCTCGTCTCTTCATCCATCGATGCCGTGAAGGATAAGGCCAGGGCGGAACTGCAGGATGCGCAGTCGCAGCTGCAGGAAGAGCTTTCCCTGTATGAGGAGGAAAGGCGCCGGAGCGAATCCGAGGAGCATGCGATGGACGCGGATGCTAAGGAAAGGGCGGTGGAAAGGATACTTGACCGCATACTTACCGTCGGAGAATAGATGAGCAGGGTTTCTGATTACGCATTCGTGAATGCGAAGCTGCGCGCTCGCATAGGCGTGATGCATTCTTCGCATCTTATCGATGAGATGATAAAGGCGCCGACGCTTGTCGAGGCGGTCGCCAGGCTCGATGGCACGCGGTTTGCCCATATCGCGGAGGTCTATAGGACTACCGGTGATATGCAGCAGGCAGAGCTGTCGATGGTCGAGGAGGAGATCGCGACCTATCGTGAGATAGCGTCATACCTTCCGGACCGTCCTTCCGGATTCCTCACGGTCCTTCTTGAGAAGGCCGAGATGGATAATCTCAAGAACGCGATCAGGCTCTGGTATTCTGAGGTCGTGCGCCATCATCATATCTCATTCCGTTCGGCCTATGTCTGCCGGTCGGTCATCGTCCATCGCATCGATTACGACAGGATAATGAACGCTCAGAGCTATCAGGAGCTGCTCAGGGCTTTCGCCGGTACTCCGTATCATGAGGTATTCGAGCGCTTTTCCCTGGACAGCCTTACCGAGAACGGGCTCTTTCCGCTTGAGATCGCCCTTGATCATCTGTGGTTTTCCCATCTTGCGGAGGCCCTTACCCGGCTTTCGGGTCCTGACAGGAAGATATCTGAGGCGATCTACACGGTGGATGTAGACCTGAAGAACATCCTCATGCTCTCACGCTACAGCTATTACCACCATCTGACGCCATCCCAGCTCAAGGCCGTGATGATCCCTATGGGACGCATCGTGGAGGAGGCTGAGAGGAAGGGAGCGCTGGACAGCGATGATCCCATGGCCGTGATGCGTTCGATCGTCAGCCGGCTCTATCCCCAGATAATGGAGGAGATCGAGGCCATACGCCGTACTACGGATGACCTGACGACGCTCTCGGAGAACGCTGATCAGATATTCCATATCGAATCATATCTTGCCCAGACGAGGAAGAAGGAGTATATGAAGCTCCTTTCCGGCAGTCCGTTCACGATCGGCACGGTACTGGCGTACTTCTTCCTCTATAAGCAGGAGGACAGCCTGGTGTCGGCCGTGCTGGCTGCCAAGAACTATAAGTGGAGCGAAGAGAAGATCAGGGAGGCTTTGGATATATGAACATGTTTACGCAGAAGATGCGTATGCTGACCGCTGTCGTGATGGACAGTGACAGGGAGAAGGTGGTCAAGGCCCTCCTTGAGAAGGGCGTGATGGAGTTCGTCCATATCGACACGCTCCCGAAGGAGAAGATGCAGAAGCTCTCGGCCCATGCATCCACAATCCCCCGTGCAGCCCTTACTGACATGCGCGTCAGGATAGAGACGCTGATGAAGGAAGGATCTGTCGTCCTTCCTGATATCGAGAGGGCCGGGATAGACAGCCTTCCCGATCTCGATATGGAGTCGGCGCGCCGTTCGCTTGACCGCCTCTCTGGATCGCTGGAGACGATAAGGGCACAGCAGAAGGAGATCAACCAGAAGGTTAACTACTACAGGGAGATCATCAGGTATTCCAAGGAGAAGGACGATGATTACCTGGATCTTCGCGTCGGAACGATAACGCATGGGGAAGGGAAGGACCTCCTTGCCCGGCTGGAGGCGATCGGAGGCGTGTTCCTCTTTGCCTCGAAGCCGTTTGTCTCCCTCACCCTTCGCCGCGACAGCAACCGCGTGACGGAGGTCATGGATAAGTTCGGCTGGACCGAGTCCACAGATGCAGAGGCTCAGAAGGGTGCCATGGCCGAGGCCATCGGCGAGGCAGGTGCGAGGATCAGCAGCCTTGAGGGTGAGCTGAAGGGACTCGCTGAAGAGGCAGGGAAGAGGATCGGCGATAAGAGCGAGGAGCTTAAGGCGCTCTGGATAAACGTCCGCGTCCATGAGCTATGCGAGCACGTCGAGTCATACTTCTCATATACCCGCAACACGACGCTCTTCTCCGGATGGGTGCCATCCGATGATACCGATAGCATATCGAAGACGATATATGATGCGACGGAAGGACGCTGCATCATAGAGTGGACCGAGGCTGACCAGGTGCCGCCTGATGCGGTTCCGGTATCCATGACGAGCCCGAAGCTCCTGCGCCCCTTTGAGCGCATGGTCAATAATTACAGCACGCCTGAGTACGGCTCGATCAATCCGACGCCGTTCACCGCCGTGGCATATATCTGCATGTTCGCCCTGATGTTCGCCGATCTCGGACAGGGCCTGATACTGCTTCTGGTTGGTATCATAGGCAGCGTGGCTTATAAGAGGAACCCGCTGAAGAAGGATGGCATCATCTCGCGCTATCTCTGCTCTCTCCTGCTGTATCTGGGACCGGCATCGATGGTCGGAGGGCTCCTCTTCGGATCATGCTTCGGCCTCTCCATCTTCCCTGCGCTCTGGTTCAACTATGAGGCGGTGGTCGCCGGAGAGCCGATGGGAGGCCTGGTGCAGACTGTCTATGATATCCTGGCCATAACCATAAAGTTCGGTATCGTGGTGATATACCTCGGTCTTATCCTCAACTGGATAAACCTCTTCCGCAAGAAGCGATACTTCGAGCTTGTCTTCGATAAGAACGGGCTTGTCGGAGGCGTGGTGTATACGATCGGCATCTGGTTCGCGTTCGGCTTCGTCGGCTCCGGCTATAAGGAGTTCCCGTCGGCTCCATGGTTCATGCCGGTCCTCATCGGCTGCCTGCTTGCAATCATCATCAAAGGTCCGATAGGATATGCGATCGGCAGGAAGCAGGGCAAGGCGAAGGAGAGCATCGGACGTGTTGCCATCGATACAGTGATGGATTTCGTCGTCGAGGCGCTGGAGCTGTTCTCCGGATTCCTTTCCAACACGCTTTCATTCATGCGTGTGGCAGGCCTGGGAATCGCGCATGCATCGCTGATGTCGGCGTTCTATCAGATGGCTGAGATGCCTGGCAATCCGATTGCCTACATCCTCATAGCCATCATAGGGAATGTCCTCGTGATAGTCCTTGAGGGACTTTCCGCTGGAATACAGTCGCTGAGGCTGAACTATTACGAGTTCTTTACTAAGTACTTTACCGGTCACGGCATAGCTTTCGAGCCAGTAGGGCTCAAGAGCAGGATCGTGGCCGACTGATAGGAGGGTCATTATGACCGCATATGCACTCAGGAGGAAGATCCGTCTTTCCATCGTTTTCACCTTCGTGATCCTTGCCGCCACGGCGTTCGCATTCACGCCGACGCTCAGCGCTGCGGCCGAGGAGGTTGCGGGAGGAAACCATGATGTGGCATGGGTGTGCCTTGCAGCGGCACTCGCTTTCGGATTCGGAGCCATCGGGGCCGGAATGGCCATCTCGAACGTCGGCTCGGCAGCCATGGGCGCCATTTCCGAGAAGCCGGAGATCGCTACCAACGCTCTTATCTTCATCGCTCTTGCAGAAGGTCTTGTCGTATTCGGGTTCATCACCGCGCTGATGATCCTCGGAAAGGTATGACATGGAGTATTTCGTCATAGGTGACGAAGATACCGTGCTTGGATTCTCCCTTGTGGGAGTCTCCGGCATAGTGGCCGCGACCGCTGATGAGGCGAAAGGCGCCTGGGATAAGGCCTTGGAGGACAAGGCCCACGGCGTCATCATCATCACGGAGGACGTGGCCGATCTGATCAGGGACACGGTTGACAGATACCTATTCTCTGAAAGCTTCCCGCTTGTCGTCGAGATTCCGGCGCGCAGCGGGAAGAGGGGCCCTGACCTCAGGGAGCTGGTCAACCAAGCCATAGGAGTCTCGATATGAACACCAGCGGCAATCCTCTCGTCAATGGCATACTCTCGGATGCGAGGAAGAAGGCCGACGAGATCACGTCAAAGGCCAGGAGCGATGCTGCATCCATACTCGCGGATGCGGAGACGAGGGCAAGGAAAGGCGTCGAGGCAGAGGAGAGATCCCTTGATCTCCGCCTTGAGCAGATAAGGCTGCGCAAGGAAAGCGCACGCAAGAGCATGGACCGTATCTCGGAGCTTCGATCCCTCGATTCCTCATACTCTGAGGTGATGGATGAGGTCAGCCGCCGCCTTGGCCAGCTGACAGTCCGCCCGGAGTTCAGGTCCGTCCTGATCTCCTGGATCGTCGAGGCGGTCATAGGCCTGGACCGCAGGGAGGCGAAGGTGGCATTCTCAGAGAAGACTCCTGTCACCTCTGACATGCTCAGGGAGGCGGAGGCTGAGGTACGGCGCCGCACGGGTGCCTCCGTGACGCTTTCCGAGGACCCGGAGAGGCTTTCTGATGGAGGCATCTCCGTATCATCGCTGGATGGCAAGGTCTCTTATAATAATCAGCTTCCGGTCCGCATAAGGCGTTTCCAGAGGGACATCAAGAGGATAATTCAGGAAGAAAATGCAAGGCAGAATAGTAGGTAGGGTAAAGCGCGTCAACGGTCCGGTCCTTACGGCTAAGGGCATAACTGACGCGAAGATGATGGAGCTGGTCCATGTGTCGGAGCTGGGAATCGTCGGAGAGATCGTCAAGCTTAACGGCGATGAGGCGACGATCCAGGTCTATGAGGACGCTACTGGGATCGCTCCTGGGGATAATATCTATGGATCCGGAATGAGCCTCTCTGCGGAGCTTGGGCCGGGACTGATAGGTAACATATATGATGGCATACAGCGTCCGCTGGAAGAGCTTAGGACGCAGAGCGGAGACTTCATCGGCAAGGGCATCTCTGCCACTGCTACCGATCATGATAAGCTCTGGCACTTCGTTCCCTCCGTCTCTGTAGGAGACAAGGTGGGACGCGGCTCGATAATCGGAACCGTGCAGGAGACCGAGAGGGTGGAGCACAGGATCATGATTCCTCCGACGTTCCCCGATGAGCTGACCGTGGTGAACATGGCGGCGGAAGGGGACTATCATGTCACTGATCAGATAGCGATCGTTGAGGATGGAAAGGGCAGGAGCGAGATCGTTACGATGCTGCAGCACTGGCCGATCCGCGTTCCACGTCCGATCGCTGACCACATGGACCTCGGGACTCCGCTTGTGACGGGCCTTCGTGTCATAGATACATTGTTCCCGCTCTCAAAGGGCGGTACGGTAGCCATCCCAGGCGGATTCGGTACGGGCAAGACGATGACGCAGCATTCTATCGCCCAGTGGTGCGATGCGGACATCATCGTCTATATAGGCTGCGGCGAGCGTGGAAACGAGATGACGGATGTCCTTAGGGAATTCCCTCATCTGATCGATCCCCGCACGGGACTTTCGCTGATGCAGAGGACGATACTCATCGCCAATACCTCGAACATGCCTGTCTCTGCCCGTGAGGCTTCTATCTACACGGGTATCACGATGGCGGAGTACTACCGCGACATGGGCTACAGCGTTGCCATAATGGCTGACAGCACATCGCGCTGGGCGGAGGCCCTGAGGGAGCTTTCCGGGCGCATGGAGGAGATGCCTGCGGAGGAGGGCTTCCCGGCCTATCTTCCGACCCGCATAGCGCAGTTCTATGAGAGGGCGGGGCATATGAAGACGCTCTCAGGCCATGAGGGCTCTGTCTCCGTCATCGGAGCGGTCTCTCCTCCCGGAGGCGACTTCTCCGAACCGGTGACACAGCATACGAAGCGCTTCGTACGCGCGTTCTGGGGCCTTGATCGCTCGCTTGCATCAGCCAGGCATTATCCTGCCATCTCATGGCTCGAGAGCTATTCCGAGTATGTCGATGAGGTGAAGGACTGGTGGAACGGTCAGAGCCAGGACAGATGGTTCGAGAACCGCCGCCGCATAATGGAGCTCCTGCAGAAGGAGGTAAGGCTGCAGCAGATCGTCAAGCTGGTCGGCCCTGATGCGCTTCCTGACTCGCAGAACTTCATCCTGGAGGTCTGCTCTCTCTTCAAGACTGCGTTCCTGCAGCAGAATGCCTTTGATGAGATCGACCGATACTGCTCGATCGAGAAGCAGGTCAGGATGCTGTCGGTCATACTGCGCTACTATGATCTGGGGGCTGATGCGATCTCTAAGGGGGTTCCCCTCGTGAAGATACGCCGCCTGCAGGTCGTGCAGGATATCGCGAGGATGCGCTTCAACGTCTCCAACGATAATGTCGAAGAGATCGATAGGATCGAGCTTAAGCTTGAGAGATCGATGATGCAGTTAGGGAGCCTCTATGATGAACAGTGATGAGAAGCTGCTTAAGGAGACCGACAAGGCGCTCCTGAGGGGAAGGGAATACGTAGGCGCATCGAGGATCGATGGTCCGCTTGTATACATGAGGAACACCCATCCCGTCGGATACGGCGAGCTGGTTGAGATAGTGGCTCCTGATGGCTCGATCAGGAGCGGACAGGTGCTTGATACCTCCGATGAGGCGGTCTGCGTGCAGTGCTTCGAAGGTACGGACGGGCTCTCGATGCCCGGGACCAGGATGCACTTCCTCGGCGAGCCTCTGACGCTGGCGGTGTCGGAGAAGATGCTCGGCCGTGTCATGAACGGGCTTGGCAAGAGCCGTGACGGAGCCGCGCTTCCCGCATCATCCGATGAGCGTGATGTGAACGGCGTGCCGATGAATCCGACGGCGCGCGAGTATCCCAGGGACTTCATCCAGACCGGCGTATCGGTCATCGATGGCATGATGACACTCATCCAGGGGCAGAAGCTTCCTATCTTCAGCGGCAACGGCATGGAGCATAATCAGCTTGCGGCGCAGATCGTGCGCCAGGCCAAGGTACGCGGAGGCAAGAGCGATTTCGCGATCGTCTTCGCGGCAATGGGCGTCAAGTACGATGTTGCCAAGTACTTCATCGACTCATTCGAGGAGACGGGAGTCCTGGATAACGTCGCGATGTTCCTCTCCCTTGCCGATGATCCGTCGCTTGAGAGGACGATAACTCCTAAGACCGCGCTCACCCTTGCAGAGCATCTTGCCTTCGACAAGGGCAAGCAGGTGCTCGTGATCATGACCGATATGACGAACTACTGCGAGTCCTTGAGGGAGATATCCACGCAGCGTGGCGAGATACCTTCCAGGAAGGGCTATCCGGGATATCTCTATTCAAGCCTTGCCGAGATCTATGAGAGATCCGGAAAGCTTGTCGGAAGACCCGGATCGATCACGCAGCTGCCGATACTCACGATGCCTAACGATGATATCTCTCATCCGATACCAGACCTTACCGGATACATAACCGAGGGCCAGATCGTATTCGATCGCGATATGCACGGACGCGGCATCTATCCGCCTATCAACGCGCTCTCATCGCTTTCGCGTCTCATGAAGGACGGAATAGGCGATGGAATGACGCGCGCAGATCATCCGCATCTCTCGAACCAGCTCTTCGCATCCTATTCGAAGGTCCAGGACGTGAGGAACCTCGCGTCTGTCATCGGAGAGGAGGAGCTTACCGAGCTTGACCATAAGTACATGGAGTTCGGAGAAGCCTTCGAGAAGAGGTTTGTCTCCCAGGGCTTCGATGAGGACAGGTCGATCGAGGAGACGCTGGATATCGCATGGGAGACGCTTTCCATCCTTCCTCCCGAGGAGCTGCAGAGGCTCACCGAGGAGGAGATCGAGGCGCATTACAGAGGCTAGAAGTGAATACGACGATTGCACCGACGAGAAGCAACCTCATGAAGATCAAGGACGAGCTTTCCTTCGCCAGGACAGGCTATGACCTGCTGGACCAGAAGAGATCGATACTCGTCTCTGAGCTTCTTACGCTCGTCGACCAGGCTGTGGATTATCAGAATCGCGTCGAGCGTGAGCTCAAGGAGGCCGATGAGGCGCTTGAGGACGCGATCATGCACATGGGACGGCTTAAGGTGGCAAATCTTGCCGGGGCGGTGAATATCGCATCGTCGATAACCCTTGGCTCGCGCCGCGTGATGGGCGTAGAGCTGCCGACGGTCTCCACAGAGTTCATCGGCAGCGGACCGTTCTTCTCTCCAGAGGGAACCAGCATGCTCGCGGAGGTCGCGGTAGACCGCTTCCGCGATGCGCTTTCCATGATGGGGAGGATGGCGGAGCTGAAGGTCTCGATAATGAGGCTCTCGCGCGAGGTGAAGAAGACGATAAGGAAGGTCAATTCGCTTGAGAAGCTCGTCATCCCGGACCGAATGGAGACGGTAAGGTATCTCACCTCCCGCATAGAGGAGGCCGAGCGTGAGAACTTCGTGCTGATGAAGGCCGTCAAGGATATGATGGAAAGAGGAAAGGAGGGAAGATGATGAAGGTACCGTTCAGGCACATGCTGGTATATCTGGATGGCAGCGAAGGATCGATGAATGCCCTGATGTATGCCATATTGCTTGCCAAGTCCACGGGGGCATCGCTCTCCGCGCTCTATGTCGTGAATACCAAGGCGATCGGCGATCTCGTGCGTTCGAGGATCTTCATAGACCAGGAGCGCACGGAGTTCCTGAGCGACCTGCAGAAGGACGCCAGGAGGCATCTGCGCCATGCAGAGCGCCTTGCGGCGAGCAAGGACCTGGATATTACGACGGCTACGGTGGAGGGCTCTCCCCATCATGCCGTGCTTGACTATATGAAGAGCCATGACGTGGATCTCCTGGTCCTCGGCTCTATAAACGTCATCCGCTCCAGGCGTGATGAGCTGACAGGTGAGAATGACAGGATGCTCCGCACATCCCCGTGCCCGGTCGTCGTGGTGCGGGGCGAGGATGACATCTGGGCAGAGTTCGAGGAGGTTTGACATGGCGCTTCTTGATGCGATCAGCAAGGATATGATCAAGGTCCCTCTTGCGGCAGCGGACCGTGATGGCGTGATTTCTGAGCTTGTCTCACTCTTTGCCGATGCAAGGGGGCTTTCCGCTGAGAGGAAGAAGGAGATAGAGGATCTGGTAGCCTCCCGCGAGCATCTTGGCTCCACTGCGATGGAGAACGGGATCGCCATTCCCCATGCGAAGGTCGATGGACTGGATAAGGCCTATGTCATCATCGGCATATCAAGGCTTCCAGTGGCATTCGGAGACCCTGCAGGCAACGGTACCCGGGTGTTCTTCCTTGTCCTTGCCCCTTCGGATAACCCCACGGAGCATATCCAGATACTCGCCTCGATAGCGAAGGCCTGCTCATCGCAGCTCTTCATGAGGATGCTGCTGTCGTCCAAGACGAAGGACGATGTCTATAATCTCTTCTTTGAGTGATAGGGGCGCCTGATGGCGCCTTTCATATCTTCCCTGTCCATCGGCCGCGGCTGTATTCGATGAATGAGATAAGCCAGTTCGCAGCCCATCCTATCGGAACGGCGTACCATACGAACGCGATGCCGAAGCGTGGTGCGTAGATCGCGGCTACAAGCACACGGATGGTCAGGTTGACGATGTTCGCTATCGTGAATGCCGTCATATCGCCGCTGCCTCTCAGAACCCCGTCTACCGCCATCTTGAATCCGATCAGCGCGAAGAAGAAGCCGATGAAGCCCAGATAGCCTACGCCCGTCGAGACCGCGGCCTCCGATACATCATCAGACATGAAGAGCATTATGAGATCTTCCTTGAAGGCCTCTATCACGAGAAGCAGCATCAGCGCGGTGATGGCCACCAGCATATTCGCCGCCCTGTATCCTTTCCTGACACGCTCCGGATTCCCTGCTCCGAGGTTCTGCGCGGCATATGCCGACAGCGCGGTTCCGTAGCCGTTCATGAAGACGCAGCATATCGATTCTATCCTCATTCCTGCGGAGTATCCCGCAAGAGCCTCCGTGCCGAATCCGTTTACCACGGACTGCACCAGCATCATCCCTATCGAGACTGTCGATTGCTGTAGTATCGAAGGAATGGCTATGCGTACCATCTCCTTCAGCATCGCCGTGCTGAATATGCCTGTGCGTTCCTCGGACAGCCTCATGATATGCCGCCTCAGCACGCAGAACGATAGCAGCGCGGATAAGCCCTGGGCGATCAGCGTGGCCCATGCGGCTCCTGCGACGCCCCAGCCGAATGAGATCACGAAGATGAGATCCAGCGCCACGTTCAGCGCAGAGGAGGATATGAGGAAGAGGAGAGGTATGCGTGAGCGGCCGAGCGCGTTGAACATAGATGAGAGCACGTTATACATGAAGAGGAACGGCAGTCCCATGAAGTATATTCCCAGATACTCCGTTGCCATCGGGAGTATATCGCTGGGGGTGTTCAGCGCCATCATGAGCGTACGGCTCAGCAAGAGGCCTGCGATGCCTAGGACGATGCTCAGAAGGAGGAATGAGACGAGGGCTGTATATATCGCCTTCTTCATCTTGCCGTATTCCCCGGCTCCGAAATGACGGCTGACGATGACCGAGGCACCGACGCCTCCACCGATCGCGACGCAGATGAAGATGTTCGTCAGCGCATAGGACGCACCGACGGCGGCAAGTGCCGATGAAGATACGAAGCGTCCGACTATCGCGGAATCCGCCATCGTATAGAGCTGCTGGAACAGGTTCCCGAGTATCATCGGAAAGGAAAGCAGAAGAAGTGCCTTCCAGGGCCTGTATGTAAGAAGATAAGTGCTTTCCATGGCGTGCTGATGATAG
>CALXLH010000010.1 GCA_944389145.1 uncultured Spirochaetaceae bacterium
AGGAACGGCATAAGGGTGGAGTTCGTCGATGCGCGCTACACGAGCCAGAAGTGCTCGGTATGCAAGACGATAGACAAGGCTTCGAGGAAAGGGAACAGATACGTCTGCAGGCATTGCGGCAACAGCATGCATGCAGATGTGAATGCCGCCATCAACATCCGCGACAGCTACATTACCCGGGGCCAGAAATCCGGGCAGGCTGCAGTCAATCAGCCGTATGGATGGAGTGCCACAGGCAAACCGGCAACGGAGCCTATGGGCAAGACGCTCACGTCCAAGCCTTCAGGCGTGTCCTGAAGGTCGTTGACTCGGTGTATCTAATCGCCGGAGGAAAACAGCTTTTGCGCACGTACGCAGAATCAGCCTTCTGTTTTTGCAGAAACGATAAAATCCTTGATATGTTTTTTTATTATCACGTTAAGTGAAAGTGAAATGTTTTGACAAAGGGGACCTATTGCCTAATACTGGAAGCACATACAAGCAAGAAGGAGAATGCGTATGAAGAGACTGTTGACCATCATCCTGGCGCTCCTGGCTGCCATGTCGCTATTCGCTTCCGGTTCCTCAGAGGCTGCTTCCGATTCGTCAGATGATACCATCAAGATCGCGCTCATCATCGAGAACACCATCGACGACAAGGGCTGGTGCCAGGCAATGCATGACGGTATCACCCAGGCGATGGAGATGCTTCCGGGGAAGATCGAGTATAACTACGCCGAGAAGATGGCCGTAGTCGATGCTGGCTCGATGGCCAGGCAGTACGTCGCGGAAGGCTATGATCTAATCATCGCCCATGGCGCGCAGTACAAGAACACCATCCTGGAGATGGCTGAGGAGTATCCTGATGTCTCCTTCGCCTTCGGTACCTCCTCAGAGATCGGTCCGGACAACGTATTCACATACATGCCGGAGTCAGAGGAGACGGGATATATCAACGGAATTATCGCAGGATCCCTTACTAAGGCTGATATCGTAGGACTCGTAGGCCCTGTCGACTCCGGAGACGCGGCTCGCTATAACCGCGGCTATGTCCTTGGAGTACAGTCAGTTAACCCAGATTGCAAGATTCTCGTGGCCCATACCGGATCATTCTCTGACTACGTCAAGTCCGCTGAGGTCGCCACATCCCAGCTCGCAAGCGGAGCCGATATGATGACCGGTTCCTCGCAGCAGGCGATCGGAGCCCTGAGGGCGACTGCCGAGAGTCCGACGGCGATGTGGGTCGGACAGGATCTGGCGCAGCTTACCACTCCTGAGGGACAGGCTAAGTGCATAGCGGCCTCTTCCTATAACTATGCCGCCGTCATCGTGGGTCTTGTGGAGAAGCTTGAGGCTGGCATCAAGGGTGGCGAATGCATCCCGATGAACTTCAACAACGGTGGATTCGTATTCGAGTACAACCCCGCGCTTGAGGCTGAGTGGGTATCTCCGGAACTCAAGGCTAAGGTGGACGAGCAGATCGCGGCCTTCAAGGCCTCTGCCGGTGTCCTTTCCGATTGGGCGAGCGTCGATTACTCGACTCTCTGATATCCTAAGTCATCACAGGCAGGGCACGGGCCCTGCCTTTTCTTGTAAGGTGGTTTATCTATGGAAGGTAGGATCACGGAGCTGAGGATGGAGCATATAACCAAGCGCTTCCCGGGAGTGCTTGCCTCCGATGATATCTCGATCGAGGTAGGAGAGGGCGAGGTACTGGCGCTGGTTGGAGAGAACGGAGCGGGGAAGACTACGCTCATGAACATCCTTATGGGGCTCTATCAGCCTGATGAGGGGCGAATCCTCATCAACGGGGAGGAAGTACGGTTCCGCGGACCGGAGGACGCGTTCCGCATGGGACTGGGAATGGTGCATCAGCAGTATATGCTCGTGCAGAACATGACGGTCACGGAGAATGTCGCGCTTGGCTACAAGGAGGCATGGAGCCCGTTCCGGCTCTCGCTTCCGGAGGTGCGCAGGCGTGTCATCGAGATCTCCGAGCGGTACTCCCTGGCGGTCAATCCGGATGCCTACATATGGCAGCTCTCGGTAGGAGAGCAGCAGAGGGTGGAGCTTGTGAAGACGCTCTGCCTCGGCGCGAGGTTCCTCATCCTCGATGAGCCTACCAGCGCGCTGACTCCTCAGGAGACTGATGAGCTGATAGCGCTCCTGAGGAACATGACATCTGAGCTTTCGATCATCTTTATCTCACATAAGCTGCAGGAGGTGAAGGCTCTTTCGAATAAGGTCTCGATACTGCGGCACGGTCGCGTGGTCTTTTCCGGGAATACCGATGATCACTCATCGCAGGACATCGCAGCTATGATGACTGGCCATAGCATAGACCTGCCGAAGAACGAGGAAGAGCGGAAGGCCGGAGAGACCGTGCTTTCCATCCGGGATCTCGTGGTATTGTCTGACCGCCGGACAACGGCCCTTGATCATCTGTCGCTGGATATAAAGGCTGGAGAGATCGTCGGGCTTGCCGGTGTCTCGGGCAATGGCCAGAGGGAGCTGAGCGAGGCTATAAACGGACTTAGGAAGGTGGAGTCTGGAACCATAACCTTCTTCGGTAAGGAGATACAGAACCTCTCTCCGCGCCAGGTCATAGATGCAGGCATGGGATATATCCCGGAGGAGAGGAATGTCGAAGGCATCGTCCCTGCATTCTCGATACGTGAGAACTTCATCCTCAAGGATGCATCCAAGGCTCCTTTCGCCTCCCATGCCATCCTCAGCAGGAAGGATATCGATTCATACTCGGAGAAGCTGGTCAAGGACTTTGATGTCAGATGCCCAGGTATCACGACAGCCGCCGGCTCCCTTTCCGGAGGCAATATCCAGAAGGTCATACTTGCCCGTGAGATAGAGCGTAAGCCACGTTTCCTGATTGCCGTCTATCCGACGCGCGGCCTTGATCTTGGAGCCGTGGAGTTCATACACCAGCAGCTTCTCGCGATAAGGAGGGATGGCATAGGCGTGCTGCTGATATCCGAGGAGCTTGATGAGATAATGGATCTCTCTGACCGTATCGCGGTCATCTACAAGGGATCGATACAGAAGGTATTGATGCATGATGAGGCAACAAGGGCGCGCCTTGGAGTGCTGATGGCGGGGGTTAAGGAAGTATGACAAGGAGTTTCAGGATCGCCTTCAAGGTAGCGGTAATGCTCATCGCCGCCGTATCTGCCGTGCTGATCGCTTCGATTATCCTCTGGATGATCGGTGCTGACGTAGGTGCGACGTTCTATACGATATGCGTGGTCCCGCTGACCAATTCCCTCCATCTTACGGAGGTTCTGATCAGGGCCATACCGCTCTGTGTCATAGCCCTAGGCATAACGGTCGCATACAGGTCCGGGATAATCAACATTGGCGCAGAGGGACAGATGTCGATAGGAATACTCGCCTTTACCGGCGTGGCACTTGCATTTCCGGACGTTCCCCGTCCGCTTCTCCTGCCCACGGCATTCATCGCTGCCGTGATAGGAGGAGGCCTCTGGGGATTCATTCCTGGAATCCTTAAGGCAAGGCTCAATGTCTCGGAGCTGCTTTCTACCGTGATGCTGAACTACATCGCGGCCCAGTTCTATTCCCTGTGCCTCCGCACTATCTATCTCGATCCGGCGGAGCAGGGGCTTGGCGCTGCGGGAACGCCGCAGTCGATGCGCCTTTCTGAGAACGTATGGCTGGATAGGATATCGGGCAGGCTGCATTATGGAATCGTGATAGCCCTCGTCCTTGCCGTGCTCATCTACTTCCTCGTATGGAAGACCACGATTGGATTCCGCATGAGGGCCTCCGGCTCAGAGGCCAGGGCCGCAAGGTACGGCGGAATAAACGTCGCATTCTACGTCACCCTTGCCATGGTCATCTCAGGAGCGTTCTCCGGTCTTGCCGGCGGAATAGAGATCGCAGGCGTGCATAGGAGGGCGATAGAGGGTGTCACGAACAACTATGGCTTCTCCGGTGTAGTCGTCGCGCTCTTCGGCGGTCTCCATCCATTCGGGATACTGCCTGCCTCGTTCTTCTTCGGACTCCTGATTTACGGGGCAACACTGGCTCCGTCCAGGGTAGGAGTTCCGGCGAATATCGTGCAGGTGATGCAGGGTGTGATAATCATCGTCATCGTCACGGCGCAGATGGTCCTTTCCAACGCCTACCTGCAGGACCGCCTCTGGAGGAAGCTTCAGGGAATGAGGAAGAAGGAGGCCTGAGATGATAGAGATGCTTGTTAATATGCTTTCGATGTGCATACCGTTCTCCGTCGCCCTTCTCCTGGCGTCTCTTGGCGAGATGTTCAATCAGCGTGCCGGTGTCTTCAATCTCGGCTGTGAGGGAATGATGGCCATGGGAGCGTTCATCGGTATGCTCATACCATTCTCCGCAGGAGGCGGAGGTGCCGTCTCACAGTGGTACAATGTCCTTGGCTTCATCGCAGCTGGCGTGCTTGGCGCGTTCCTAGGGCTCTTCTTCGGTGTCGTCACCGTCACATTCCGAGCTCCGCAGGGAATCGCGGGAATAGGACTGCAGATGTTCGGGGTAGGTACTGCCGGTACGCTCTTCCGTCATTTCGTAGGCGGTACGCAGTCGATACCCGGTATCCCTGATATCAGCATACCGTTCCTTTCCTCGATACCGTTCCTGGGTGATGTCTTCTTCTCCCATAATGGAGCCGTGTATCTCGCATACCTCTTCGTCCCATTGGCCTGGTACATACTCTTCAAGACGCCATGGGGCCTGAAGGTAAGGGCGGTAGGGACGAATCCGAGGGCTGCTGATTCCATGGGAATAAATGTCTCGCGCACGCGGTATGAGGCACTGATGCTCGGAGGAGCGCTGGCAGGCCTTGCCGGAGCATACCTTTCCATCGCACAGGCCAAGATGTTCTCCGATACCCTGATATCAGGACGAGGATTCATCGCAGTCGCTCTCGTGTACTTCGGCCACTGGCACCCGTTGCAGATCATGGGCGGAGCGCTTCTCTTCACCTTTGCCCAGACGTTCCAGACGCAGATCCAATCGATGGGGATATCATTCCCATATGAGCTTGCGGTCATGCTTCCGTACATACTTGTCATCGTCGTGCTTTCGTTCACTTCCCGGAACCAGACGACGGCACCTACGGCGCTCGGCAAGCCATTCAATAGGGAGATCCGTACCTGATATGCGTCCCTTCCTTCGGGGAGGGACCTTATTCTCTTTGCTTCTTATCTTCCAGAAGCGATATCAGGGAAGCTCCGGACCTCGCATATGCATTGATTTTCTGTAAGACGAGCTCATCCTCCAGAGAATAGCGACGTGGAACATTGTTTGCATCATTTACCATCGCAGCTTCTTCAAGCCGGTTCCTGTATTCTCCTGGAGTCATGCCAAAGAATTTTCGAAACGCAGCATGAAGGGCCTTGGCATCCCCGAATCCAGAATCAATAGCAATGTCGGAAACTATGTCATCTGTAGTATTGAGCTTATATGCTGCGTATGCCGTCCTCTTCTTTGTCAGATAGTCATAGAACCCTATACCAACATGTGTCTTGAAGAATGTAGAGGCGTATGAAGGGTTCATGTTCAGGAGAGAGGCTATATCTGACAGAGAGATCCTTTCTCTGAATCTGCGGTTTACCATCTTCATCATCGCATCAAGCATCTTGCTCTGCTTTCTTGTAAGGACTGTGGTTTTAGGGCTAAGTACTCCGTTAGAGCATTTTGAAAGCAAGACAGAACAGAGGGAGAATATCTCTGCGAAGCATATCATTTTTGATGGATATTGCTCTGTGGCTAGTGAATAATAGAGTGTTGCGACGGAGGAACGGACGTAATCAGCTATCATATCTGTTTTGCCATCCATTGCATATAAGTCGAAATAAGGCAGAGAGACATTGCCTAGCAGCTTTTCAAGAAACTCTTTTGATATGTGAAGCACAAGCGTGACCGTGCCTTGTTCCTTAAGCATGCTGGCATGTCCTATGTTTGGATTAATGATAAGTACCCCATCTTCTTCCAGATCGAACATCCCACGTTCTGTACAGGTTTTCAGCCGTCCTCGCAATACGATCATGATTTCTAGTGATGAATGCCAGTTGAAGCGGAAGAAGTTATTTTCATATGCGTATGATTCCAGAATAATCTTTCCGTTCTCGTCATAGAATGCCACGCACTTCTCGTCAATTTGGAATGGGCCTAGATCGAAGTTTCCCGATGTAATCATATTGCATATTATATCCTAAATTTTTTGGATTCAAAATTTATGAATTAAAAAAAATTTTTCCAGAAAAATAATTAGTTTTATTTAAAGAAATTATATATAAAATATTTATTTTGTTTTTGTAATTTAAATCCAAAGATGTGGAATTGTGGTTTTTTAGTTTGAGACAAATAATCTAAATAACATTAAGGAGGAGAGCTGATGAAAATTACCGATGTAACTACATTGTCAGCAAACAGATTCCTTTTCGTTAAGGTCGAGACTGATGAAGGAATCACGGGAATCGGAGAAAGTGGTACTTGGGCCTTTCAGGATGCGGCGAGGGAAGCTGTCAATTCCTTTAAGGAATATCTGATTGGCAAGAATCCACTTCAGATTGAGCACCATTGGCAATATATGTACCGAAGCTATCACTTCCGAGGAGCTGCGATCATGGGAGCTATATCTGCAATCGATATTGCCTTATGGGATATAGCCGGAAAATACTTTGGATGCCCTGTTTATCAGCTCCTTGGAGGGAAGGTCCGAAACAAGGCCCGCGTATATTACCATGTCGGCGGTGGCGAGATCGATACGATGGTAAAGAACCTGAAGGAGGCGAAGGCTAAAGGCTTTACGGCAGTAGGTCATCTTTCTCCGTTCCTTGATGAACCCAGGACCGAGCCATTTAGGGATATGATCTTTGCAAAGAAGATAAATGAAGCTGTCGAAAGAGTTGCTGCATACAGGGAAGCTGTCGGAAATGATGTCGATCTCTGCATTGAGATACACAGGCGCCTGAATATTCCTGAGGCTATCGCATTTGCCCGAGGAATTGAGGAGTACACTCCGTATTTCCTTGAGGATCCCACGAAGCCTGATAACTTTGACAACATGGAATTCATCGCGCATAAGGTGAATATACCTATTGCGACAGGTGAGAGATATCACACGCCTGAGGAGTTTGCCATGCTGATCAAGCATGATGGGGCGCAGTATGTCAGGACTGATATATGCCTTTGTGGAGGTATAACCGGAGGAAAGAAGATCGCATCCATGGCTGAAGCCAACGGTATCATGGTCGTCCCACATAATCCTCTGAGCCCCGTGTCGACAGCCGCCTGCATACAGATCGCTGCCTGTTCTCCTAATTTCGCCCTTCAGGAGTATCCTGGTGATGATCGTCCCAGCACGACGGACCGTTATATTTCCCATGAATTCAATAAGAGCCAGAACTCGTTCTGTCAGGGGGATGTGGTCAAGGAAACGATCAAGTGTGAGAACGGATATCTGATCATACCGGACAAGCCGGGCATCGGAGTAGAGCTTGTAGATGATGTCGATAAGAAGTTCCCGTATAAGAGGCGTCAGATTGTCACTAGGCTGGCAGAAGATGGATCAGTGATTGATCAGTAAGCGAGGAAAAAATGAAGAAAAGAACCTTATTAGTTGTATTGATGATAATTACGATAGTTCTTCTGGCTGGATGCTCTAAGGATGATTCATCATCAAGCGGATCAGCCTCACAGACAGCGGCCGCCGCTTCGGACGAAAGGAACTATACGCTTAAATTCCAGCATCTGGGCGTTGAAGGCGATGCCTATGATCTGGGAGCCAAGCGCTTCAAGGAGCTTGCGGAGGAATATTCTGGCGGATCATTGACAATCGAGCTTTACTCGAATGGAGAGCTTGCCTCGGGCGCTAATGCTGTGCAGAGCGTGCAGATGGGTACCTTGGATATCGTGGCGGAGTCTTCAATGACCGAGGCGAACTTCATCCCTTCATTCGACGTGCTTAACCTGCCTTTCCTCTTTGATAACCTTGATCAGGTATGGACTGTGCTAGATGGTCAGGTAGGGGAGGAATTGAAGGCTGATGCAGAGGCTTCTGGATTCAAGGTTCTTTGTTTCTGGGATAACGGATTCAGGAATGTCTCAAATAACACAAGGGCGATAAACTCTGTTGATGATGTTGCCGGCCTGAAGATAAGGGTTCCGGAGAACGGTGTTTTCGTTGACACTTGGGAGGCGCTTGGAGCCATTCCGACACCTATGGCTTGGAGTGAGGTATATTCTGCCCTTCAGCTTGGAACGATTGATGGACAGGAAAACCCGAATGGCCATATGCAGAGTTATAACCTTACCGAGATCCAGAAGTATTTCGCTATCACCAATCATGTATATACTGCCGAGCCTGTAATCATGAACCTAAGCGTCTTCAATAAGCTGTCTGATAACCAGAAGGAAGCTCTGATGAAAGCTGCGGCAGAATCTGCGACATATGAAAGGGAGCAGAGGAGGATGATCAACGATGAGACCCTTCAGTGGATAAGTGATCAGGGCGTTGAGATCACATACCCAGATATAGAGAGTTTCCGTGATAAGGTGGCTCCGATCTATGAGGAGTATGGAGCTAAGTATAGCAACCTGCTCTCTGAGATACAGGAAGTCACTGGAAAATAGATGCTCTAAGGCGGCAATTGCCGCCTTAAGGAGGTTTTGATGGATTTTATCGATAAGATATGGAAATACATTGACAAGGGCATGGAGTATCTGATGGCCGTTTGCTTTGGTGGAATGACAATCGTCATCTTCCTTCAGGTAATTTTCAGGTATTGCCTTAGAAGTCCTCTTTCATGGTCAGAGGAGCTGGCGAGATATCTTTTTGTATATATCTCGTTCATCGGTAGCGTAATTGCGGCTCGTGGCGGGCAGCATATAGGCGTAGAGGTTCTTGTGAAGCGGCTTCCGAAAGGACTGGAAAAGATAGTTACCGCAATAGCAAACCTGCTTACTGGAATATTCTTCGTTATCATAACCGTTGCTTTTGTCCGCATGTTCCCGATGCTGACAAGACAGACTACATCGGCACTGGGAATCTCGATGGCCATACCGTATCTCGGCCTTGGGCTAGGAGCCATACTCATGGCGGTATTCTATATCATCGAGGCAATTCGACCTTTTGTAGTAAAGAGGAGTTAGTATGGGAACGATCCTTTTCGTGATTTTCTTCATATGCTTATTCATAAACGTGCCAATAGCAGTATGCCTTGGAATTGCATCGGTGGCAGCCTTGATCTTTGGAGGGATATCCCTTATTGCCGTTCCTCAGGCAATGTTTACTGCGGTGAATTCGTTTTCACTCATGGCTATACCGTTCTTTGTGCTTGCCGGTAATGTCATGGCTACCGGAGGAATCTCTAGGCGCCTGGTGAATTTCGCAAATCTCATCATTGGTGGAATAAGAGGCGGCCTTGCCATAGCTTCTATCCTTGCTTCCATGATCTTCGCCGCGATCTCTGGTTCCTGTCCAGCGACGACGGCCGCGATCGGAAGCATCATGGTTCCGGAGATGAAGAAGAATGGCTACAGCAATGATTTCGCTGCTGCAACGGTTGCTGCTGCGGGAACCGTTGGCCAGGTTATCCCTCCTAGCGTTCCAATGGTGTCGTATTGCGTTCTTGCCGGATGTTCTGTCGGTAAGCTTTTCCTTGCTGGTGTTGGCCCCGGGATCCTCATGGGATTGGTGATGATGGCAATCGCCTACAGATACGCGGTGAAGAATGGCATAGTCGCAAAGAAGGAAAAGAAATCCCTTAAGGAAGTGATGGCTGTATTCATTGATAGTATCTGGGCGATCCTGATGCCTGTTATAATCCTTGGGGGAATATATTCTGGTATCTTTACTCCGACTGAATCAGCAGCAGTTGCAGTCGTGTATGGAGTCATTGTGGGGAAATTCGTATACAAGGATCTGCACATGAAGGATCTTGTCTCGATATTCGCGAAGTCGGCTGCAGGTACTGCGGTAATCATGCTTATCATGGCAACCGCTGGCTCATTCAGCTGGGTTCTTACGAGCGAGAGAATACCTCAGCTTATCGCAAACACCCTATTGTCATTGACGACGAATAAGATAGTCCTTCTTTTCCTGTTCAATATAGTCCTTCTGATTGCGGGGTGTTTCCTAAATCCGTCAGCAGCAGTCATATTGTTGACTCCGATACTCCTTCCTGTGCTTACGCAGGTTGGCGTAAGTCCCTATCTAGTCGGAATCGTAATGATCGTCAACCTTGCCGTCGGGCAGATAACTCCTCCTGTAGGTGCCTGCCTATATGTCGCTTGCAATATCGCAAACGTGAAGCTGGAACCTCTTGTAAAGGCGATAATTGGATATATGATCGCTCTGATTGTTGTTATATTCGCAATAACTTATATAGAGCCTATTTCCTTGGCGCTTCCTGCGTTATTCGGTTGAATATCTAGCCTGTCGCTATCAAGCGGCAGGCTTTGCATGATTGCATTTCTTGCCTCTTATTCTCCATCATCGCCTCATATGCTATCCTTCACCAGAGTAGATAAGCCATGGGTGATGAGAGCTTCTACAAGGATCTATACGATAGATTCGAGAGGGGAGAGTTCCTCCCGTCGGATGATAAGGACTTCCATGATCTTGCCGCTGCTATAAGCCGCTTCGTACCGGAGGAGAAGCTCGTGGAGAACTGGGATGGCTATGTGCCGTTCCTTATCGATGGATCGATGGCTGATACGGCTCTCTCCACGCTGGAGAAGGCAGGGCCTAAGGAGGATTACTTCCTCTGGGATTATCTTTACTCGATGGCGCTTTACAGGAGCGCGGTGATAGAGAACCGTTCGGATGATGTCGAGTACGATCCATCCTGCGGCGACATTCTCGGAACGCTGAGGAAGGCCCGTTCCTATGCCTCCAAGGCGAGGAGCCTTGCCCCGGAGCGCTTCCTTCCTGATCTTGACCGTCTTGACGCCGTCACATCCAGGGCGCTTATCGTCGCCCGCATGAAGGGGTTGAGATGAGAAGGCATTGCAATCTCTCCGGCCGCTGCGGCGGCTGTACCTTCGTCAACATACCATATGCCGATGAGCTGCTCGATAAGCGTGTTGCCGAGGAAAGGCAGCTCTCTCGCTTCTGCAGCGTCGCCCCGATACTCAGAAGCGACAGGATAACAGGATACAGGTGCAAGGTGCAGGCAGTCTGCGGTACCGAGGACGGACGTCTTGTCACAGGCATATACCGCCGTGGTTCCCATAAGCTCATACCCGTGCGTTCCTGTCCGCTGGAGGATGAGAGGGCAGGGAGGATCCTGGAGACTATACGCTCGCTCTCGAATCGCTACGGGATAACTGCCTATGATGAGGATATGGGCTATGGCGAGCTGCGCCATGTCCTAATCAGGGTGGCCGCGCATGCCGATGAGGCGCTTGTCGTCCTGGTGACGGCAGTGGACAGCCTTTCTCATGAATCGGATCTTGCCGCTGCGATCCATCAGAAGCATCCCTTCGTCAAGGGTGTCGTTGCCGTGAAGAACAGGGAACGCACGAGCATGGTGCTGCCCGAGGATCCGGCTGTGAGGATCATCTATGGCAGGGGGTATATCACGGACAGGCTCTGTGGCCTGAGGTTCAGGATATCGCCGGCATCGTTCTATCAGGTGAATCCATACATGGCCGAAAGGCTCTATAAGATCGCGATGAACATGGCCATGCTGCGCCCCGATGATACCGTTATCGATGCCTATTCGGGAACCGGTACGATTGCCTGCATAGCGGCCTCTTGCGGAGCGGGCCGCGTCATCGGCATAGAGTCAAATCCGGCGGCAGTGCACGATGCTGAGGAGAATGCGGGGATGAACGGGCTTGGAAATGTCTCATTCATCAATGCCGATGCATCTAAGTACATGAAGGAGGCGGCGAAGAGGGGAGAGCGGTGCGATGTGCTCTTCCTTGATCCGCCGCGCTCTGGCGCAAGCGAGGAGTTCCTTGCCGCGGCCAGCCGCATGGCCCCGGAAAGGATCGTATATATCTCATGCAATCCCGATTCATTGCAGCGCGATCTCAGATACGTCCGCCGCTTCATGCCTTATAGGATCGTAGGCATCCAGCCTGTGGACATGTTTCCTGCCTCCGAGCATATTGAGACGGCCGTGCTTCTTGTAAGACGCTGAAGAAAATCAGCGCATCACGCTTTCCATTGTGGTATAATGGCAGGAAAGGAGATAGCCGTTGAATAAGGTCATAACAGTTGGAAGGCAGTTCGGAAGCGGGGGCAGGGAGCTTGGAAGGCGCCTTGCAGATTATCTTCAGATCGCCTATTACGACAAGGAGATCGTGGAGGAGATCGCGAAGCGCACGTCGCTCTCGGAGGAGTATATCCATAATGTCGTCGAGCATCATCCGTATCCGCTTCTCCCCATCACGATAGGCCGCAGCTTCAATCCGATGGGCAATCCTATGTTCCAGATAACCCAGAGCGTCTATGCTGAGCAGACTAACATCATAAAGGAGATGGCGGAAAACTCCGATTGCGTCATTGTCGGGCGCTGTGCCGATTACATCCTGAGGGATATAAAGCCTTGGAGGCTCTTTGTCTATGCAGACATGGATTCGCGCATCAGGCGCTGCTATGCCCGGGCTCCTGAGGGAGAGAATCTCTCTGACAAGGAGATGAGGCAGAAGATCCTCTCCGTGGACAAGGGCCGACAGAAGTACTATGAGTTCTATACCGGCAACAAATGGGGCGATATGACGAACTACGACTTCTGCATCAATACCTCGAATCTCATCATAAAGGATGCAATACCCCATATAGCGCACCTCTTCGACTGAGATCGCATGATGGCGGGCCCGGGATTATCCCCTCGGCCCGCATATCCGAGGGAGTTGAATAATCAGCTTGTTCTGGAGTAGAATACCAATTCTGATAAGGAGCTTGATGTGATACCTCTCAATGAACTCATCGACAAGGAAACCAACGTTTACGAGATGACCTGCGTGGCTATCAAGGAGGCCGATATCTACGCCCAGACCGATAAGGGGGCCGAGATCGAGGCGGCAGGCGAGAAGGTCGTATCCGTCGTCCTTGACCGTGCCCTTAACGACGAGATTGAGTATACCGAGCCGGAAGCCTAAGGCGGTCCTCCTATTTGGACCGACTGCCGTCGGCAAGACGGCCCTGACCGAAAGGCTCTTCTCAAGGGGCTTCGAGATAATCAACGCCGATTCGGTACAGGTCTATCGTGGCCTTGATATAGGATCGGCAAAGCCCTCAGAGGCGCTGCAGCATCTCATTCCGCATCATCTGATCGATATCCGTGATCCCTGGGAGGAGTACTCCGTAGGGGATTTTGTCATGGATGCCGATGCCGCGATAGCTGATATCTCATCGAGGGGACGCATCGCCCTCGTGACCGGCGGCACGGCATATTACTTCCGCCACCTTCTCTATGGCGCGCCCAGGACGCCGAAGGCCGATCCGGCGATACGGAAGGAGGTTGAGGAGGAGATGGCGGAGAAAGGCATCAGATGGGCTCATGCCTATCTTGAGTCTATCGATCCGGTCTCTGCAGGGCGAATAAGCGAGAATGACTCCTACCGCATCTCCAGGGCGATCGAAGTCTATAGGATATCTGGCTGTCCGCTCTCATCATTCGCGCTTTCGGAGAAGGAGAGGGATGACGTGGACTTCATCGTCATCGGCCTCGCGAGGGACAGGGCTGAGCTTGATGAGCGCATCAGGGCCCGCGTTGATATCATGTTCGAGGAAGGCCTCTATGATGAGGTAAGGCGCCTGATGAGGGATGGCGCGAAGGCTTCTTGGCCTGCGATGGAAGGCATAGGCTACCGGGAGTTCTTCGATGCCGCGGAATCGGGGGAGCCGACGCTTTCCACCATCCGTGATGACATCATCAGATCATCGATACGCTATGCAAAGCGGCAGATGACCTTCTTCTCCTCATTCAGCACCTGCCGCTTCTTCCATCCTGATGACATTGGGTCGATCGCCTCGTACCTGAGGTCAAGGGGCGTAGATCCCGACCTCCTCGACGCCTAGGTTCTCGTATCCGAGTATCTCCGAGCCAACGATGTTCCACCATCCACGGTCGTTCCATGCGAATGAGAAGCTCTGCCTCACGCGGTAGCGATAGACGGGCCTTGTTTCGAGGCTTTCCGTAATCTCTTCCTCTGCATCCTCCTCGTATGGGGCCGGAACGTACCATATTCCGGTGGCTTCATATTCGTTCTCTCCTGTCTGCTCGATCGATTCAAGCGCGACGCCATAGATGAATGAAGATGCGGGAATCGCAGGACAGCCATCGCTGAGCCAGTCATTGGCATTGATTATCGGCTCAACCGCCTCATATGCCATCCTCGTGCGTGATGTGACGTAGAGGTTTGTGACCTCCATGCTCTGCGGCAGCTCCGTGCCCTTTACGGGATCATCGAGAGCCTGCGGATCAAGCTCGTTCTGTGCCTGATAGACCGCCTCGATTATCTCTACAGGCTCCATATCCTTTGTGTATGGGGGCTCGAGGATTCCCGATATATAGCTTACAAGGAATGAGATGATGGCTACAGCAGCGATCACGGATACCGTTATGACAGTGCCCTTGACTCTCCAGAAAGCCCTTCTCTTGGCGATCTTGCCCGTCTTTTCGATGATTGCCCTGGCCTCAGCGGCTTCCTCTGCCTTGCGGACATCGGCCTGGCGCTCCTCCTCGCTCCTATCCTCGAGGTCCCATTCAAGGCCCTTGCTTCGCTCCAGGAACCACGGCAGCACCTTCTCAGGACTCCTGTTACCCATGATATCCCTCATCTCACGGGACCTAGCATGGAGTATGAATGATATGAGACCCTCGGTCTTGGCGTCCATGGACTGATAGATCGACAGCGGAAGCTCCTTGTAGCCGGCCTCCCTTGATTCCTCTCTGATGAAGGGGAGGGTGCCTGCGGCTGCGTAGTACAGCAGCTGTGCCATCTCCGATACAAGCCGGAAGCCTGTCTCGGCGCTGCCCTGCACGAGCGCCGTGGATTCCATTCTCTTCGTATCCTCGTCGATCATTATTGAGAAGATATCCGCAAGGTCCGGAGGCAGCAGGAGGATATCATGGCCGTCGAGGATGAATATCCTGTATAGGGGGAACACTCCGCTGGAGAGGTCAAGGAAGCGGCTCTCTGCCTGCGAAAGGGCGAATGCGAGCCTGTTCACGAGCTTGAGGGCATCCTTCCTGTGCACGGTCGCGATGGTATCGAAGGGCTCCAGGCTGCATCGCTCGAAGTAGACATAGCGCCATTCGTCGATGGTGGCGAATCCTTCCCAGTACCAGGGGCGGATGGAAGTGCCATCGGTGATGATTCCCTCCATCTTCTCTCCCTGCATCAGATGCTTAGGAACGCCGAATTCATCGCGCCCGATCCTGATCGCGGTCCAGGTCCTCCCGTCTCTCTCTATCTCCCTTATCTCTCTTTCCACTTCCTACCTCATGATGAACGCAGCGTGTCCGCTCGTCCTGTCATCGTCCTTGGCTCCTATCAGCTCCCAGCGGCCTCCGAGGATGGCCTGCACGCTCTCTATCAGCGGCGTGGCACAGGCGCCGAGCCGACCCTTCTGATATTGATCCATCAGGTGGCCTCCCTTGAGTATCTCATCTATGGAAGCCTTCGTTGCCTTGCCCACATCGTTCTCCGGAAGCCGTCCGGTCATGTTGGACGATATAAGGAATATAGTATCATCATCGGACAAAGGCGAGAGGATGCGTGACAGTTCCTTGATCTGGGCTCCTCTTGTTATGCGAATGAAGAGGAAATGCACTAGGGACGAGGGATTGTGATAGGCGATATACGGCAGGAAGAGCTCCTTGGAGTACTCTTCCTTCTCATAGGGCGTTCCGTCAGGAAGTCCTAGCCCAGATATCCTCACCAGCCCAAGCGGCGTCTCCTCCGTGGCTTCCGGCGACTGGAAGATATGCATTCCTCTATCCTTCTCCAGCGTTTCCCGGTGCAATGGAAGGAGGATGATAAGGCGCTTCCCGTCGGGAATCGATGCGAACACCCTGCGATAGAACGGAGCGACTCCCTCCAGCCTCATGTGGGGGAGTATCGCGGCTCGGATGGGCTCCTCGTTTCCTATCGGGGATACGAGCGGCATAAGCTCATCCCGTCCATCCGGATAGAAGACAGCGCTATGGTAGATCATGACAGCAGCTCCTTGACCCTCTTCTCGTCGAGTACCACATGGAGATTCCTCTCCTGCGTCGGTATGACAAGCCCGGTCTTGCCGTCCTTCACCCGCCTGAGGTACTTCACCTCGGTGTAGTAGAGGTCGGCCTTGCCGTTCTTCTTGGCCTTGGAGTAGTGTATTGCAAGAGAGGCGGCATCGAGAAGCACCGGAAGCGGCACCGTCTTGCCTTTCTTCGACCTTATGATCACATACGCGCCGCTTGTATCCCTCGTGTGCATCCATATGTCAGAGCCGCGTGTCTCATGGCGGAGGATGGCATCGTTCTCCTTGGCGTTGCGCCCTATGATGATATCAAAGCCCTGTATGGTGAGGCGTACGCCCGGCCTGGGATCGTCCTGACGCCTTCTGTCGGAGGTCCGATCCGCCTCCTTCTGCATCCTGTCGCTGCGACGTTCGGAGAGCAGGGCATCATATTTCGCCTTAGTCTCCTCTATCTCCCTTCTTGTGGTCTCGGCCTCTTCCATGGCCATATCATGGGCCCTCTTGTCCTTGCGGTAGCGCTCATAGAGCCTCTCCAGGTTCTCGTTAGGGGAGAGCTGGGGCTGCAGCGGTATCGTGATGCGGCCTCCTGTACGCCAGTCGTCTAGGGTTATCGAGTCCATGCCCTTCCTGATAAGGAAGATGGAGCCTGAGAGGATGTCTGCAGCTTCCTTCTCCTCCTCATAGCCCTCCGTGGCCCTTATCCTCTCCTCCTGTCTCCTGAGCCTGTCAGAGAGGGCTGCTATCTCCTTGTCCCGCTTCTCCTCAAGCTTCCTGACAAGCTCCTCCGTATGCTCCTCGCGGGCCTTTGCCGTGCCTTCCCTGTCTATGAACGCATTAAAGGAATCTCCGCTCCACTCGCGTACCGTATAGCTTCTGTCGCCTTCGCTCTTGCGCTCCTCCAGCGCGAGCTTCTTACCCGCTTCCTCCCCGCGCTGGGGACGGCGGTACATCAGCTCGAGTATGGTCCGGTCCTCATCCGTGATGATGACATTCGCCCCGATTCCTGAGAACAGGCGCACGATGATGCTTATCCTGTCCTCGCTGTTCTCTGCATCCATGATGAAGGCCCTGTCGAAGGGAAGCTGCCTCACGGCTACGATTTTCCGTCCTACGAGGTGCGCCCTCATGTACTGCGTGAAGCGCTGGGCGTTCTTCGTCTTCGGTCTCATCGTCTCCGTTCTTACGACGCGCGCATCCGGCGTGGCGATCTCGAAGTACAGAAGCCAAGCCTTCTCCTCCTTCGAATACATCGACAGCGTGAAGGAGTGGATGGAGTGCTCTGTTACCTTCTGTATATAGCTTCCTTCCAATGGCAGCTCTGAGAGTATAAGCTCAAGCTCTCTCCAGTTAAGGCTCATCGTTCCTCCTGCCCTGATGATAACCGAATGCGGTGAGGAAGATAAGGACCTCATATGAACAGTAAGACATGGTTGGTTTGACTTTCTGCCGATTCATGGCAATAATATAGATGAAGAGTCGCCAGCAAGACGGCGGCCTCAAGTTAAAGCAGTGCCCCGCTCACCTTTTGGCTTTTGGACGGCGGGGCTGTTTCATATCCTGAATCAGGCCGAAGATCTCTCGGAGGATCCTCAGAAGCAGGAGAACAAGCTCCAATGCTGATTTGAACATAACCATCACCTCCTTCTTCCCGCTTGGGATTGGGAGGTATCCTCCCACGGGATGCAGGAGGCCACCGTCTGTCATTGCTGGCGACAATCCATTATAAATGATATGTATCGTGTTTATTAACTGTATCAGATATAGTTTATCATGGATTTACGCCAAGGATGGCGCCTACTGTCATGCCTATTCCTTGTATATGGCAGAGCATCGCTTCCTATATCTTCAAGATGGTATGTGAGGACTGCCTCATCCTGCCGTATCCCATGAGGATAATCTCTGATGCGGATATATGAATAGTGTGCTAGGGCAGTATCAAGGAGTGGTTATGAAGCGGCTTATCCTCATTCTGACTTTGATATCAGGGCTATCTGCACTATATGCGCAGACATCGGGGATATTCGAATATGAGGAATATCATTCTATGGCTATCATTACCTCATGTGATTCGAATGCTGATATCATGACGATACCAGAAGAGATTGACTCATTATCCGTGAGCGCAATCAGCGAGGGATTCCTGACTTCCGATCGTGTCAGGGAAGTGCGGATTCCATCATCGGTGGTAGTCATAACCCCAGGAGCTTTCTCTGCCGCCGATGGCCTTGAGGCCGTGACCGTCCATCCTGATAATCAACGCTACGCCTCTATCAATGGTATTCTCTACGATAAGCGTTCCCGCTCTCTCATGTGCTATCCACCTGCTAGGGAAGAGGCCTCATTCGAGGTCCCGAAGGGAGTGTGGGAGATAGCGCCATATGCTTTCAGCGATACCGTGAATCTCCAGAGCGTTGCGCTTCCGGCAAGCGTGAGGTTGATAGGCCAGCAGGCATTCGAGGATTCCTGCATTGCCTCTATCGATTTGCCCGAGGGCCTTCGGATAATAGAAGACGAGGCATTCTTCAACTGTAATTCCCTAAGGAGCCTGTCATTGCCTTCGACGCTTATCTTCATAGGCGATGATGCAGTCATCTGCAGCAGTCTTGAATCGATAAACGTAGCCTCGGGTAATCCTATATATGAAAGTATTGATGGCGTGCTTTTCTTCAGGGGTGCAAGCGAATTGATTGCATATCCGGCGGCAAGGGAGACCAAGGGCATATATAGGATACCTGCCTCTGTCAGGCATATAGGCGAAGCCGCATTCTGCTATGCAGTGAACCTTGATCGCATACTGCTGACTGACGGTATTGAGAGCATCGGATATGGTGCTTTCTGGGGGTCTGGAATCAAGGAGATATCGCTTCCGGATTCAATCTTGGATATCAATCCAGATGCGTTTGCCAGATGCGACGAACTGCGTATAATCAGGGCGACAGAGGGCAGCTATGCCTATGATATGATTTCCCGTAGCGAGTGGGCGAGGTACCTTGTATATGAGCCTTCGTGGCTTACCGTCTATCCGTCGTTCCCGACGCTCGATGCTGTATGGGAGGAATATGGTGCTATGCCCGAGGCTACGGAGAATGGCCCATCATATACCCCTGATGAGCTTCTTGAGGAGCTTGCGGTGTTCGATACGGCTCTCGGAGATTATGAGTATTCCTCTGAGTTCTCCCGGTATGTTGAGTATGAATCCGTATTTGATCCAGAGAGCTATTACATGATTCCAGATGGTACATTCGGGATAAAGGGAAATGATGAGACGTTTTCCTGCGTACTCTGCGGCCTTGCGCCTGGTAATGGCAGAAGATACTGGGGTACGATAGATTCGGGGTCAGGCCTCGTGGATATAGCAGTTGCGGATGAAGGCGGAGGCGTGACCCGGATCCTTGCTTATCTTAATGAGGATTTCGAGCTTATGTATATGTCCATCAATGGCGGAGAAAGCCTTGTCTAGGTCCTCAGCCTCCTCATCCCTGATGCAAGGTAGAACGAGCCTGTGATGAGGATGGAATCCGAGCATTCCAGCGCTTCATCAAGCGCCCTGTCCCTGTCCTTCTCGATCGTTATTGGCAGATTTGGGAACAGGGAGTGTCCGATTGAGGCGATGCGCTCGGGGTCGCTTCTCTTCCATTCTCCTGTGGTTGAGACTATCACGCGGTCGAATGAGGGGAAGAGCTCTCTGATGATATGCTCTATGTCCTTGCCCTCCACCGAGGAGTAGATAAGTGTCTTCCTTCCTTCTGCTATGGCGTTGAATGCTTCTTTCACGGAACAGGCGGAGTTGACGGTATGGGCACTGTCTACTACCACGAGGCGACCATCGATACTCCTTTTTTCGAAGCGTCCGGGAAGCGTGGTCTGCTCAAGCCTCCTGATGCCCTCACCCGTCAGTAGCGATAGCCTTCCTGCACCCAGGATTGCAAGCGCGGCGTTCTCTGCCATCGCCTCCGTACTCATGGAGAGCATCAGATCATAGCGCCTTCCGTCTATGGTGAATGAGGTTCTTTCCCCATCGCGCAGCGTCTCTGACTCGAATGATGATATCTCGTCATCGAGGAAGGCTATCGGTGAATGCATATGCGCGGCTTCCGCCTCGAACACCTTCCTTGCTGCAGCTGGCTCCCTGGAGACGAATACGGGCCTTCCTTCCGCTATTATCTTCGATTTCTCAATGGCAATCTGCTCGATCGTGCTCCCCAGTATTGCGGTATGCTCAAGCTCGATGGGCGTGAGGAATACGGCCTCTGGATCGATCGTATTGGTGGCGTCTAGCCTTCCTCCGAGGCCCGTCTCTATGACGGCATCGGTGCATCCGGCCCTCTGGAAGAGAAGGTACCCATAGGCAGTGTACATCTCGAACGTGGTGGGCCTTTCTGGGCCGAGGGAGGAGGGGAGCCTGAGATCATCGGTCATTCCCAGCAGCTCGTTTGCCGTATTTATGTAAAGATCATCGCTGAAGAAATCCGTGGAGAGCGTGAAGCGTTCGCGCACGGTATACATATGAGGAGACATATAGAGGCCGCACCTTCTGCCTGTGCCGGAGATGAGCGCGGCCAGGTATGCGCTTGTCGTTCCCTTTCCCTTTGATCCTGCTGTGTGATATGTCCTGTAGCTCCGCTCCGGATTGCCTATATGCCGAAGGATTATCCTCATCCTTTCAAGCCGTTCTTCCCGAACCTTGATGTCGGAAGATGAGGGTGCATAGCCATCGAAGAGATCCTCAAGCTCGCTGGTCGTGCTTATCATGCCGACAGTCTATAGCATTTCAGCCGGGCGTAAAAGACTGCTTGATGTTATTATAATAACATAAAGTTTTGATAATAACACCTTGATTAAATAATAACTAATAAGTATCATCGGGCTATCGTTAATGAAGATTTGGAGGAATCCTATGAGAATAAGAAGGTTCATGGTGCTTCTCATGGCGCTTGCAGCAGCTGCGTCGCTTGTCTTTGCCGGCGGCAGCAAGGAGAGTGCGGCTGCTTCTGATTCAGGCCGTCCGGTGCTTCGCGTCGCGATGGAGTGCGGTTATGCTCCTTATAACTGGACGCAGACGACAGATGCCAACGGTGCCGTGCAGATTTCCGGCTCGACCGATTATGCCTATGGCTACGATGTCATGATGGCAAAGCTCATCGCGGAGCGCCTCGGATATGATCTCGAGATCGTCAAGCTCGACTGGGATTCCCTTGTTCCCGCAGTGCTTTCCAATACCGTTGACTGCGTCATCGCTGGACAGTCCATCACGACCGAGAGGCTGCAGATGGTCGATTTCACCGAGCCGTATTACTATGCTTCCATCATCTGCCTTGTCGACAAGGACAGCGAATATGTGAATGCGAAGGGCGTGCAGGATCTTGCTGGCGCGACCTGCACCAGCCAGATGAATACCGTATGGTATGATGTCTGCCTGCCTCAGATTCCTGATGCCAATATCCTTCCGGCCCAGGATAGCGCTCCTGCGATGCTCGTGGCTCTCAACAGCGGACGCGTGGATCTCATCTGCACGGACATGCCTACCGGGCAGGCTGCCCTCGTTGCCTATCCTGACATGAGGCTCCTTGACTTCTCCGGCAGCGATGATGATTTCCAGGTGAGCCAGGAGGAGATCAACATCGGCATTTCCCTGAACAAGAAGAATACCGAGCTGAAGGATGCCATCAACAGCGTGCTTGAGACACTCACCGTTGATGACTTCAACAGGATGATGGATGAGGCTATCTCAGTCCAGCCGCTGGCGAACTGATCAGGTCCTTAGCGATGTCTATCTCTGAGATGAACTTCCTGCAGAGGATGCTCTTCATCCTCCAGGACTATGGCGGTTCCCTTGCAAAGGGAGCCGCTACCACGATGGCGATCGCCATAATCTGTACTCTCCTTGGCTGCATCATCGGCTTTGCCGTGGGACTGCTTCAGACTACGGAGCCTCATAAGAAGGATGGAGCCTTCAAGCGCGGCATGCTCCGTGTGATCAAGCTGATCCTCACCGCCTATGTAGAGGTGTTCCGAGGTACCCCGATGATGCTTCAGGCCGCCTTCATCTACTATGGCATGAGCTCTGTATTCGGCATAAACCTCGGCATGTGGAGCGCTGCCATAATCATCGTGTCAATCAATACCGGAGCGTATATGGCTGAGACCGTGAGGGGAGGCATCCTCTCTGTCGATCCAGGGCAGAGGGAAGGCGCGATGGCCATCGGCATGAGCCATATGCAGACGATGGTATACATAGTGCTGCCGCAGGCCCTTAGGAACATCATGCCGCAGATCGGCAATAACCTCATCATCAATATCAAGGATACATGCGTCCTGTCGATCATCGGTACCGTGGAGCTGTTCTTCACGTTCCGCAGCATATCCGGAGCGCTATATACATACTTCGAGGCAGCTACGGTGACTATGATCATCTACTTCGTCCTCACATTCACATGCTCCCGGATCCTCAGGGCAATCGAATCGAAGATGGATGGTCCGGCGAACTTCGACCTTGCGACCAGTGATACCCTTGCCTTCACCAGCGGCATGAACAGGTACAATGAAAGGACAGGAGGTACCCACTGATGAGCGAGATCATCAAGGTAGAGCATCTTGCCAAGACATTCGGTACCAATGAGGTACTGAAGGATATCGACTTCACAGTCCATGGCGGTGATGTCATAAGCATCATCGGAGCTTCCGGATCAGGAAAGTCAACGCTGCTGAGGTGCATAAACATGCTTGAGGAGGCAACCTCCGGACGCATACTGTTCCATGGGCAGGATGTCCTTTCCGGCGGTGTTGATGAGGATACGTATCGAACCAAGGTTGGCATGGTCTTCCAGTCCTTCAATCTCTTCAACAACCTCTCCGTGATCGATAACTGCATGATCGGGCAGGTCAAGGTGCTTAAGAGGGACAAGGAAGAGGCTAGGAAGAATGCCATGGAGTACCTGTCGAAGGTAGGCATGTCCCTCTATATCAATGCGAAGCCCAGGCAGCTTTCCGGCGGACAGAAGCAGCGCGTTGCCATCGCAAGGGCCCTTGCGATGAATCCTGAGGTGCTTCTCTTCGATGAGCCGACATCCGCGCTGGATCCTGAGATGGTGGGCGAGGTGCTTGATGTCATGAAGGTCCTGGCCGAGAGCGGCATGACGATGCTTGTCGTCACCCATGAGATGGCCTTTGCCCGCGATGTCTCATCCCGCGTGATATACATGGCGGACGGAAGGATAGAGGAGGAGGGCCCTCCTCATGATATCTTCTCATCACCGAAGAGCCCTAAGACAAAGGAATTCCTCTCCCGCTTCATGGGAGAGTGACGGCTGCCGCTGCCGTGCCTCATGCACGGCAGGGCTGTCCCTGCAGCCCTTGCAGATGCCTGCTGGCGGATCGAGGCTGTCTGGCCTGCTCCGTAGGATTGGACGCTTACTTTCATATATAATCGCAAGATACTATATATATTATTTGCTTTTGCAGCTTTTTTCTCATGTCATGCCGAGAGTAGTCAAATCGTTTTGATAAATTTTCTTGCACGCTCTCATGTTCGATGTTAACCTTTAATAAAAAGGAGATTCGTAATGAAGAGAACATTAGCTGTCTTATTCTGTGTCCTTGCAGCATTCATGCCGCTCTTTGCGGGCGGAAGCTCTGAATCAGCTGCCGATGAGGATGTCACGCTTACGGTCCTTTGGTTCAATGATGCCAATGAGTCCGAGGTATTTGAGGAGTGCATCCAGGATTTTCTTGCCGAGAATCCGAACGTTAAGGTAGATGTCCAGGTAGTCGCGTTCGGCGATTACCAGCAGAGGCTCAAGATGATGATCAGCGGAGGAAACCCGCCTGACCTTGCAAGGCTCACGACCAGCGATGTCACCGTGCTTGCCTCTTCCCTGGCTCCTGTCGATCCGTATCTTGCTGATCCGGCAGCCACGAAGGCCGAGTTCATGCCTTCAATGCTTGCGTTCGTCCTTAACAAGGATGGAGAGATGATAGGATATCCCACGGAGGCTACTGCCAATGGAATGCTTGTGAACCTTACTGCATGGGAGAATGCCGGAATAGATGTTCGCGAACTGTCCAAGACCTGGACATGGCCAGAGTGGGAAGAGGCCGTCAAGAAGGTCATCGCAGCCAATGAGGGAATGGAGTATGGGCTTGCCGTCGATTACACGATGCACAGGTTCGCCACGCTCCTTTACCAGTTCGGAGGCAGCTTCATGAATGAGGATCAGACCGCATTCGATATGGTAAAGCCAGAGAACATCGCCACGATTGAGTATTTCAAGCATCTCCATGACGAGGGCCTTGTCCCTGAGAGCGTATGGCTCGGATCAGAGAATCCTGCGGAACTCTTCCAGGCCGGGCTTGTCGCCTGCCATATCGGCGGAAGCTGGAACATCAATACATACAATACGAATGTCAAGGATTTCGAATGGTGCGCGGTCAATTCCCCGAAGGGTGAGATCGTTTCCTCTGTCCCTGGCGGAAAGTTCATCGCGGCATTCAAGGATAGCGATCATCTTGAGGAGGCGATGGCCCTCATGGCCTCATTCTCGGACAAGCAGCACAATGAGCAGTACTGCCTTGGCACGTTCAACATCTCCTCCCGTACCGATGCGGAGATCGATTATCCTACCAATTCCGAGGATTTCGCCGTATTCCAGCAGGATCTCATGGCTACCCCTGCATTCACCGCTATCGAGTGGAGCAGCCCTGAGGTGACCCAGAACTCAACGTTCATGCTTGAGCAGGTCGTACAGGCCCTCATGGGCAACATCACGGCTGAGCAGGCCTGCCAGAATATCCAGGACAGGATCGGAGGCTGATAGCCGATGCCTCGCCTTCAGTGCCGGGGTGATTCCCGGCACTGATGCATTTATGAAGAAAAAGGAGTCCAGATGAAAGCCAAGAAAGATGGTAGCGATGTCCGCATCAGGACGAAGGGTAATTTCAACCAGACCCTTGCTCCGATGCTCTTCCTGCTGCCGAATATGATCATATTCCTGCTGTTCATCATCATTCCCCTTTTCCAGGGGCTGAGGATGGCATTCATGGACTGGGGGATATTCGTGGAGCCTCAGTTCATCGGACTGGAGAACTTCAAGGACCTCTTCCATGACGAGGTCTTCCTCATAACGGTCAAGAACACGATCGTCTATTCATTCCTGACAGTCGTTCTGCTGACGGTGGTATCGCTATGCCTGGCGCTGATGCTCAGCCGCAATTCGATGAAGGGCGAGCGTGTCTTCCGCGCTGTCTTCTATATCCCATCGCTACTGTCGATGATCGCCGTAGGTATCGCATGGCGATTCATCCTTGGCGACGAGCTTGGAATCATAAACTATGTCATACGCAGCATCACGGGAGGACCGGGCGTCCAATGGCTCACTAACGGCACTCTTGCGATGATGTGCGTGATAATCGTCTCGGTCTGGGCCAGTTCCGGTTATTACATGATAATGTTCATCAGCGGTCTCCAGGCCATACCAGGAGAGCTGTATGAGGCTGCGAGGATCGATGGATCCTCTGCCTGGAGCACGTTCTGGCGCATCACGCTGCCCCTTCTCAAGAGTACCGTGCTCGTGGTGCTCGTCCTTGCGACGATCGCTTCCTTCAAGGCCTATGAGCTTATCGTGACCATGACGAAGGGCGGTCCTGGCTATGCGACGAAGTTCATCGTTCAGCAGGTATATCAGGTCGCGTTCCAGGAGGACAGGATGGGCTATGCCTCTGCGATGTCCATGATCCTTATGCTTATTATCGGCATCTTTACCCTTGTCCAGTTCAAGGTTGCCGGAAAGGATGGCCAGTATGACTAATGTGAATTCACGCAAGGTTACGAACAATATCTTCCTGGTTATCCTGATCGTGCTTGCGGTCCTGTCGCTTTTCCCCGTGCTGTGGGTCGCTCTGTCATCATTCAAGCCGCAGAGCGAGCTGTTCCGTGTTCCGATGACGTTCCTTCCTGAGAGGTGGACGCTGGAGAACTACGCATCGGCCGTAAGCCAGGGTAATTTCGTCCGCTACTTCCTCAATACCGTCTTCGTGGCATGTACATCGACCGTGCTGTCGGTTCTTGTGAACATCATGGCTGGATACGCGCTTGCGAAATATATCTTCCCCGGGCGCAATATCATATTCGGCATAATGATCGCGACGCTTATGGTTCCGCTTCAGGTCATAATGATTCCTATCTTCATCCAGCTGAGGAACCTGGGGCTGCTGAACAACCTCTGGGGAATCATCATACCTCCAGCGGCTACGCCGACCGGAATCTTCCTTGCACGCCAGTATATGGTAAATCTCTCCAACTCGATGATCGAATCGGCGCGCATAGACGGTGCGAAGGAGCTGAGGATATTCGTGCAGCTCATCCTTCCGCTTTCCCAGCCTATCATCGCGACGATCACGATATTCTCATTCATGTGGAGATGGAACGACTACCTCTGGCCGTTGATCGTCATAACCGATAATGATCTGATGACGATGCAGCAGGCGCTCGCGAACTTCGTCGGACAGCTGCAGATCAACTGGTCGAACCTTCTTGCTATGACCACGATATCGATAATCCCGGTCATGGTGGTGTTCTTTGCCTTCCAGCGCTTCTTCATGACTGGAATCACGGCAGGATCTGTCAAAGGTTGATGCAGGACCAGCCGTATGCGTGATGGCAGGAACAGCGTTACTATCCTTGATGTCGCAAGCATGGCGGGAGTCTCTCCGTCAACCGTCACCCATGCCCTCAATGGCAAGAGGCCGGTGAAGGAGGAGACGAAGAAGCGCATCAAGATGGCTATTGATGCTCTGGGATACGTTCCGTCATGGAACGCATCCCGGCTCAAGGGCCGCTTCAGCGGAGTCATCGGATGCATTGCCTCTGATATCAGCGATTCATTCGTGAATCAGATCGTCAAGGGGATAGAGCATGGACTCATCAGGGGAGAGGAGACGCTTATCTTCGTCTCGCTCTTCGAGTTCGATGGTGATTTCGAGGCTGCCTTCCGCTTTCTTCTCAGCCATGACATCGATGGCCTCCTCATCTGCTATCATATCCCGCCTGATAAGGTGATGGCAATGAGAGGAGGCATTCCGGTGGTATCGCTGAACATGGAACTCAGCGACCATGTCTCTGTCATCGTGAACAGCGAGAGCGGAGGAAGGCGTGCGGCAGACCATCTGTATGACGTTGGCGTGCGGCATCCGGCCGTCATCTGCGGTCCGGAGGACAGGGCAAGCGCCCAGACGAGGCTCGATGCCTTCCTCCGGAGGATAGGGCAGCTCGGGCTTCAGAGACCTGAAGATGTATATTTCGGCGAATATGACGTATCCCACGGCTATGAGGCATGCCAGGCAATCCTGAGATCGGGATACCGCTTTGACGGTCTTTTTGCAGAGAACGATTATATCGCGGCGGGTGCGATCACGGCGCTTTCCGAGCATGGCATCAGGGTTCCTGAGGATGTCAAGGTGGTTGGTTTCGATAACAGGGAGTTCTCCTCATTCTGGAATCCTCCCATCACGACGTTCAATATACCGCTGCAGGATATAGGGATGATCGGGATAGGACTGCTGAGGAGCCTTATCGCATCATCGACGACGAGCATACGCAGGCGCTGCGTTATGGAGCCTGATCTGATCGTGCGGCGCAGCACCTTTGCAGGATGAGATATGGCAAATGTCTTCGTTGACATCTGGCCATAGTGGGATATAATTTTATCAAAACGTTTTGATATCATTTGCGGAGAGCATATGAAGTACCAGATACTGAATCTAAGAAGCGTAGAGGAAAAGGAGGGGAGATATCTCTTCCACGGAGATGATGGCAGTATAGCTATCTCATTCATAAACAATAAGATAGTCAAGATTGAGTATCTTTTCGGCAAGTTAGCCCCATCTCCTGATATGAGCCTTGCCGAGCATGTCATGACCCCATCCCTTCCGGATCCTGCCAAGGCAGTGGTCATGGATGAGGGTGGAGCATACCGGCTTTCCTGCGGGGATCTCTCGGTTACGCTGGAGCGTGGCAACGCCTGCTTCGCCGTCTATTACAAGGGCGTGCTGCAGCATGGCGGCAATATCGGTAATTCGGATACCGTCGTTCCTTCGTCGCAGGTCAGGGGCTTTGCCAGGGATGGACGCAATCTCTATGCCCGATTCAACTTCCCTGTAGGCAGGGAGGATGAGTTCTACGGGCTGGGAGACAAGACCGGCCGTCCTGACAGGAGAGGGAGGCGCTTCATGATGTTCAACAGGGATTCCCTGGGCTATGATGCATCCCGTACCGATCCGATGTACAAGTCGGTCCCGTTCTTCATCCGCATGAACAGGAAGATGGGGGTCCTTGCCGGCATCTTCATTCCCGCCTCGCTTATCGACTACGTGGATTTCGCCCGCGAGAGCGAATTCTATTATAGCTGGCAGGTCGAGGATGGCCCATATTCCTACTACGTCATCGCTGGGGACGGATACAAGGATATTGTGAGCGGCTATATGTCGCTCACGGGGCTTCCGTACCTTCCTCCGCTCTATAGCTTCGGATTCTTTGCCTCCTCGATGAACTATGCAGATCCCGATGACTCTGCAGAGAGGATCACGCGCTACTTCTCGCGTGTCGAGGAGCATGGGATACCATGCGAAGGGCTCTACTTCTCAAGCGGTTATCTCCGTGCCGATGACGGCAAGCGCTATGCCTTCGTATGGAACAGGCGCAAGTTCCCTGATCCGAAGGCCTTTGTCGAGTCATTCAAGAAGAGAGGGTATCACTTCTGCATGAATCTCAAGCCTGGCATTCTCAAGACTCATCCATGGTATGACGAGCTTGCAAGGAAGGGCTACTTCATCAAGGGTGAGGACGGCAAGCCCTATGTGGACTTCTTCTGGGGAGGGCCTGCGTCCCTTGTCGATTTCGCCAATCCTGAGGCGGCAGCCTGGTGGAAGGGAGAGCTGAAGAAGCAGTATATCGATAATGGATGCTCAGGCATCTGGAACGACAATAACGAGTTCGAGATGGAAGACACCGAGATAGACAGCTACCGCATACGTACGGTGCTTCCTGTGCTCATGTGCCGCCTCTCTGCGGAGGCGTTCGAGGAGACGACCCCCGGAAAGCGCGGCTGGATATACTCACGGAGCGGCTATGCAGGCATCCAGCGCTATGCCCGTACCTGGTCCGGCGATAACTGCAGCGACTGGGTGTCATATAAGAATAACCAGTACATGAGCGTAGGCTTCGGCCTCTCTGGAATGCCGTACTATGGCCATGACCTCGGCGGCTTCTATGGCGACCCGCCTTCTGAGGAGCTGCTGATCAGAAGCTGCCAGAGCGCAGTCTTCCAGCCCCGGTTCGTCATACACTCATGGCGTGAGGATGGCAATCCCACAGAGCCCTGGACATATCCTGATGCGCTCGACCCGATCCGCTCGTTGATAAAGGAGCATTACCGCTTCATGCCTTATATCTATTCGGAGGCTATACATACGGCTCTTAGCGGCATCCCGATGGACCGCAGCCTCCATCTTGAGTTCCCCGATGATGAGGCTATCAGGGATGATGATATCCCCTCGCTCTTCGGTGATAGCGTCATAAAGGTACCGGTCGTCGATGAGGGAGCAGAGAGCGTGAGCGTCAGCCTGCCGTCGTCCGCGTCATGGTACGACGGACGTACGGGTAAGAGGACGGAAGGCGGCACCATCACTGTCGATGCGCCTCTCGATGGACACGCTATCTGGTTTGCCCGCGAAGGCTCTGCGATAGCCACATCGCCTGAGGCCGGCAGGCTGGACGGGCCATTCCGCCGCACGCGCTTCCTTGTCTTCCCCGGCGGATGTGAACGTACTACGGATTACTATGAGGATGATGGCGAGACGGTGCTGGACAGGGGGGCATATAACCACTGGAGGATAACGGTAGGTTCCGGATATGTCACATTCGCCCTCGTAAGGAAGGGACTGAAGGCATCGGGACGCTTGTTCGAGGTCGGTGATGAGTCATTCGATCCTGACAGCCTCATGGAAGGTGAGAGCAGGGAGATCGCAGTATCGATGGGGGAGGTGCTGCTGTGAGACAGCTTGGCGTAGCGATAATCGGCACGGGGAATATCGCACCGAGCCATGTAGAGGGGTATCTTGCCTTCCCTGACAGGTGCAGGATCGTAGCCCTCTGCGACATATTCGAGGACAAGGCGAAGGCCTTTGCCGCGAGGTTCGGGCTCGCTGGCTGCCTTATAACCGCGGATTACAAGGAGCTTCTGGATCGTGATGACATCGATCTGGTGTCGGTATGCCTGCCTCCCTCGCTCCATGCCGAGGTAAGCATAGCCTTCATGGAGAATGGCAAGGACGTGCTGTGCGAGAAGCCGATGGCGTCATCGCTGGAGGAGGCTGACCTGATGAATGAGGCACAGAAGCGCACCGGGCGCATCCTTTCGATAATCTCGCAGAACAGGTATCGCAACAGCCTTCATAAGGTAAAGAGGCTCCTTGATTCAGGCATCCTCGGCCGTGTGCTCTATACGAAGGTCAACTCCTTCTGGTTCAGGGGTACGAATTACTATACGCTCTGGTGGAGGGGAACCTGGGCGAACGAGGGGGGCGGCTGCACGCTTAATCACGCGGTGCATCAGATCGATCTCCTGAACTATCTCGTAGGCAAGCCGGAGTCGATCATATCGGTCATGGGAAACGTGGCCCATGATAACTCAGAGGTAGAGGATATCTCTATGTCCCTCCTTCGCTATCCTGGGGCATTCGGAGAGATCAACGTATCGCTGTTCAACCATGATGAGCGGCAGGAGTTCGAGATCGTTACCGAGAGGGCTACTGTCACCGTACCCTGGTCAGTTCATTCGGTGAAGCAGCTTCCCAATGGATTCTTCGAGCCCGATCCTGATACGGAGCAGGAGCTGCAGGAGGCTTATGATGGCATCCCTGATCTGGAGCATGAGGGGCATGCTGCCCAGATCGGCAATGTGCTGAGGACCATTGCAGGCGAGGATTCGCTGCTTATCGATGGAAACGCGGGACGCGATGCGCTTGACGTGATCTATGGCATATACCAGAGCGCTGTCGAGAGGAGCGAGGTAGCGCTTCCTGTGGGCAGGGAATCGTCATTCTATACGAAGGATGGCGTGCTGAAGGCTGCTCCGAGATTCTATGAGAAATCCGCATCGGTAGATAATATCGACGGCGATATAACGCTGGGGAGGAACTAGGATGGATAACAGGGAGAACGGGATGAACTATGCCCCGGAGGGTAAGTCACGCCCTGTGGTAAGGCCAGGGGAGTTCAAGGTCGGTGTGATCGGACTTGATCATGGCCATATATTCGGGATGACGAAGGGACTGAGGGAGGCCGGTGCTGATATCGTGGCAGCCTATGATCCGGATCCGGCCAAGGTCGAGGCTTTCCGGAAGGAGTTTCCTGAGGCCCGGGCCGCGGCAGGAGAGGAAGAGATCCTCTCTGATCCGTCGATCGCCCTTGTATCATGCGCATCGATCGCCTCTGACAGGGCTGCCGTGGGCATGAAGGTGCTTGCCGCCGGTAAGGACTTCTTCTCCGATAAGCCCCCATTCGTGCGTCAGGAACAGGTCGATGCTGCCCGTGAGATGGTGAGGAAGACGGGTCGTAGATGGTTCGTCTACTATAGCGAGCGCCTTCATGTGGAGGCTGCGGTCTATGCCGAGCGCCTCATCAATGAGGGTGCGATAGGAGATGTCGTGGAGATAAGGGGCTGGGGGCCGCACAGGATAGGGCTCTTCCCTCGTCCTGACTGGTTCTACGTCAAGGAGCAGTATGGCGGCATCCTTACGGATATAGGATCGCACCAGCTTGAGCAGATGCTGACATACGCCCATGCCAAGGATGCCCGGCTAATATCAAGCAGGGTCGGCAATCTGCATCATCACGATCACCCGGGACTTGAGGATTTCGGAGATGCGACCTTCGTTACCGATAACGGCATCCCCTGCTATGTCAACGTAGACTGGTTCACGCCCCTTGGGCTCGGCACCTGGGGAGATGGAAGGATCATAGTCATCGGCAGCAAGGGGTATCTTGAGCTGCGCAAGTATATAGACGTGGCTGCGGAGAACACCCCTGACCATGTGATCCTCGTGGATGATAAGGGCGAGCATCATTTCAGGGTACATGGGCAGGTCGGCTATCCGTACTTCGGCGCGATGATACTCGACTGCATCAACAGGACGGAGCATGCGATAAGCCAGGAGCATATCTTCAGAGCCATCGAGCTCGCGATAGAGGCAGAGACCAAGGCCATACGCATCTGAGGGAGGAATATGTATCTAGGAGCAATCGATCAGGGAACGACAAGCACGAGGTTCATCCTCTTCACCAGTACGGGCGAGATCGTTGCAAGCCATCAGCTTGAGCATAGGCAGCACTTTCCCAAGCCGGGCTGGGTCGAGCATGATTCGGCTGAGATCTGGGAAAATACCCAGACCGTCATCAGGGAGACGCTTGCCAAGTCAGGCATCATGCCTTCAGAGATAGGCGGCATCGGCATCACCAACCAGAGGGAGACGGTGATCGCATGGAACCGCGAGACCGGCCGGCCGTATCATAATGCCATCGTCTGGCAGGATCTGCGTGGTTCGGATCTGATCAACCGCATCAAGGAGGAGAATTCGGAGAAGGCTATCCAGGAGAAGACCGGACTCCTTCTCAATCCGTACTTCGCCGCATCGAAGATCAGGTGGCTTCTGGATAATGTCCCGTCCTTGCGGGAGGATGCGGAGAGGGGCAAGGCTGTCTTCGGTACCATCGATACCTTCCTCATCTGGAAGCTTACGGGGGGAAAGGCCTTCATCACCGACGTAACCAACGCATCACGCTATCTGCTGATGAACCTCTCGACGCTGCAGTGGGATCCTGACATGCTCTCGCTGTTCGGCATTCCTGAGTGTTCCCTGCCCCAGATCGTCCCGTCCATAGGCCGTGTCTACGGCTATACGGAGGAGAATGGACCTTTCGGGGCCTCCCTTCCTCTCTGCGGGATCCTCGGAGACCAGCAGTCCGCGCTCTTTGGCCAGGCCTGCTTCAATCCAGGCATGGGCAAGTGCACATATGGCACAGGATGCTTCCTCCTCGTCAATCTCGGAGAGGATGTCCATTTCTCCAAGAATGGCCTCCTTACGACAGTGGCGTACCAGATGGAGGGGCAGAAGCCCTCATACGCGTTCGAAGGTTCCGTTGCGGTCGCAGGGTCGCTCGTGCAGTGGGCCAGGGATAATCTGATGATCATCAAGACGCCGCAGGAGCTTGACCAGCTTGCCGATGAGGTTGCGGATTCAGGCGGCGTCTATGTCGTTCCAGCATTCAGCGGTCTTTTCGCTCCGTACTGGAGGAGTGACGCAAGGGGCGTCTTCGCAGGCCTTACGGGGTATACCGACCGCAGGCATATCTGCCGTGCCATACTTGAGGCCACGGCATTCCAGCTCTTCGATATCGTCAAGGTCCTTGAGATGGATTCCGGTGTCAGCCTCAGCTGCCTGAAGGTCGATGGCGGCCTTACGAACAGCCGTCCTCTGATGGCCTTCCAGGCCGATATCCTCGGAATACCGATCATCAAGCCGCGCATCACGGAGACTACCGCGCTCGGTGCGGCATTCGCTGCCGGCCTTACTTCCGGTGTCTACAAGGATCTTGATGAGCTCTCAGGACTGTGGAAGGAGAAGGAGAGGTTCGAGAGCTGCATGGAAGAGGATGTGAGGGAGCAGAAGGTTGCCTTCTGGCATAAGGCTGTGTCGAGGACTCTCGGCTGGACGAAGAGGGACTGATATGGATTATGATGTGATAATCATCGGCGGTGGCGTGACCGGCACTGCTTCGGCCTGGTATCTTGCCCGGTATGATCTCAGGGTCCTCCTCCTGGAGAAGGGCAGCGATTTCTGCGAAGGGACCTCCAAGGCGAACAGCGGCATCGTCCATGCCGGCTATGATCCGCTTCCGCACACGCTCAAGGCTCAGCTCAACGTGAGGGGAAATGCCCTTATCAGAGAGCTTCATGACATGCTCGGACTCGATTTCGTCCAGAACGGAGCGATGGTGGTCGCATTCAACGAGAAAGAGGTTAAGGAACTGGAGCATCTCAGGGCCCAGGGCATCTATAACGGAGTCACGGGGCAGGAGATACTCACGCGTGACGAGGTCCTGCGGCGCGAACCCAATCTCAGCCATGATATAGCTGCAGCCCTGTATCTTCCGACCAGCGGCATCATCTGCCCGTTCTCCCTGAACTACGCCTTTGCTGAGAATGCCATGACCAACGGCATGAGGCCTGTCTTCGGCGCGGAGGCGACGGCCATCGAGAGGATAGGCGGAGGCTACCGCGTGGAGAGCAGCAAGGGAACGTTCACCGCCCGTGCCGTGATAAATGCAGCAGGTGTCTATGCAGATAGGGTGAATGATATGGTTGCCGAAAGGCATTTCACGATAACCGCGCGCCGTGGTGAGTACATGCTCCTTGACAAGACGGAGCGAGGCTTCATCTCATCGACGATCTTCCAGATGCCGACAGAGGCAGGGAAGGGCGTGCTTGTCACTTCGACGGCTCATGGCAACATCCTCATCGGGCCGGACAGCAAGGATATCGAGGATAAGGAGAACACCTCCACCGATGCGGAAGGGCTGGACTATGTCATGCGCCTTGCCCGTAAGAGCGCTCCTGGGGTGAACACGAGGAAGGTCATAACGAGCTTCGCCGGTCTCAGGGCACATCCTGATGGCAATGACTTCATCATCGAGATGCCGGTTCCTGGATTCGTCAATGCGGCCGGCATAGAGTCTCCCGGACTCACGGCATCTCCTGCGATCGGGGAGATGGTAGGCACGATGGTCGCTGAGTATCTCGGCGCCAGGCGCAAGGAGCGGTACATCGAGGAACGCAAGGCTATCGTCAAGGCATCACAGCTTCCTCTTGATGAGAGGAAGAGGCTTATCGCGAAGGATCCTCTCTATGGCAGGATCGTCTGCAGATGCGAGGAGATCTCCGAGGGAGAGATCGTGGAGGCGATAAGGCGCGGAGCCACGACGCTCGATGGGGTGAAGCGGCGGGTACGTGCAGGAATGGGCCGCTGCCAGGCTGGCTTCTGCACTCCGCGCGTGATGGAGATCCTTTCTAGGGAGCTGGGTATCCCGATGGAGGAGATCAGGAAGAATGACGAAGGCTCAGAGGTGCTTGTATGAGGGAGTTGGTCATAATAGGCGGCGGGGCTGCCGGACTATCAGCCGCGGTCTCGGCATACGATAGCGGCATAAGGGACATCCTGATCGTGGAGCGTGCCCCGGAGCTTGGGGGTATACTCAACCAGTGCATCCACAACGGCTTCGGACTGCATACGTTCAATGAGGAGCTTACAGGACCGGAGTACGCGGGAAGGTTCATCACGGAGGTCCTGGAGCGGAAGATAGAGTACAGGCTCAACGCCATGGTCATCGATGTCCAGCCCCATCTCGTTACCTACGTCTCATCTGAAGGGATCGTCACGGAGGAGACCAAGGCGATCATCCTCGCGATGGGATGCAGGGAGAGGCCGCGAGGGGCTCTCAATACCCCTGGCTACAGGCCTGCCGGCATCTTCAGCGCAGGTACTGCGCAGCGGCTGATGAATATCGAGGGATATAAGGTAGGAAGCCGCGTGGTCATACTCGGCAGCGGTGATATAGGCCTGATAATGGCCCGACGGCTCACTCTTGAGGGGGCGAAGGTGCTGGCTGTCGCTGAGATAATGCCGTATTCCGGAGGCCTCAAGAGGAATATCGTGCAATGCCTCGATGATTATTCCATTCCTCTCTATCTTTCCCATACAGTGACGGAAATCAGGGGAAAGAGAAGGGTGGAAGGCGTGACGATCGCCAAGGTCGATGAACGCCGCCGTCCGATTCCCGGAACCGAGATGGACTTCGATTGCGATACGCTTCTTCTTTCAGTAGGGCTTCTGCCGGAGAATGAGCTGTCGCTGAAGGCTGGTGCTGCGCTTTCGCCTGTGACAGGAGGCCCTGTCGTCGACGATACCCTTTCCACGGATATCGATGGAGTCTTTGCTGCGGGAAACGTGCTGCACGTGCATGATCTTGTCGATTATGTCTCAGAAGAGGCTGCGATAGCAGGAAGGAACGCTGCCTCGTACATCCTCTCCGGCAGCCATTCCGAGGATAAGGTGAAGGTCATTCCTGGAAACGGCGTGAGATACACGGTTCCCCAGTACATAAAGCGGAATGCCGGCTCTGTGACGATACGGTTCCGCGTCTCCGATGTCTTCTCCAACGCCACGATAGCAGTCAGGGAAGGGGAGAATGTCCTTAAGCGTATCAAGAAGCGCGTGCTTGCTCCAGGAGAGATGGAGAAGGTGGCGCTTCCCGGACCTCAGTACAACGAGGAGATAGGAATAGAGGTTGAAGTATGATGAAGAGAGAGCTGACCTGCATAAGCTGCCCGCTAGGCTGTCAGATAAGCGTTGAGATGGAGGATGGGAATATCATATCGGTCACGGGCAACACATGCCCGAGGGGCGAGCGATATGCCAGGCAGGAAGTGCTGGATCCCAGACGTACCGTCACATCCACCGTCGAGACGGAGGACAGCATCCATCGCCGGCTTCCTGTGAAGACCGTGCCAGAGATTCCGAAGGATTCCATCTTCCCTGTCATGAACGAGATAAGGAAGCAATGCGTCACTCCGCCTGTTTCAATAGGCGATGTGATAGTACATGACATAGCTGGGACGGGATCCGACCTTGTAGCTACGGGAAACCTTACCGAATAAGTGTGATTATTACGAGGGGGGAGCTCGCATGATCCAGAGGCCAGGAGAGATATCTTGGCCTCTTTTGCCGTGCATTGTTCTTGATTGAATATTAAGGGAGCTCGCATGGAGCTCCCAAAGGATTCAGAGATTATCTTATTCGATCTTCTCGCCTACGTTCAGCTGCAGATAGCCCTCTGTTTCTGCTGCGACCCAGCTGGTAATATATTCACTAGCATAGTCAGTAGCAGAAACATTAATGCTGTTCTGATATCCTTCTGGAATAATCAGGTGGGCATTATCTCTGAATGTTTCCTCCGTATCTGCTGTATGAGCATATTCTACAGATCCGTCAATCGAAACCGTAGAATCCTTTATTGTAACAGATACTCCAGAAACATAAGTGGAACTTAGAACGTAGTAAACGTCAAACGCAACGCCTTCAGTCTTTGCAATGATTGATGTTGTTCCTGAGTAAGTGGAGTCGCCATAGTTGTTTGATATCGTATAACTACCAGTCCCTATTAGATTAGTACCATCAACAACAACATCTTCAAGAGTCAGATTGGAATAATTCTGGATGACCATCTTGAAGATACCATTTTCTCCTGTAGTTTCAGCGATATTCAAGGTCCCATTCTTGATGGTTACGGTATTGTCCTTGAGAATCTGGAACCCCTGTGTCTCTGTTCCTGTGTTTCCTACAGAATTGTCATAGAAGGTATAAGTATTGCCTCTCAGGTCGATAGTCACATTGAAGCTTCCAGTAGCGAACGAATATCCGTCTCCATTTGTCACATCACGTAACAGCTCAACCGTTGCAGGAGAGGTTCCCGCATCTTTCACTGCATCCAAAGCCGCTGTAAGCGTTTCATATTCCGTACCATTGAACCTTGCATAGACAGTATCACCGACAAGATTTGCCGTGAATGTCATATCAGAGCTTGCCGTGATTGTGCTGCCTACAAGATATTCCGTATCTTTTGCATCCGACCATGAGATAAACGCCTTTCCTCCAGGCACAAGATCATCGGAAGGAGCAGAGAATGTGTACGTGCTTCCCTTAACAACGGAAGCATTGGTGCTTTCATCGGCAATCGTCAGCGTGATTGTGACATAGCTTACATCTGGCTCTTCTGGTTCTGGCTTGGAGGGGATGCTCTCTGTCACATCATTTCCTCCTACCGTTACCTCTGCGCCGGAAGATGGAAGTGAGATCGATACCCTTGTCATTTCGACTTCCACTTTTCCTTCTGCGTCAGTTGTTACCCTTGCTGTGACCGAGCTTCCTGTTGAGGCAGTGGTTGTCTCTGGTATCTCGATCGTAACAGGGACTGCAGACTCATCAACGACGCTAAGCTCCTGCTCTGTCGTGATACGGTACGATGAGGCCCTGAAGTATCCAGAATCCGAAAGCTCGCCATTGAATGTGTAGCTCAGGCGGCCTGTTGAGATGGTAAGGCCATTGTATGTGGCGTTATCAAACTCAACGGTAGCGATGAATGTCGCTGCCGCCTTAGCCTGGCTGAACGTTACCGTAGCTCTGTCGATCTTTCCTTCGAGCGCATCGTTGATGAGCTGTACGGGATCGATCTTCGTCGCAATCGCTCCTGCTTCCTCATCGGGAAGCCTTGAGGAGCTGTCATTCGTGCATGATGCGAAGGCTAGGAGCATCAGTGCGATGCTTAGTATCGCAACTAGTTTCTTTCTCATTTGAAACCCCCATAGTAATATATCTAGTAAGATGTTACCCCCCCCTCCCGTACAGAATAGTCAACCAAGCAAGGGGGAGGGAAAAGAGAATCTGGAAGTGAAATTCCTGTGGGGATCTTGTGCCTTAGGCCTTGATATCATAGAGATCTTCGCCGTTATCTGCTCTGCATCTGGAAGCGCTGATTCGAATCCTGATGCGGAGATGAAGCCTATTCTTCCTACTGCGATTCTCTCTATTGCCTTTATCTTCGTTATCTCTCTTCATTCATTGTCCTGAAGCAGATCCTGTCCCTTAGGTATTTGATAGATGTCGTAGGAATTCCTGCGTCTTATCACGCAATCGAATTCACCGTTCTTCCATTACTTCCTATCATCATGCCAGTAAGTGCCTATATCAAGCACATCCATGGCTTATCCTGCCGAGCCTTCCTTATGAAATAGGAACGTGCGATGGCCTCTGCCCGATAGCTGATGAATGTTCTGATGCCCGGTGCTATGTACATCCTGTAGAACGTATCTGGTCCGAGACGCCACATCTCATCCTTGTGTAAGAATTATGTATGCCTGATAGAAACGCACGTGATTATTTGCGATCGTATAGAAGATCTTGCGCTTATCATCCTTGGAATTTATCGGCAATACCTTCTCCTCAGCTTCCATGTCCATCAGGATCCGTAGCTGCCGGTTGATGTTCTTCACTCCTTCTCCTCCTTGATCTAGCTGAACCTGAGCTTGGTGTTTCCAAGCACATCCATCACTGCATTGGCGGTCTGTGCTTTCCTGAGTTCCATGAATATGATGTATTCAATATAAAAGCGTAGCGGGTCACTTTCTATGAACAATATGCAGGAATGCAGGATCATCGATAGTCCATTGAAAGGATTGATTATCAATGAGTTCTTCCTGACTCATTAGATTTTCATGGCTTTCATCTCTGAAAATGGCCATAAATTATGAATTCAACGTTAAGTTAATTTGTATTGTCTTCTAATATAAGAAATTACTGCTATCTGTTAATAAAGTGTTAAATCGTCGTATTTAACGCAGGCTTAACATTGCTGAGCTTACTACTTAATCCCCGCTCATTAATATGCCGGTAGAAACTGATTAAGGGCTTAGCCCTATAGGAGTTTGAAATGAAGAAGATTCTGGCAATCATGCTCGTCGCGGTTCTTTCCATGGCCGCTGTCTTCGCAAACGGTGCTTCTGAGAGTGCTACTGTTTCTACCGATGGCTCTACATCGATGGAGAAGGTCATCCTCTCGCTCGCCGAGCAGTATATGGCCGATAATCCCAACGTTAATGTTACATACAATCCGACCGGAAGCGGTACTGGCATCACCGCGGCTCTTGAGGGCAGGTGCGATATCGGACTTTCCTCACGCGCCCTCAAGGATGATGAGGTTGCTTCTGGACTGACTCAGACGATCGTTGCCCTTGATGGCATCTGCGTCATAGTCAATGCTGACAATCCTGTCTCTGATCTCTCTATTGAGCAGATTGCCGGCCTCTTCAACGGAACGATCACCAACTGGAGCGAGGTTGGCGGAAACGATGCTCCTGTCGTAGCCATCGGCCGTGAGGCTGGAAGCGGCACGAGGGACGGCTTCGAGTCCATCACCGGAACAGAGGATGCCTGCGTATACAGCCAGGAGCTCACATCCACTGGAGCTGTCATCACGGCTGTCTCCCAGAACCCTGGTGCCATCGGATATGCTTCCCTTGCTTCCAACCTTGAGTCTGTGAAGGCCCTTACCGTCGAGGGTGTCGAGGCTACCGAGGAGACTGTCAAGAGCGGCGAGTATCAGATCCAGAGGCCATTCGTCTTCGCGACCCTTTCTTCCACTCCGCTCTCCGCTGAGGCTCAGGCGTTCTTCGACTACGCTGTCAGCGCTGAGGCTGCTCCGATCATCGCCGCTGCCGGCGCTGTCCCTGTGGCTGAGTGATAGGCAGGGATCCAGGAATGAATCTCAAGGATTTCATCGCCCAGAAGGGATATAAGGATAATCCCCGCAGGCTGATGGAGGATGTGATCCACCTGGTATTCCTCGTCCTAGGACTTGTTGCGGTCGGCTCTGTCCTGGTCATCACGATCTACCTCGTGATCTCAGGCCTGCCGGCCATCTTCAAGATCGGGCCCATCGAGTTCCTCTTCGGGACGCGGTGGGCATCGACGGCTGCAGAGCCGGCTTTCGGAATACTACCTTTCATCCTCACATCGATCTATGGCACTGCCGGGGCGATCATCATAGGCGTTCCAATTGGATTCTTCGCCGCCGTCTTCCTTGCTAAGATGGCGCCTAGGAGAATCAGGGAGTTCATGGAACTCTGCATAGGCGTGCTTGCGGGAATCCCCTCAGTCGTATATGGCCTGGTCGGCATGACGATTCTTGTTCCAGGCATAAGGATACTCTTCGGAGTTCCTGATGGGGCGACGCTCTTCGCTGCCATCATCGTGCTTGCCGTGATGATCCTGCCTTCGGTGATCAATGTGTCGCTTACGGCGCTCCAGGCGGTTCCCCAGGAGTATGAGGAGGCATCGCTTGCGCTTGGCGCAACCAGCACGGAGACATATTTCCGCGTTACCGTCCCAGCGGCCAAGAGCGGTATCTTCACGGCTATAGTGCTTGGCATCGGAAGGGCGATCGGCGAGGCAATGGCTATCATGATGGTGGCGGGCAACGTGGCGAACATGCCGTCTCTCTTCAAGTCGGTACGCTTCCTTACGACAGCTGTCGCTTCGGAGATGTCCTATTCATCGGGACTGCAGCGTGAGGCTCTGTTCTCGATCGCGCTGGTGCTGTTCCTGTTCATCATGATCATCAATGCGATACTCAACGTCCTCAAGACAGGAGGAAAGAAGGAATGATAGAGAGAATATCCGGAAGCAGGAAGGCGTGGTGCGGCGTCATGAAGACGCTATGCTGGATCTCGCTTGCGATCGTTACCGCGCTGACTGCCTTCATGCTGCTTTATGTGCTTTTCCGCGGTGTTCCTAATGTCACGCCGCAGCTTCTTTTCACGAAGCCAAGCACGCTGCGCAATACCATCGGCATCCTGCCGGACATCCTGAACACGGTCTACATCGTCATAGCGACGCTGGTGATCGTGCTTCCTATAGGCGTCGGCGCTGCGATATATCTCAACGAATACGCGACGAACAAGAGGGTCGTTGAGATAATCGAGTTTGCGGCGGAAACGCTCTCAGGCATTCCATCGATCATCTACGGCCTTGTCGGCATGCTCGTGTTCTGCCAGTTCTGCTCGCTCGGAACGACGCTGCTTGCAGGTGCGCTGACCCTCGTCATCATGAACCTTCCTACCATCATGAGGACGACTCAGGAGAGCCTCAAGACCGTGCCGGAGAGCTACAGGGAAGGTGCGTTCGCGCTTGGTGCCGGAAAGTGGAGGGTAATCAGGACCGTTGTCCTGCCTACCTGCATCAACGGCATAATCACAGGATGCATCCTTTCGATCGGAAGGATACTCAGCGAGTCCGCGGCATTGCTATTCACCGCAGGATTCGCACATAACGTCAATGGATTCATCAGCGGCCTCGGCAGTGCCGGAGCGACGCTTACCGTCGCCCTGTATATGTATGCCAGCGAGCGCGGCGAGTTTGATGTCGCATTCGCGATCGCGGCCATCCTCATGGTCCTGACGGTTATCATCAACCTGCTCACGACATACATGGGACGGCTGATGAAGAGGAGAAACGGACAGTGACAATAATAGAGACTAAGGATCTGGATCTCTGGTATGGATCCATGCAGGCCTTGAAGAAGATAAACCTGAAGATGGAAGAGAAGTCCATCACTGCGCTTATCGGTCCTTCAGGATGCGGCAAGTCCACGTTCCTCCGCACGCTCAACAGGATGAATGATCTCGTTCAGGGCGTGAGGATCGAGGGCGAGGTGCTTTACAACGGGGAGAACATCTTTTCTCCCAAGGTGGACGTGAACGGCCTCAGGTATGAGGTGGGCATGGTCTTCCAGAAGCCGAATCCGTTCATGATGAGCATATATGACAATATCGCATACGGGCCTCGTACCCATGGGATAAAGAGCAAGGTGAAGCTTGACGAGATCGTTGAGAAGGCACTTGTTGACGCATCGCTCTTCGATGAGGTCAAGGACAGGCTCAGGAAGAGTGCCCTGGGGCTTTCCGGAGGACAGCAGCAGAGGCTATGCATCGCCCGTGCCCTTGCCGTACAGCCGAAGGTGCTGCTGATGGATGAGCCCACATCTGCCCTCGATCCTATCTCGACAGCCAAGATCGAGGAGCTTGCGATGAGCCTCTGTGACAGGTACACGATCATCATCGTCACCCATAACATGCAGCAGGCTCTGCGCATTGCGCATAAGACGGCTTTCTTCCTGCTAGGGGAAGTTATAGAATATGATGATACTGAAAAGATATTCTCCAATCCTTCTGACCCAAGGACTGAGGATTATGTGACGGGAAGGTTCGGTTGATATGAGGACTAGATTCGACAGTGAGCTTGAGACGCTCTACGTAAGCATGATAAAGATGGGCTCCCTTACGGAGGATACCCTGAACGCGCTTAAGGCAGCGCTTTCCGGCGAGGGGCGTGACCGCCTTGCTGGAATCGCGGATATCTCGAGGGCGATAGATGAGAAGGACAGGGAGATAGAGGCGCTGTGCCTCCGCCTGCTGCTTCGCCGCCAGCCTGTCGCGAGGGACCTGAGGACGATCTCATCGGCGATGAAGATGATCTATGATATCGAGAGGATCGGGGACAATGCGGTGGATATCGCTGAGATAATTCCCTTCATATCCTCCGAGGATCTTACGATGCGCGTGGGGCTGGATAGCATGATCGGCACCGTGATAGAGATGGTCACCGGCGCTATCGATGCATTTGTCCACTACGACGCAGGCAAGGCCAATGCGGTAATTGCGGAGGACGATGTTGCTGACAGGGCGTTTGACCATGCCAAGCAGATGGTTACCGATATGATCCGCCATGGGGACAAGGATGCCCAGGAGGCGCCCGACCTGCTTATGATCGCCAAGTATCTGGAGAGGATGGGGGACCATGCGGCTTCCCTGGCCCGCTGGGTACTCAATGCGCTGGATGTGAGCGGAGACTGGATCAACAACCCGGTTAAGGTGGAATAGGATGATCTATCTCGTTGAGGACGATCCATCGATAAGGAAGCTGGTGAGCTACGCGCTCAAGGGCAACGGGTTCGAGGTGCGTGCCTTTGAGTCCGGAGAGGAGATGTGGGCAGCTCGCGGCAATGAGAAGCCTGAGCTGTTCCTGCTGGATATAATGCTTCCAGGACAGTCAGGCCTTGAGATACTCCAGGCAATCCGCAGCGATTCATCGCTCCGTCTCGTCCCTGTGATAATGGTCACGGCACGCGGAAGCGAGTATGACAAGGTGCTTGGGCTGGACAGCGGGGCCGACGATTACATCTCCAAGCCATTCGGAATGATGGAGCTGCTTTCACGCGTGCGTGCCGTCCTCAGGCGCTGCGACACGCATAAGGAGAACGAGGATCTCCGCTATGGCGATATCGTGATATCCTCCGTCTCCCATCAGGTGAGGGTAGGAGGCTCGAAGGTAGAGCTGACCCTCAAGGAGTTCAATCTGCTCCTGTATCTGATGGAGAATGAGGGAATCGTCCTTGACCGTGATAGCATACTCAATACCGTCTGGGGATATTCCTTCGACGGTGAGAACAGGACAGTTGACGTCCATATCCGGCACCTCAGGGAGAAGCTCGGGACAGAAGGCAGCCGCATAGAGACGGTGAAGGGTGTCGGATACAGATTCAGGGGACACGATGAATAAGAAGATATTTCAGACCGTTTTCATCTCGATAACGATGACGCTTGTCCTTGCGCTTGCCGTATCGATAGCGGTATTCCATGCTGAGTATGAGAATAGGATCGAATCAGACCTTCATGCGGAGGTAAGGCTCCTCTCTGCCGTTGCAGCCAACGGTATCGTGGATATAGGCAATGGCATAGTGCCTGGCCACAGGATTACCCTGATAGCCAGCGATGGCACAGTCCTCTATGAGAGCGAGCGAAGCCCTGATGGGATGGAGAATCATCTTGAAAGGCCTGAGGTGCAGGATGCCCTGCAGTATGGCTATGGGGAGGATACGAGAAGAAGCGATACGCTTCTCCAGGACTACCACTATGCCGCGATGCGTCTTCAGGACGGCAACGTCCTGCGCGTGGCGGTTCCCGCTGATACGCTGCTATCGTTCGTCATCGACATGATCCTTCCGATGCTTCTGATCCTGATCGTGCTGATGATATTCTTCGCCTGGTATTCCTTCAAGGCTGCCAAGCGCATCACGGATCCCCTGAACTCGATCGATCTTGAGCATCCTGAGGAGAATGAGGATTACGAGGAGCTGTCGCCTCTGCTGTACAGGATTGCCAAGCAGCAGGCTACCATCCGCAGCCAGATAGAGAGCGCGGAGCGTACCAGGCGCGAGTTCTCGATCATAACGGGGAATATGTCGGAAGGCCTTGCCGTAGTCGATCCGGAGGCGAGGATCCTCTCGATAAACCGGGCTTTCTATGAGCTGTTCGATGCCCAGAAGGCAGATGCCGGAGAGAGCGTTCTGGCGATAGATCGCTCGGATCAGTTCTCCGATGTGCTCTTTGCGGCTCTTGGAGGCAGGCGTGCAGAGACCGTCATAGAGCGTCCTGGCAGGACGCTGCAGGTCATCTCTTCCCCCGTCGCGGATGATGGCAGCAAGACCCGTGGGGCGGTGGTGATCGTCATAGATATAACGGAGAAGGCCGAGAGGGAGAACCTAAGGCGTGAGTTCACGGCCAATGTCAGCCATGAGCTGCGTACGCCGCTTACATCGATATCCGGATTCGCGGAGCTGCTGATGAACGGCAGCGTGCCTCAGGATGAGGTCAGGAATTTCGCCAAGGATATCTATGATGAGGTCCAGCGTCTGATAGCCCTCGTCCATGACATCATGAGGCTTTCCCGGCTCGATGAGGGTAGCGAGGCTGAGGTGATGGAAAAGGTGGATCTGTCACAGATAGCCGATGAGGTGATCATGCGTCTCCGCGCTAAGGCGCAGAACGCCGACGTGACTCTCTCTTTCTCGCATGAGGGACGGACTGAGCTGATGGGTTCCGAGTCGCTTCTGGATGAGATGGTCTACAACCTGGTCGAGAATGCGATTAAGTACAACAAGGAGAAAGGCTCTGTATGCGTCTCCGTCACCGGTGCCGAGGATAAGGTCATCCTTACCGTCGCTGATACGGGCATAGGCATTCCCGATGAGGATAAGGACAGGGTCTTCGAGCGATTCTACCGCGTGGATAAGTCACGCTCACGCAGCTCTGGTGGCACAGGGCTGGGGCTGTCGATCGTCCGCCATGCCGTGATGTTCCACAATGGTACGATAACGCTGAATTCGAAGATAGGGGAGGGAACCACGATAAGTGCCTCGTTCCCGGCTGTCTGATGAGATAGGATGATGCAATGAAGGATATGGAGGGCAGGTGTCAAAGCCTGCCCTTCGCTTGCCTAGAGCCTTTCTGCAAGGCTGGTTATCGCCCTCAGCCCTTCCTTGAGCGTCTCCGTGTCGCTGCCGTAGCCGATACGGAAGCTCCCTGGCTCCTCGAAGCAGTCGCCTGGCGTGACGAATGAGCCTGTCTCATCGTAGAGCCTCCTGCAGAAGTCATAGGATGGGATATCGAAGTCGTAGTAGATGAGGGCCGTGGTCCCTGCCTGCGGCCTGGTGTAGCGGAAATGCCCGTTCTCTCCGATCCATTTATCGAGTATGGCCAGATTCCTCCTTACGATGCCTCTGTTGCGCTCAAGGAGGGCTTCCTTATGCCTCAAGGCAATGGATGCTATCGCGTCATCGAACATGCCGCAGCTGATGAGATCATAATCACGATGTGACATGAATGCCCTCCGTGCCTTCTCATCATGGGTGAAGATCCAGCCCATGCGGATTCCGGCAAGCGAGAAGACCTTTGACATGCTGCCGACGGAGATTCCCTTCTCATAGAGGTCTGCGACGGACTCGCACCATGAATCCTCCTGAGTCAGGTGGCGGTATACCTCGTCCGAAAGGATATAGGCATCCGCGTCCCGGGCGATCCTTATGATCTCAGATAGCAGCTCCTTCGACATCAGCGCACCGGTCGGGTTGTTCGGGTTGTTGATGCAGATGAGCCTCGTGTCATCAGTGACGAGGCCCTCAAGCTCCCTGAGGTCTGGAAGATAGCCGTTCTCCTGCCTGAGATGCATTATATCGACCTTTGCCCCGATGGACATGGGAATGGAGTATAGCTGCTGGTAGGTCGGCATGATGCTCACCACATGGTCGCCGCTGGAGACGAGCGAGCAGAATACGTGGTGGTTTGCCCCTGCTGCTCCGTGCGTCGTGACTATCTCTTCCGGGCGTGCGCTCCTGTAGAGCGAGGCAATGCCGCTTCTTAGCTCATCGCTCCCTTCTATGTCTCCATATGTGAGGCGCCTGGCGCAGAATTCCGACAGGAATGCTTCCTTATCCTCGTCAGAAAGCTCGAAAAGCTCATCGACAGAGACTGAGTCGACGCAGGTTTCCGCTATATTGTAGCGCGCTCCAGTCTCATACGCGTTCATCCATTCCTCTACGGCGAAGGGCTTGATATCCATTCCGATCCTCCTATCTATCTACTGTCTTGTAGGGCTGACAGGGTCAGTAAGTCAAGATTCGCATGGATTTCCGGGGCATGGTTATTTCATACTATGCCATTTACCCCCTCTACTAGGGGTTTTCTTCATTGACAACAGCCTGTCAGGATGCAACGATAGCACAGGACTACGACAGTTTTTCGGAATATGTCGAAAACGGAGGATGCATGAAGACGATAGATTATGTGAATACATGGTCCTTCCTCGACGAGTATAGAGGAAAGGAGTTCCAGGGAAGTTGGCCTAATGTCAAGGAGATGTTCCATATCTCCGTGCTGCGATACCCGGACAACCACTGCCTGCGTGCCTTCTCTCCCAAGGAGGAGCGCTTCACATACAGGGAGGCCGAGGAGAGGATCAAGGCCGTCGCAGCCGCGCTGATGGAGAGCGGCGTGAAGAAGGGCGACAAGATCGGCGTTTCCGGAAAGAACAGCCCAGAGTGGGCGATCGCGTATTTCGGCATCATCTATGCAGGGGCTATAGTTGTTCCTCTCGATTATCTTCTCAAGGACGCTGAGATGGAGCATCTCATGGCGTTCGGAGGCGTATCCAGACTCTTCATAGATGCAGAGCGCATCGATTCCATCGACAAGGACGGGACCCTCGGCATCACGAAGTATTCCCTTGAGCCTGGCTCATCCTATCCCTTCGTGCTGGATATGGACGGGCATTACGCTGAGCCGGAAAGGGCTGAAGGCTCTGACATAGCGGCGATCCTCTTCACGTCCGGAACCACGGGAACGCCGAAGGGTGTCATGCTTACCCATGATAACCTCGTATCGGACAACTACCTTGCCCAGTCGAACATGAGGATCTATCCGACGGATGTCTTCTATGCCATCCTGCCGATCCATCATGCCTATACGATGCTTGCGGTGCTGTATGAGGCGATGGGCGTCGGTGCGGAGGTCGTCTTCGGCAAGAAGCTCGTCGTGTCGCAGATACTCAGGGAGCTGAAGGAGGGGCAGGTCACGATGTTCCTTGCCGTGCCGATGCTCTTCAACAAGATGATCGCGGCGCTTATGAACGGCGTGAGGAAGAAGGGCATCGCCGTCTATGGGCTCATACGTGCACTCATGGGTCTGTCAGGACTGCTCAAGAAGATCTTTGGCATCAATGTCGGCAAGAGGATGTTCGGCTTCCTGCTCAGGAAGCTCTCCCTCGAGAGCAACCGCATCTGCATCTGCGGCGGCGGACCGCTTCCCGCGTCCACCTTCAAGATGTTCAATGAGCTGGGAATCGATTTCGTGCAGGGATATGGCCTGACGGAGACCAGCCCTATCACCCATCTCAATCCGGTGGAGGCGTACCGTGAGACGTCGGTAGGAAAGAAGATCAAGGAATGCGAGGTCCGGATAGTCGATCCTGATAGCGATGGAAACGGCACGATATACATCAAGGGACCGATGGTGATGAAGGGCTATTACAACAATCCTGAGGCTACTGCCGAGGTGCTTTCCGATGATGGATGGCTCAATACCGGCGATGTCGGGCACGAGGATGGCGATGGATACCTCTACCTCACGGGCCGCGCGAAGAACGTCATCGTCACCGAGGGAGGCAAGAACGTCTTTCCTGAGGAGATCGAGGATCACTTCCAGCTCTACGATGAGATCGATCAGGTCTGCATAATAGGCTATGAGCTTGACAAGTCCATGAAGAGCGAGGGCATCCGTCTGATAGCCTATCCTGCCGATTCGCTGAGAAAGAGCCTCAATGGCGACGCGGCCGCGATCGAGAAGAGGATCAACGAGATCGTCTCCGAGGTCAACAAGGAGCTTCAGTCCTATAAGAAGATCACCAAGGTCACTATAGCTGACGAGCCTCTTCCGATGACCAGCACGAAGAAGGTCAAGCGCTTTGAGGTCAAGGCCAAGTTCGACAAGGTTTGAGAATCTGTCAGATAAGGCTTCTTTCTCCATGCCTTTATATGGTAGAATCCAGCATCCGTTCGCGCGGATGCTGTATCTGATGGTGGGGTTTGTTCGATGAAGAATGTTGAGTATCGCAATGCATGGGCCTTCCTTGATGAGTTCAGGGGAAGGGAGTTCGAGGGAATGTGGCCAGGGGTCACGGAACTCTTCCGTATAACCACGATGCGCTTTCCTGATAACGTCTGCTTCCGCTCATTCGAGCCTGACAGGAGCCTGACATATACGGAGGCATGGCGCCGTGTCGAGGCGATAGCCGCATATCTTGAGAAGGATGGCGTCAGGAGCGGCGATAAGATCGCAGTGATGGGACATAACTCCTCAGAGTGGGCGCTGGCATACTTCGCTGTCATCCGTGCAGGCGCGATAATCGTTCCGCTCGATAATCAGCTTAAGGATTCCGAGGCTGAGCATTTCATGGAGTTCGGCGGGGTAACGAGGATATTCGCGGAGCCGGAGCGCCTTGATGCTCTCTCTGATTCCCTCGTGAAGTATTCCCTTGAGGCTTCCGAGCGCTACCCGTTCATCATGGAGATGGAAGGAGGAGTGCCTGCCGTGAAGGCCGGAAGGGGCCAGGAAGTCGCGGCGATCCTCTTCACCTCCGGTACCACGGGAACGCCGAAGGGCGTCATGCTTACCCATGACAATCTCGTCTCCGACTGCCTCCTGACGCAGGCAAATCTCGATTTCCGCAGCACTGACAGGATCTATGCGATCCTTCCTGTCAGCCATGCCTATACGATGGAGGCCGTGGTCTACTCAGCCATAAGCACGGGCGGAGCCGTCATCTTCGGCAGGAAGCTCGCGATGACTCGCATCATGAGCGAGCTGAAGGAAGGCGAAGTCACGATCCTGATGGCTGTGCCGATGCTTTACAACAAGATGATCGCGGCGCTTATGAACGGCGTGAGGAAGAAGGGCATCGTCGTCTACGGCCTTATACGCGCCATGATGAAGATCTCCGGATTCCTGAAGATCGTCACCGGGCGGAATGTCGGTAAGAAGCTCTTTCATTCGCTTTCCTCAAAGCTCTCCCTCGATAATGTGCGTACATGCATATCCGGAGGAGGACCTCTTCCGACCTCCACCTTCAAGATGTTCAATGAGCTGGGAATCGATTTCGTGCAGGGCTATGGCCTGACAGAAGCCAGCCCGATAACGCATGTCAATCCTGTCGAGGCATACAGGCTTGAGTCCGTTGGCAAGAAGTTCCCGATGGAGGAGGTAAAGATCATCAATCCTGACAGCGAGGGCAATGGCGTCATCTGCATCAAGGGGCCGATGGTTATGAAAGGCTACTACAACAATCCGGAGGCTACTGCAGAGGTGCTTTCCGAGGACGGCTGGCTCAATACGGGGGATGTCGGGCATCAGGATGAGGATGGCTATCTCTACCTGACGGGACGGGCGAAGAACGTCATCGTCACGGAAGGCGGCAAGAATGTCTTTCCGGAGGAGATCGAGGATCGATTCCAGCTTTGCAGCGAGATAGAGCAGTGCTGCGTCATAGGCTATGAGAAGGATGCCGCAAGGAAGGCAGAGGGCATCGCGATGATCGTCGTGCCATCGGAGGAGCTCATGAAGCTCGCTGGCTCTGATAAGTCGCTTGCCGAGAAGCGCATCAATGAGATCGTTGATGCCGTCAATCACGATATCCAGCAGTACAAGAGGATAGATAAGGTCATCGTTTCATATGAGCCTCTGCCGATGACAAGCACGAAGAAGGTCAGGCGCAATGATGTGAAGGTGCGCTTCGGGAGTATGCTATGATCGTGATGAAGAGCAAGGACAGGGCCTTCCTGCGTTCTGAGGCTCAGACGCTGAGCCCTGTGGTATATGTCGGAAAGAGCGGCCTTACGGAGGCCGTCATAGCTGCGCTCGATCAGGCGCTTACGGCACATGAGCTGGTGAAGGTGCGCTTCCAGGCCTCTAAGGATGAGGTGGAAGGTATATCCCGCTCGCTGGAGGGATCGACCGATTCGACGCTTGTCGCGGTGACCGGCTTCACTGCGGTGTTCTATCGCCGCTCTCCTGATCCAGATAAGAGGCGCTATCGGATCTGATGGCCCGCTGCTGTCTCTTCCTCCTGTACTCACGGGGGCTCTCTCCCTCATATGAGGAGAAGGAAGAGGAGAATAGGGTCGGGGAGGAGTACCCGACAGATTCCGCGATATCCACGATGCTGCTACTGCTGCTTGAGAGCATCTGCTTTGCCCTCTCCATCCTCATCTCCCTTATCTTCCATCCGGGGGAGACTCCGTATATCTCATGGCATATGCGCGTAAGCTGCGACCTTGAGCAGTTCATCGCTGAGCAGAGCCTTGCCACGGTCCATTCCTGATCAAGCGAGCCTGATATCTCGTTCCATAGGCTCTCCATCCTTGATCTTATCCTTGCCTTCTCCTCAGACTCCCCTGAGCTGAATAGCCTTCTCAGCAGCAGCAATAGCAGCCTCTCCGCAAGCTCTATCGTCTCGGAGCTCTCATTCGTGCAATGGAGATCTTCCCGGAGGATGCAGGAGGCAAGCTCGCGATACAGCGATACCTCCGATATGCGGTATACCTTCCAGTCGAAGTCCTCGCTGGAAAGGATCGGCGATGAGGCATAGAACGTGAGCCACAGATGCTCCCAAGGCTCTGGCCCGACAGTCTCCTCCCTGTGGCCCTGCCCATTGGGAGACGAGATGAATATCTCTCCTTCCTCCACCTCAAAGACCGTTCCGTCCTCGAGGATGAAGCGCCCTTTTCCCGATAGCGTGGCCACGATGACGGAGAAGCCTCTCCTCTTCGGCCGCTCTACCCAGAATCCTACATCATGGTGTCCATAGCCTCCCTGTTTCAGAAGCGCCTGCGAGAACGGATATGCCTCTGCTATGCGCGTGGAGAGATGCCATTTCTCCAGGCTTGTGACGCTATGGATCACCTCCTTGCGAAACTGCATGCTTTCATGATATCACAGCTGTAAAGATGCTACAAATCATGAAGTTTTCGTTACAAATAGGTAAGGAATATCCAATGTGATTTGGTATCATCAGATGTATTTCGGAGGCTTTGATGGAAAATTTCCCATATGATCCATGGCAGAAGTGCAAGACCGTAAGCGGACTTGCAGCGGACCTCGTCATCTCGGCCCTGCAGAAGGAGATCAGGAGAGGACATGAGGAGAACGCGGCTACGCTGGCGTATGAGATGCTGATCACCAGCGAGGATATGGAGAACTATCTCTGGTACCGCCTGCGCACGATAAGCGTGGAGGATGTAGGATTCGGCGATACGTTCGCTCCCGTGCTGATCGGGCAGCTTGACGGGATGAGAAGGCTCGTGCCGACCCATGATGGAGACAGGTATCTTCTTGCGATACATGCGGTACGCTATCTCTGCAAGGCTCGCAAGGACCGCTCCAGCGATGAGATGCTCAACTGGATCATGAAGGAGTACAAGGCTGGGAACCTGAGGCCTCAGATTCCTGACTACGCCATCGACAAGCACACCCTCCAGGGCCAGATGGAAGGGCGTACCGAGGATGATTTCTATGCTGAAGGGTCTAAGGTCTACCCGGAATGGGAAGGCCGCGACAAGACATACAGGGAGAGGATACTGAAGATCCTGGAGTCCCAGAAGAAACAGGGTTGAGGAGGAGAAAGATGAGAAGATCAGCTCTTACCGTACTCGTTGCGCTTCTTGCGATTTCGATGGCTTTTGCCGGTGGAAGCAGTGAGAAGAACGCTGAGTCCGACCAGAGGGTCGTTACCACAGTCTGCAGGGCATCCTATGCCAATGAGGTGTGGTATAACGAGATGAACAAGGCCTTCGAGGAGGAGACCGGTATCCATGTCGTCGTCCAGCCGACGCCGGGTAACGACGCGGACCATGACGCGAAGGTGAATATCGACCTGACGGCCGGAAGCACCATCGATGTCATCCCGTCGCTTGGACCAAGGTACTATGCTGCCAGGGTCGAGGCAGGCTTCTTCGTTCCGCTCAGGGAACTGGTCGAGGGCGAGGGGATCAACGCCGAGGAGAAGTTCGGCGCCAACCTTCCCGTGGAGGAGGATGGAGACTACTACTCGCTTCCTTCGAAGATCGAGGCTTACTGCGTGTTCTATAACAAGGACCTCTTCGATAAGGCCGGACTGCCGTATCCTTCGACGACCGAGCCCTGGACCTGGGAGGACTATCAGGAGATCGCCATTGCCCTTTCCGATGCTGATGCCGGCGTATATGGCTCATTCATGAACGCCGAGAACCCATGGATCATCATCTCCTCCGTGCAGAAGGAGGATCCGTTCTATACGGAGGATGGAACCTGCAATTTCGATACTCCTGTCCGCCGCGAGGCTATCGAGTGGTTCTATGATATGACCCACGAGCTTGGCTGCCAGATGCCGGTTTCGGAGATCATGAACGAGAACGTCTCCTGGAACTACTATGCGATGGCCGGAGATCATCTCGCGATGTTCTCTCAGGGCAACTGGTTCACCAGGCTCCTCAACAGCCAGGCTGACTATCCTAGGGACTGGAAGTACGGCATCGCCAGGACTCCGGCTCCTGAGGGCTATGACAACAACATCGTCAGCGCTGCGTACAACTCGATCAACGTCAACGCGGAGCATCCAGAGGAAGCTCTTGAGTACGTCATCTGGCTCTCCGAGAACCAGTGGAAGTTCGAGGGCGGAATCCCTGCATACGCAGAGATGACGGAAGAGGACCGGGAGATCGCGTTCGGATCGATCGCAGAGGCCTCTGACGGGCAGATCACCGTAGATGATCTCTACAACTGCCTTGTCAACAACGGCATGGGCGCCGTCCAGTCCGATATCATCGGAGTCGCCGCTGATGAGTACAACAGGATCGCCAACGAGGAGCTTCAGGCATACTTCCTTGACCTGCAGGACCTCGATACCGCGATGGCGAACATCACAAGGCGCGTTAACGAAGCTATAGCGAGCTATATGTGATTATGACCGGCCTCCACTCTGTGGGGGCCGCTTTGATTTCCCATTAGATAGATGAGTAAAAGCAGACTTTCTAAGAGCGGAAGGAGAGATGAGAGGACCGGTTATCTGATGGTCCTTCCTTTCGTTATCATGTTTGCCGTCTTCAAGCTCTATCCGATGCTCTATGGCATCCTGGTGAGCTTCTGGAAGCGCAATTCGCTCCGTACCCGCGCCTCCACGGACTTCGCGGGTCTCGATAACTACATCACGGCCATACAGACCTCGACGGTCTGGAAATCGTTCCTCCATTCGATCATCTTCTCGGTGATATACGTCATCCTGGTGATGATCCTCGGCTTCATCATAGCCGTGCTGTTCAACAAGCGCTTTGCCGGCCGTACCGCCGTCAGGACGATGTTCTACATGCCATATGTCACGAACATGATTGCCGTAGGTATCGTGTTCAAGTATATGCTCAATCCGACGCATGGTCCTGTCAACGCGCTATGGCGCCTCTTCGGGAGCGCAGGGCCCCAGTGGTTCAACAGCCCGTATCTCGCGCTTCCCACCGCCACGGTGGTCGCTGTCTGGGCGGCCCTTGCCTTCGTCATCATCACGATACTCGCCGCGCTCCAGGATGTCCCTGAGGAGCTCTTCGAGGTCGCTGAGATCGAGGGTGCAGGAAGGCTGCAGAGGATCCGCTATGTCATCCTGCCGATGATAGCGCCGACATTGTTCATGCTCCTGACGATCTGCATCATCAACTCGTTCCGCAACTACACCACGATCGTCGCCCTGACGAACGGCGGTCCGGGAACGGCATCGAGGGTGCTGTCGCTGCAGATCTACGAGGACGCGTTCACATACGCCAAGTACGGGGTGGCATCCGCGGAGGGCGTGCTGTTCGCCGCGTTCATAATCGCGATCAACGCGATCGTCTCGAAAGTGAGGTCAAGATGCCTGGAAAGACTTTAGAGAGCAAGGGAAGAAACGCTGCCTTCGCCATTGTCATGTGGATCCTTGCCATACTGATGGTCATGCCATTCGTGATGATGGTGATCATATCATTCCGCACGCAGGGCGAGGCGTATGAGCCTATCTTCGCGCCATTCACCCCGATACTCCGCAACTACGAGCAGGTGTTAGGGCATGAGAACTTCATCGACTGGTATACCAATACCTTCGAGACGGTGCTGATAACGATAGCGATACGCCTTCTGGTGACGCTTCCGGCGGCCTATTCGTTCAGCAGGATACGCTTCCGCGGCTCCAGGCTGATCATGGCCGTGCTGATGGCAACGCTGATGGTGCCGGGAGAGACGACGATGGTGCCGAGGTACCTCTACTTCAGCAACATCCATCTCCTAGACAGCATGTGGGTCATAATCCTCCCTGAGATAAGCGAGGTGTTCTATCTGATGCTCATGTCCGAGTTCTTCCGCTCTATCCCGGAGGATCTCTCGGAGGCTGCGAAGATCGATGGGCTTGGGCACTGGAAGATACTCCTGACGATCTTCATACCGCTTTCCGGGCCGGCGATAGCGACGACGGTGCTTTTCAGCTTCATAAACATATGGAACAACTTCCTTGATCCATATCTCTTCATCAGCACGATCGACCATCAGCTGATAACCCCGGCCCTGCGCTTCTTCCAGGGAAGGGGAGGCGCGGACGTGCCGGTCCAGCTTGCCGGAGCATCGGTTGCGACGATACCTATTATCGTGCTATTCATATTTACCCAGAAGTACTTCGTCGCAGGAGTATCATCTTCTGGAATCAAGGGGTGATGGAATGAGTGAGTTCATGTCATATGATCCGTGGGCGAAGGTTACCACGAGGAACGGAATCGCAGGCGATGAGATCATCAGCATGCTGCAGAAGTCGATACGGCGCGGCCTTGAGCATAATGCCCTTGCCGCTGCCTATGAGATGTATATAACCAGCCCTCAGTTCGAGGATAAGATGTGGAGGCGCCTTCTCGCGATAAGCGTCGAGGACATCGGATTCGGGGACGTGCATGCTCCAGAGCTGATCTATACGCTCTACAACATGCGCAAGGAATTCCTCTATCAGGATGGAGACCGCCCGATGTTCTTCGTCCATGCGATCCGCTATCTCTGCCGCCAGAAGAAGGAGAGGTCCAGCGATAACGTTAAGAACATGCTGATCAAGGATTTCGCCCATGGCCGCGTTGCCGAGGTGCCTGACTACGCCTATGACCTTCATACCGCGAAGGGAAGGGAGATGGGTCGCGATGAGGTCCACTTCCTTACGGAGGCGAGCAAGGTGATCCCGCAGCTTGAGGGCGAGGACATCAAGAAGATATATCAGGAGTATCTTGAGTACTGCGAGCATGAGAAGGAGGATACGGGAAAGCCTGAGGTCGCTCCTTTCGAGTACAACAGCTGGCAGTATTGATGAAGGCCGCGCTGATATCCATAGATGGGCTTGATCATGAGGACCTCCCGGTGTTCTCCCGAACGGAGAGCCTTGGGAGGCTCATTGCATCTGCCCAGATCGCAAGGAGCATGGCGATAACACCGGCCCAGACCTATCCGTGCCATGCGTCGGTACTGTCTGGCTGCTATCCTGAGCATACGGGAGTCATCGATAACCTCTCGCATCCGGACCTCTCCTGGCAGTGGTGGCGGAGCGCGATAAGGACGCCCATACTCACAGACTGGGCCAGGAATGCGGGACTCTCCACCGCCGCGGTCTGCTTTCCGATGACAGCGGGGGCGGATATCGACTTCCTAGTTCCTGAGATATGGACGGAGAATGCAGGCGATGATACCGATCCTGTGTTCAGGGCCTCTTGTTCCGAGAAGGGCTACAGGTATTATCTACGGCATAAGGACAGGCTTGACTGGATGAGGACTCCCGGAATGGATCTATTCGCGGCTGCCGTCTTCGAGGATATCATCAGGGAGGAGCAGCCTGACCTTGCGCTGCTGCATCTTTCATACCTGGATCATCAGAAGCACCTTCATGGCCCATCTGCCGCATCGGTTCCGCATGCAGTGGCCTTTATCGATGGCCTGATGAATGGCGTGCTGGATGCTCTCGGTGACGACTATATGGTATTCATCATCGGAGACCATGGCCACAGGCCGCAGGCAAGGTCCCTTTCGATCCCTGCCGAAGGCATGGTCGTGCATCCGACAGGAATGAGTGCCGAGATCTATCTTGATGGGATGGGCGAGGATGAGGCTGTCTCATATCTTCGCGGTGTCGATGGGGTAGGAAGGGTATATGGCAAGGATGAGCTTTCCTGCCTGCATCTGCCTGCCTCTTTCGATATCTTCGTCGTCGCAGACGATGGCTGCGCGTTCAGCGCCACGGGAAAGGTGACCCCGTCAGGCCATGGCTATGCCGGGGATGATGGACCTTATCCGCCGTTCATAGCATATGGGCTTCCTCAGGCCTTCAGAAGCACAGCCTGCTCCTTGGTGGATGAGGCTCCGACTGTCCTCAAGGCTCTCGGCATCGATATGCCAGGCACGGATGGCCGTCCATTGATATGACTGCCTGACGCTGCAGCGGGTGATTCCGGTTTTGAAGCTTCTGTCCAATCACATAACCTAAGAATGGAGGGATGCCGTGCTGCAGCATCCCTCCTCATTCTCGTCATTCTTCCGCTTCGAGCCTTAGCGTGATCGTTGTCGCATCGCAGAGCTCTGCCGGGCCGAAGTACTGGATCGCGCCAGGGTAGTGGTAGCATGTCTCCGCTGCCCACTTGGCGCGCCTCCTGGCGAATTCCTTGAATGGCTTCCCGTTCAGATCGACAAGTGCCTTCTTGATTACCGGCTTGTCCTTTCCTCCGCGTCTCTCTATGTCCATCATCTTCGTAAGCGGCATGCCTCCTGCCGTCCATTCATCCGGACTCTTCGAGAGGTTCTTCACCGAGGACATGTATCCGGTGCATCCGCATTGTATCAGCAGGAATGCCGTATAGCCGAGGGAATAGCAGTAATCGGCATCGAAGTTGGATGGGAAAGCGGCCCTTCCCTCATAGCCGAAGAAGTGATGCATCGGGCTGAACTTTCCGTTGTACTTTCCTTCCTGCTTCAGCTCCTGGAGCCTTCCTGCGACGATCTTGGACAGAAGCTTCTCCGTCTCTATCCTGGATACCTGCACGTTTCCATGCGGATCGCGATCCATCAGCAGCTGTTCCTGTATGTCCAGCGGAAGCATGTTGAAGACCCTCATCGATTCCACAGAGAGCGATGCGGTCAGGAAGCCAAGCCTCTCATCCCAGGAGGGAAGGCGGGCGAACCTGTCTCCATTCTTAGCCAGCGTCTCATTTATCTCGGATATAAGCTGGCGTACCTCCGGCACGAACTCGATAAGTCCCTCTGGAACGATGACTATGCCGAAGTTGAAGCCCTGCGTAGCTCTCTTAACCACGCTATCGGCTATCGTGTCAGCAATCGTTGCAAGATCCGTTCCGTCCCTCTCCACCTCCTCGGAGATCAGGCAGATATTCGGATGTGTCTGCAGCGCGCACTCAAGCGCGATATGGGAAGCCGAACGGCCCATGAGCTTGATGAAGTGCCAGTACTTCTTGGCGCTGTTGGCATCCCTCATGATATTCCCGATCAGCTCGGAGTATGTCTTCGTGGCCGTATCGAAGCCGAATGATGCCTCGATATCATCATTGCGGAGATCACCATCGATGGTCTTGGGACATCCTATGACCTGGCAGCCTATCTCATGCTCTGCGAAGTATTCCGCGAGCATGGCGGCATTCGTATTGGAGTCATCGCCTCCGATGATGACGATCGCGGTCATGCCATGCTTCTTAGCGACTTCGCCGACGATCATGAACTGCTCCTCCGTCTCCAGCTTCGTGCGTCCGGAGCCGATCATATCGAAGCCGCCCGTATTGCGGTACTTGGCGATCGTATCTGCGGTGAGGGTGATGTAGTTGTCCTCCAGAAGCCCGCTCGGGCCTCCCTTGAATCCAAGGAGTATGTTGTCTTCGTCTCCTTCCTTCAATGCATCATAGAGACCTGCGATGACATTGTGGCCTCCCGGAGCCTGACCGCCTGAGAGGATCACTCCCACCACATGCTTCTTCGCCCTTGGCTTCTTTCCCTTTGCTCCGAAGTATAGCTCCTTCTGCCCATAAAGCTTAGGGAAGAGCTCCCTTATCTTCTCCTCATCGCCGCTTGCTGTCGTGGCATCGCCCTCTGTCACGGCTATTCCCTTGATGCCCCCCCTGAGCATCTTCGGCAGCTTCGGCTGGTATGAGTATCTTACGGATTGCAGCGTCGAGTATTCCATCTGAACCTCCTATCCACTCTATAGTAATTCAGAGGAAAAAGTATTTCCACATCAATACCTCTCTGCTACCATCGAAACATGGCAAGGATATATATAGACGCAGACTCCATTCCGGAACGCCACCGCTCGATAGTGCTGAGGCGCATCATCGGCAAGGCACATAGCGCATGGTTCGTCGCTGACCGCCGCCTGCAGGATGTGGAGAGGGCGATAGAGGAGGACAAGCGGCTGCGCCGCGCACCATTCCGGGATACCCTTACGCGTGAGGAGGCAAGGAAGATCGGCTCCGAGATCCATATGGTCGTCGTGGATAGCGGCGCAGATAGCGCTGATGATGAGATCGTCAGGATTGCCGAGGTTCCGGCGCTGGCCATCACTCATGACATCCCTCTGGCAGCCAGGCTTCTGGATAAGGGCCTTGCCGTCATAGATGACCGAGGCGGCCGCTACGATGCAGGGAGCATCAGGGAGCGCCTTTCCGAACGTGGGAACAACAGGATATTCAGGGAGATGGGGCTTTTCGATCAGCCGTCAAAGCGTTTCGATGAGCGCACGATACAGCGCTTTGCCGCAGCCTTTGATCATGCAGTCATAGAGTTAGATAATAATAATATTCCAGAATAGGAATATAATAATAAATATTGGCATAAATACAGGGGCATGGCGTATATATGGCATGTACGTAATGCTTAGAAAAGAAATGCCGGAGCTTCGTGGATTCCTGGAAGGAAGGGGATATAAGACATCGGTGATGCCTGGTCTCTCCCTGCAGGGCTTTCCGCAGGCACTGCTCCTTGTAAATCCGTCGATCGTCGATATCTCGTCAGAGCTGGCCGCGATATCTCAGGCGGAGAGGGCCGTGAGGCTCGTCGTGATCGTGGAGGAGGGAGAGGCCTTCCTCGTTTCCACGCTCTTTCCAGATGCGACGGTACTGATCCGCACATCCAGGACGCTTCGCGATGATATCATCAGGGGATTGTCTGGACGTCGGGCGATAAAGGACAAGGCGCCCCTCCTTACAGATCCGGAGAAGCGCCTCCTTCATATGCTGAGCTTCGGCGTCTCGAACAAGGAGCTTGCCAGGCGCCTGGAACGGAGCGAGAGGACTGTCCGCCGCATCAAGGAATCGCTCTATGAGAAGACAGGGCTTGTTTCCTCCGAGCAGCTGATGCTCTACTCGCTCTTCCGGCTCAATACTCGCAGCTCTTGACGTAGCGGGGATAAGGGATGACGTCACGGATGTTCGCCACTCCCGTGACATACTGCACGGCGCGCTCGAATCCCAGGCCGAATCCGGAATGAGGGACGCTGCCGTACCTGCGTAGGTCGAGGTACCACCAGTAGGCGCTCTCGTCGAGGCCAAGCTCCTTCATCCTCTCCTTCAGCACGTCGAGCCTGTACTCCCTTTCAGATCCACCTATGATCTCTCCGAGCCTCGGAGCCAGCACGTCCATCGCCCTTACCGTCTTTCCGTCGTCGTTCATCTTCATGTAGAACGCCTTGATGTCCTTCGGGTAGTCGGTAACGATGACAGGACGCCTCGCGATCTCCTCCGTCAGGAACCGCTCATGCTCGCTCTGGATCTCGACGCCCCATCTGACAGGGAATTCAAAGCGGTCGTTATGCCTTTCGAGTATCTTTACGGCATCCGTATAGGTCATATGCTCGAACGGACTCTCGATCACATGCTCAAGCGTTTCCCTGACGCCTGCGAGCACGAATCTGGAGAAGAACTCCATGTCCTCTGCGTTCTTGTCCAGCACTGCGGAAAAGATGTACTTGAGGAATCTTTCCGCGATGTCCATATCCCCCTCGAGGGTGCAGAACGCCATCTCCGGCTCGATCATCCAGAATTCGGCAAGGTGGCGGGCGGTGTTGGAGTTCTCCGCGCGGAAGGTCGGGCCGAACGTGTATATGTCCTTCATCGCAAGGGCATATGTCTCTCCCTCAAGCTGCCCGGAGACAGTGAGGTTGGCGAGCTTGCCGAAGAAGTCCTTGGAGTAGTCTACCTTCCCGTCCTCGCCCTTCGGAATGTTCTCCAGGTCGAGCGTCGTCACCTGGAACTGAGCTCCGGCGCCCTCGCAGTCCGATGCGGAGATCAGCGGAGTGTTCACATATACGAAGCCGTTTTCCTGGAAGAACGAATGTACGGCATAGGCCATCGTATTCCTGACCCTCGTCACGGCTCCGAAGAGGTTGGTGCGAGGCCTCAGGTATGCCTTCTCCCTCAGGAACTCCACCGTGTGCTTCTTCTTCTGCAGCGGATAGTCCTGGGGACATGTGCCGATGACGGTAAGGCTCTCTGCCTGCAGCTCAACGCTCTGGCTTGAGCCCTGGGAGCTGACGAGGCATCCTTCGACGACGACCGAGGAGCCAGTCGTCACATCTTCCAGGTCCTTGTCTGAGAAGCGTGACCTGTCGAGCACGGCCTGAAGCCCCTTCAGGCATGATCCGTCGCTTATCTCGATGAAAGAGACGTTCTTGCTGTCTCTCCTTGTCCTGACCCAGCCTTCGGCCTTGATAGGCTCTGAGGAGGGTGTCATATGCAGTATTTCCTTGATTCTCGTATCCATAGTCGTTGGCGGGATTATCTCACTGCGGCGCATATACGGTCAAGCTTCGCCTGGTAATGATTAGCTATGATAGGCGGCCTCATAGTTATTTCGCCTTATTGACAGCATCTCCCTCACAGGTAGAATCATTGGATATGCTAGAAGTGATCGGCTCGATGAAATCCCGGGACACGCAGAAGGCCTTGCGATATCTGAAGGAGCGGAGGATACCGTTCCAGTTCGTGGATATCGCGAAGGCGGAGCTGGGGGAGAAGGTGTGGAATAGCATATTCTCCTCTGTCGACAGCCCTGACGTGCTCGTTGACAGGGATTCGAGATATTATAAGGACAATGGCTGTGCATACATGGAGTATGACGCCAGGGAGCTTCTGATAGGGCATCCGGAGGCTATGGTGCTTCCCGTGCTGAGGAATCGAGGAAAGGCGAGGGCAGGCTGGGATGAAGGCTTCGTTGAGGAGCTTTCATGATCCATTATCTTGCGCTTACGACTGGCAGCTGCGGCAACTGCTACGTCTTTAATGATGGACAGGATACGATCGTCATCGACGCGGGTGTGACCTACTCAAAGCTCTCCCGCTCGCTCTGCGACCATGGGATAGATCCTGGCTCGATACGTGCGATCTTCCTGACCCATCTCCATCCTGATCACTCCAGAGGCGTCGGCGTCTCTCAGCGCAAGCTCGGCATCCCCGCGTATATCTCTTCCGTCTCGCTTGCCGAGAATGCCGTCGTGATAGAGCGCCAGCGCATCGAGCGCACGCTTCTCCGCACGTTCGAGTATGGTGAGACGATAGCCGTCGGAGCGTTCCGCCTCATGCCGTTCAGGACGAGCCATGACAGCCCGGGCTCCGCGGGCTATGCGATTCTCTGCAATGGCTTCCGCTTCTTCCTAATGACCGATACCGGCGTGATACCGGAGGAGGCGGAGCGCCTTGCCTCGATCGCAGACGTTGAGTTCATAGAGGCGAACTATGATGATGATATGCTTGAGAAGGGGAGCTATCCATACCCCCTCAAGAGACGGATACGTGGAAGCTATGGACACCTGTCGAACAGGGAGGCCGTAGCGTTCGCATCCCGCACCGCCCGCAGAGGGGACAGCGTATACTTTGTCCATCTTAGCAGGAACAACAATGATCCGGGACTGGTGCGGGACGAGGTGGTGCGTTCCATCCCTTCCGGGATATTCTGCAAGGTATGCGAGCGCGGAGAGGCATTCGAAGGATTCTTGTATGACGAAGAAAGCTGGTGGAAAGAAGAAGGAAAGGAATATCCAGAGGCTGAAGGACTGCCGCAGGGTACGTCGCGCTGATGGATTGAGGATGAAGACGGTCCGGGGATACACGTTCCCTGACTTCGTCGATGCGGTCGCGGCACGTTACGGAAAGAGGACGTGCTATCGCGTGTTCCGTACCGGAGAGGAGAATGATATGACATATCTCCAGCTCTCCTGGTACTCCCGTGCTGTCTCATCCTACCTGCTGTCCCTTGGCGTGGATAGGGGCGACCGCATCGCGATCCTTGGAGAGAGCAGCCCCATGTGGATGGTGATGTATCTCGGCATCGTCTCCATAGGAGCAGTCGCCGTCCCGATACTCCCGGACTTCCCTGAGCGTGATGTCCGATCGATCCTGGAGCAGAGCGGCGCCCGTGGCGTGGCCGTGAATGTCAAGCAGCAGGTCAAGGTTAAGGATGCAGAGGGCCTTCTTCTCTTCCGCCTGGATGATCTTGTCCATGTCCCATCCATTCCTGATGGTTCCTCATTCGCTTCGGCTCCAGGCTACGCGATGCGTACCCATAAGATCGAGAAGGCTGCGCTGGATAGCCGCAGGGCCGCGGAAGGCGATCTTGCCTCCATCATCTTCACATCCGGTACCACTGGGGCCTCAAAGGGGGTCATGCTCACGCATATGAACATACTCAGGACAGCCGATCTTGCCACCGATGTCTATGTGCGCCTGAAGCCCGGGATGAAGGTCCTTTCGATCCTTCCGATGAGCCATGTCTATGAGTTCACGATCGGGCAGGTGCTTCCGCTGATGGCCGGCCTTGAGATAACGTTCCTCGGCCGTCAGCCGGCCGTGTCGATCCTCCTGCCCGCGCTCAGCGAGGTAAGGCCGCATGTCATGCTTACCGTGCCGCTCCTGATAGAGAAGGTGTACAAGGCCGCCGTCGTTCCGGTGCTCAGGGACAACGCGAGGATCAGGAAGCTCATATCCAATCCGCTTACGTCGCCGATCGTCTATCGGACCATTGGCAGGAAGCTGAAGAAGACCTTTGGCCATCGGCTTGTATTCTTCGGCATCGGAGGCGCGCCTCTGGACAAGGATGTCGAGATATTCCTGCACAGGGCTCACTTCCCATACGCGCTTGGCTACGGGCTTACCGAGACAAGCCCGCTTGTCGCAGGCTGCGGATCTGCGCATCATCGCCAGCATCCCGGGTTCGTTGGGGAGATCGTGACCGATGACAGCGTCGTGCTTCTCGACAAGAACGAGGATGGCGTAGGGGAGATCGCGGTACGCGGCCCGAACGTCATGAATGGCTATTACGGCCGTCCGGATCTCGATAGCGAGGTCTTTACGTCCGATGGCTATTTCCGCACCGGCGACCTTGGCTTCATCGACCGCAGGCGCAGGCTCTCGATAAGGGGACGCGTCAAGACGATGATCCTCGGCCCGGGCGGGGAGAACATTTACCCTGAGATGATCGAGTCGCTGATAAACAACCAGGACTATGTCGAGGAGTCTCTCGTGGTGCCTGAGAATGGTGGACTCGTGGCCCTGATAAAGATCGATGTGGATGTGATGGCCGAGAAGATGAGCCTGTCTCTGAAAGATGCGAAGGAAGAGGCCCAGAGGTATATCAAGAGGATAAGAAATGAGGTAAACTCCCAGCTGTCGGCATTTTCGAAGATCTCGGATGTGCAGCTGCAGGATGAGCCGTTCGACAGGACTCCTACGCAGAAGATCAAGAGGTTCCTCTATCCTAAGAAGAGGGATGGTGAGAAGTCCGGCAGGGAGAAGGAAGATGATTGATAGATCGACCCAGGACGTGAGGATCGCTGGCATCGAGAGGCTGAAGACGCCGACGGAGCTTGCATCCATCTGCCCTATAACCGAGGAGAACGTCAGGAGGATCAGGGAGTTCAGGCGTTCCGTGAATGCGATAATCAAGGGAGAGGACCGCAGGCTGCTTGCAGTCATAGGCCCATGCTCGATCCATGATCCGAAGGCTGCGCTGGAATACGCATCACGCCTCAAGGCCCTTGCCGACAAGGTCTCCGACACGTTCTTCATCGTCATGCGCACCTATTTCGAGAAGCCCAGGACCTCCCTTGGATGGAAGGGGCTGATCATAGATCCTGACATGGATGAGTCATGTGACATAGAGAAGGGGCTGACGATCGCCAGGAGCCTTCTGATCGAGATAAACGAGATGGGACTCCCCGTAGGCTGCGAGGTGCTTGATCCGATCGTGCCTCAGTATACCGATGAGCTGATGTCCTGGTCTTCGATAGGCGCAAGGACCACCGAGAGCCAGACCCACAGGTCGCTCGCATCCGGGCTATCCGTCGCCGTCGGCTTCAAGAACAGCACGTCAGGCGACCTCACTGCCGCAGTGAATGCGATAAAGAGCGCGTCAAGCCCTGCGTCATTCATCGGCGTGGAACGCAATGGCCAGCTCGCGGTATTCCGTTCAGCGGGTAACGACTGCTGCCATCTCATACTCCGTGGCGGCGATCATGGCCCTAACTACTATGAGGATGATGTTGAGGATGCCAAGAAGACGATGGAGTCTCTATCTCTTCAGCCCAGGATCATCATAGACTGCTCCCATCAGAACAGCCGCAAGGACTGGAGGAGGCAGAAGAGGGTGCTTCGCTCCGTTGTCGATCAGGTAAGATGGGGCGAGATGGCCATAAGGGGCTTCATGCTTGAGTCCAATCTTTTCGAGGGAGCGCAGAAGATAGGCTCTGATCCATCGGCGCTGCGATATGGTGTCTCCGTCACCGATGGATGCATCGGCTGGGAGGAGACTGAGAGGATCGTGCTTCACGCCGCGGATCTCATAAGGGAGGCCTTTGCCGCAGGCGGAAGCGTGGAGGTTCTATGACGAAGAAGGTTCTTGTATTCCTTGCCGAAGGCTTCGAGGAGGCTGAGGCGCTCTGTCCAGCTGATGTCCTGAAGCGTGCGGGCGCCGATGTCACCCTTGCAGGCGTAGGATCCCTGGATGTGTGCTCGTCGCATGGCATCACGGTACATTGCCCGGTGCTTGTCGAGGATATCGCGAAGGATGAGAGGTGGGATGCCGTATTCTGTCCTGGCGGGATGCCTGGGGCTGTAAACCTTGCCCAGTGCTGGGATGTGAACGAGATACTGATCCGTACGGCCCAGACGGGAATCGTGGCCGCGATCTGTGCCTCTCCTGCGGTCGTGCTGGCTCCCCTGGGACTGCTCACGGGCAGGGCTGCCACATGCTTCCCCGGCTGTGAGAGCTATGCCCCTGATATCCCGTTCTCCAAGGAAGGCGTCGTCCGCGATGGAAATATCGTGACGGGAAAGAGCGCCGGCTGGGCGTTCGATCTGGGATTGAGGCTGGTTGAGATGCTTTATGGCCCGGAGGATGCGGAGAAGGTCCGTAACGCCATATATTACAGGCAATGAAGAACGGGGCTTGAAGCCCCGCTCATTCTCTTACGTTTTCCTTATTTCTTCAGGAGGTCCCTGATCTCAGTCAGGAGCACGATCTCTGGAGACGGCGCTGGCGGGACTGCGGCCTTCGCAGCCTCTTCCTCCGCCTTCTTCCTCTCAGCCGCATCCTTCATCTTGTTTATCGCCTTTACGAAGCAGAACACCACGAATGCGATGATGAGGAAGCTGATGATGGCATTGATGAATACTCCATACCTGATTGCCACGGCATCGGCGGTCTCGGTCGCGGGGCGGAGAACGATCTGGAGGTCCTGGAAATCGATTCCTCCGGTGATCAGTCCTATGACTGGCATTATGATATCATTGACAAGAGAGTTGACTATAGCCGTGAATGCAGCGCCTACAATGACACCGACTGCCATGTCCATTACGTTTCCGCGGGCGATGAACTTGCGGAACTCAGCGAAGAAACCTTTGTCTTTCATCTGTTTTTCCTTATTCAATTAGTTGAAACACGGTTAATTGAATAATTATTATTGTATGATTGTCAATCTATGGAGGAATACTATGTGCTTTCCAGAAGGATATAGGCCGCTCTTAGGAGCGCATGAGACGGAGAAGGCGATAAAGGACGCCAAGGATATATTCGAGCGAGAGCTTTCAGGAGCCTTGAGGCTTTCACGTGTCACATCTCCGCTCTTCGTGCCTTCTGATTCAGGAATAAATGATGATCTCAATGGCGTTGAAAGCCCTGTCAGGTTTACCGTAAGGAACCTTGGGGCAAAGCATATGGAGATCATACAGTCGCTTGCAAAGTGGAAGAGGATGGCTCTTGCGGATTATGGATTCCAGACAGGCCGTGGCATCTATACGGATATGAATGCCCTCAGGCCGGATGATGACATAGATGCGATACATTCGATCTACGTCGACCAGTGGGACTGGGAGAAGGTGATGGATGCAGAGGAGAGGACGCTGGATTATCTCAAGGCTACGGTGCGCACGATCTACGCCTCGATAAAGAGGACTGCCTTCCTTCTCTCTGAGGACTTCCCCGTGCTCAGGGACACTCTTCCGGAGGAAATCACATTCGTGCATTCGGAGGATGCGGCCGCAGAGTACCCTGACCTTACGCCGCAGGAGAGGGAGAGGGAGCTTGCCAGGCGCTATGGAGCGATCTTCCTCATCGGGATAGGCTATGGTAATCCTCCTCACTCCGGCAGGGCTCCTGATTATGACGACTGGTCTACTGATACAGGCAGCGGCCACCATGGCCTCAACGGGGATATCATAGTGTGGGATACGGTACGCTCTGACTCGCTTGAGCTGTCAAGCATGGGTATCCGCGTGGATCATGATGCGCTTTTGAGGCAGCTGGAGATCAGGGGATGCGAGGAAAGGAAGGACCTCTACTGGCACAGGAGGCTCCTTTCCGGCGAGTACCCTCAGACGATCGGCGGTGGAATAGGGCAGTCAAGGCTCTGCATGTTCCTCCTGCATAAGGCCCATGTCGGAGAGGTGCAGGCATCTGTCTGGCCAGAGGAGGCCAGGGCAGAGGCAAGGAGCCATGGCACGCAGCTGCTTTGATCGTTAATTGCATGCACTGTTGATGGTTAGAAATATTATTGAAAATATTTTCATAAACTGATTGACGAAAGCAATCAAAAGTTGTAGTTTATCACAGTGCCAATTGAGCGGTCGTGGTGGAATTGGTAGACACGCTAGCTTGAGGTGCTAGTGGTCGAAAGGCTATGCTGGTTCAAGTCCAGTCGACCGCACTGCAACTAAATCCTTCTGCTGTATGGAAATACGGTAGAGGGATTTTTCTTTTTAAGATGAAATCCCATCCCCCGGAAAAGCGTGCTGGTTCAATTCTGGTTCAATTTTCAGGAGGAGAGAATGTACAAGCAAACCGATTATTACACGCTCACGAAGGCGTCTAATGGCATCATCTACTATTATGCCTATGACAGGCAAGGCCGGAGGATCAGGCGATCTACAGGATGCCGAACGAAGCAGAGGGCCCTGATCGAGATCAACCGCCGTATATCAGAGGGGACTCTCTACGAGAGCCAGGAATCACTCTCGATATCAAGGATTACCTTCGCGGAGTTCTCCGAGCCGTTCTGGATATGGGAGAGCTGCCCCATCATCCAGGATAAGCTAAAGAGAGGCGGACATTACTCCTTGGATCTCTGCATGTCGAATCGCCAGTCGATGGAGAAGCATATACTGCCGTACTTCAAGGACAAGATGCTAGGCTCCATAACGCGTAAGGATGTTGACAGATGGATACTGCGTCTTCCGGAGGACCATGGCATATCGGCATCTACGGCCAACAAGATGCTCTCTATCCTCAAGCAGATGCTCCGCGTGGCCGTGTATGACGGGCTTATTCCAGACTCCCCTGCCGAGACGGTCAAGCCTCTGATAGAGAAGCCGAAGAGAAGGGGAGCGTTCACGATGGAAGAGGTGTCTGAGATCTTTTCCAGGAAATGGGATTCCAGGCCTGCGTACGTTGCCTCATTCATCGCAGCATTTACCGGAATGCGACTGGGAGAGATCAGGGCCTTGCATATGTCTCAGGTGCATCCTGGATATATCGTCATCGACAGCAGCTGGTCTGACAGGTCCGGCATGAAGTGCACGAAGAGCGGGAAGCCGAGGATCATAACCCTCACGAAGAGAATGTACTCCCTCCTGGCATCGCTTGCCGATGGCCGTGAGGATTCCGAGCTGATATTCTCCGCAGATGGCAAGACTCCTTATGATGACAAGATGCTGACCGAGCCGCTTAAGGACGTCATGGAGAGGGCCGGCATAGATTATGAAAGGCGCAACCTCACTTTCCATTCCTTCCGGCACTTCTTCAACACGCAGGTCGTCGCATCGGGGCTTTCCGGAGAGATCGTCAGAAACGTCGTAGGCCATGAGTCTGAGGAGATGACGGATCACTACCTCCACCTGGAAGCTGGAGAACTCGAGGCTGTGCGCGACATACAGCTTAGGCTCACAGGACAGGTAAGGCGGTCGTAATGGCCGCCAGATAGTCAATGCTGAGTCTCTCCTTTGCTTTTCATCTTTGCGCCCTATTATATAGGGTATTAATCGCATTCAGAATCGTGTATCATCAACTACGGGTGCTGAAAGCACGGCAGGCGGTTGCCCCTCCGACCGGGAGGGTTGCTGCAATCCTCCCGACCCACCCTTATGGGCAATAGGGGAAAGGAGGTGCGCTATGAGTACATATGAGATCATCATGGTCGTATTGACCAGCGTGAGCATCGTAATCGCTCTTATAAAAAGCAACAGCCGCCGACCCTGACAAGTTGCGGCTGTTTAGCTGTTTCTAATCTAGGGACGCCGCTTGCTGCAGCACCCATCTGTGCTCATATTATCGCAACCCGCCGCCCGATAGTCAATGCTGAGTCTCTTCCGGCTCCTCCTTCCTCTCTAGGCTCTTTACCTTATGCATCCTGCTAATATAGATGATCCATGGAATCGAGCCGAACAAGACAGTGAATAGCGCAACGGTACGTCCGCCTGCCTCCGCCATCGCAGCCTCATCTAGGAAGAAGAAAGAGTATGGAGAACTGGTTATGATGGTGTGTCTGACGAGTGCTCGGACGACGCCTCTTCCTATCATGCCTAGGATTATTGAAAACACTATGCACAGAGCGAGGCTTGGTTTTTTTCTCTCCTTCGCTTCCTCTTCTTGCTTGCTTTGCGTGATATTATTTATGACTTCAATAGATTCCGGCTCATCTTCCTTGTTCTCGAGAGGTTCATTCTTAAGCTCTTCTGCGGGTGCGACTTCTGCATTAGGGCCTTCCTCTGCCTGCGCTTTCTCCGTAGGCTCATGACCGTAGGATATAATATTGTCTACGAGATTCAGCAGCGTATCATCATTCCGCAATGCATAGATGATTCTTTGAAGCTGAGGGTCTTCTCTCGATTCTGTGCCATGGAGAGTTTCCTTGCATGGCACATCCTCGGTTGTCGTCTTGCCCTGCGTCGCAGGATCGCTCTCTCCCCGCCGTGCTTCGACCTCTCTCTTGAGCCTTTCCTCTGCCTTCTTCTTATCGTCCTCTGTGTATTCCTTGGCATCTCCGGAATCATTGACGACGAAATACAATGGCTGCTTATCAGGACCCTCTGTCTGCATCGCTCCTTATTCCACCCCTCCTATATATAGTATAGCTCCAAAATTATATCCTCTCGGCTAGATTTCTTGGCTCTTCAATATCTCAGGAAGCCTGTTGATTATCGATTCTGAGAGAACTATATGCACTTTATGCTTTAGTAATATGTCCAAGCATACAGGTGCGTATTCACTTGGGGATTGCGGGTCGGGTACAGCCCTTGATGGTGTGTGGTTTTCGATAAGCCATGATACGATATCGACAAGATAATCTAAGGAATCCTTCAGAAATCCCTCCGTTATGCCCATATGCTTATTAAGTATCTTGGAAAAAGAATACTGCCTACTGTCAAATATCGGCCCTGCGTCTTCATAGCTTATGCTGCAAGCCTTTGAGAGTGCGGATTGAAAGAAGTCTGCGACATGGTTGAGGGTTATCCTTCTTATGGAGGCTGGAGTGCCTTTTGTGTCCCTAATCGAATCAATCATGATGTACAGAAAGACTGATATCTCAGCCGCGGCAGCTATAGTTATATTATCCTCTCGACCTGTAATCAGGCTTGCCGCTGTAATAGTTTTCCCCATCCAGTCGGAATCTTTTTTCAGCATCTTACGTTCCATGATGAAACTAAGAAATCCCATTGTCTCCTCCTAAATACAGCACCGTCCCGTTAGGAAGCCGTGCCGCTTCCCGAAGCACCGGATCTTTCTTTTTTCTCTATCACCTCGTATTCCGACGGGATTCGCAGGATCCTCTCAATCATTACAATGTCTGTTTCTGTTGCATAAAACTGGCACCGCTTTGCTATCTCTTCAGTACGTGGCGAGTAGACTATGGCATTTTTCTTCCCAGTGAGTAGAAAATCCGTGGTGACAAGCAACTCCTTGGATATGGCAAGCACGTCCTCCGCCTTCGGAAGGATATGCTTAACTCTCTGCTGGCGGAATTTTGTATATGTGCAACCTGTATGTTCCGCAAGATCCATCAGAGTAGAATATGGGTTGTAATTATCAACTCTTTCCCAAAAGTCAGTCGCTATGCTCATGCTTCAATATTACTGCATTCCTTAAAAAAGACTAAAAAAATAACAAAAAATTGTTGACAAAGCCTCATTATTCTTCCTATGATTCTGTTAGAAAGACTAAAAACAGTCTTTACGAGGAGATGTGCAATGCCAAGAAGAAGCATACGGGACGAAGAGTCTCCGCAGAAGAACTTCGTAATAGACATCACAGGGCGCGAGCGCAAGGAGCTTTTTGAGCTTGCCAGATCTAAAGGAATGACTATGCAAGGCCTGCTCGCCATGCTCGTCAGAAACGAGATCAGGAGCAATCAGTCATCAATCGGCATTTCCCCATTGTCGAATGAGATAGGAACGAATCCCTCTTCTTTGGATTTTGGAAGGTAACCTCGAGAGCGGTCAGGCCGCCGCTGTTCCGAAAGGGCCGCTTTTCTTTCGGAGGATAGAAATGGTTGAGAACACGTATCTAATTACGCCTAAGGATCTCGCAAAGCGCCTAGGCATCTCTGACAGATGCCTCAGGGAGCGCAGAGCAATGGGAAGAAGCCTGCCTAAGTATGTTCGCGTAGGCAGGTTCATACGATACAGGCCCAAGGATGTCGAGGAATGGATAAACAGCCTTGAGGCCGAAGGAGGGGACGGAATAGGACTGGCGGCCATGCCGCAGGAGGAAGAGGCGTCTATTGATTACCACCACGACCATGTTGACGCAGCTGAACGCATCGAAGCAGTCCGCGCACGCGGCTGGAGATAAGAGAGCAAGGAGGAATCCTCTGGTTACTGTACACGGAAGTCAGGCACGACCCGGATGCCAAGGCAAATGAGGGTCTTTACAAAATTGTGTGGGATTTGTACCTGTAAGGGCCTCGTAATGAAGCAAACTTTATCTTCAGGAAGAAGTATTCAGTATCCCTATATCCATAGGCTTTCCTCCGTATCGTCTTGATCATG